>JBKPLP010000122.1:0-27842 GCA_046731735.1 Acidobacteriota bacterium
GATGGCCGCGCTGGGTTGGGGACCGAGGCACCCCAACGCGCAGGCATGCGCGTCGGGGGCCCCGCCCAGCGCGGGTCGCAGACCGCGTTGCGGAGGGCGCAGCTTTTCCACGCGACGTCCGCGGGAGCAAGACCGAGTTGCGCGGCGCCGGCGCCCCTCATCGGCAGGACTGACAAATTGTGCGGATTGAGTTGAATTGAACTGCGCCGTCAAGCCCCGGTCGACCGCTCAGATCTTCGGCAGCGTGACTTCCTTCTGCTTCAGATACTTCCCCTTCTTGTCCGCGTAGGAGATCTCGCACGGCTCGTCGCTCTGGAAGAAGACCACCTGCGCGATTCCTTCGTTCGCGTAGATCCGCGCCGGCAGCGGTGTCGTGTTCGAGATTTCCAGCGTCACCGTGCCTTCCCATTCCGGCTCGAATGGCGTGACGTTGACGATGATCCCGCAGCGGGCGTAGGTGGACTTCCCGAGACAGAGCGTGAGCACGTCGCGCGGGATGCGGAAGTACTCGATCGTCCGGGCCAGCGCGAACGAGTTCGGCGGGACGATGCAGACGTCGGTCTTGACGTCGACGAACGATCGCGGGTCGAAGTTCTTCGGATCGATCACGGTGTTGTTGATGTTCGTGAACACCTTGAACTCGTCGGCGACGCGGATGTCGTAGCCGTAGGACGAGAGGCCGAACGAAACCACGCCGGCACGCACCTGGCGGTCCTCGAACGGCTCGATCATCCCGTGTTCGAGCGCCATGCGTTTAATCCACCTGTCCGACTTGATGGCCATCAGTGTCCTTCGTGAAGGGGTCCGCGGCGCTAGCGCCGCAGAATCGAGAGCAGGAGCGTGAAAATGATACTGAGCAGGATCGAGGTGACGAGCGGAAAATAGAACGTCCCGTTGCCGCGGCGGATGACGATGTCGCCGGGCAGGCGCCCGATCGGGAGTCCGGCCATCATGAGCAGGCCGATGCCGGCGATGACGATCCCCGCGATGACGAGCGCCTTCCCCACGTGGCTAACGCGCGAAATCGAGACCGTTGAAGAAGTAGCCGAGCTCGAACGCGGCGGTTTCCGCCGCATCCGATCCGTGCGTCGCGTTGTTCTCGATCGACGTGCCGAATTCCTTGCGCAGCGTTCCGGCATCTGCCTTCGCCGGGTCGGTGGCGCCCATGAGCGTGCGCCACTTCCTTATGGCATCCGGCGCCTCGAGCGCCATGACAATGGCCGGGCCAGAGGCCATGAAAGCAGTCAGGCTCGGGAAGAACGGGCGCTCGCGGTGGACGGCGTAAAAGCCCTCCGCTTCCTTCTGCGACAGGCTCAGCATGCGCATGGCACGGATCTGGAATCCCTCTTGTTCGATGCGCTGAATAATGCGGCCCGCGACGCGCGCGCGCACCGCGTCGGGCTTGATAATGGCGAATGTGCGTTCCATATCCGCCCATTATAGGCACAAGACGCATGCCGCCCGGAGAACGCCAGATGGATACGAACAGGACACCGGAACCGGAACGCGACGCGGAAGATCATCTCGGCGCGGTCGAGGGCGACCGTCCCGACGATCACCCAAACGAAGGCAACCGCAACGCGCCGGCGCTGGACGATCAGGGGATGCCCAACGATGCGGTCGCGATCTGCGAGGACGCGATCGGCGCGAACGTCGACGGGGCAGAAGGCGGCTAGCGCTTCCCGCCCGCGGCCGTCGTGGTCGTCGTCGTCTTGAGGTACTTGTCGTACCACGCGACGTAGCGGTCGAGCCGATCCTTCTTGTAGCTCGGGATCGTGATCCCGTGAAACTGATTCGGGTAGATCACGAGCTGGGTATCGACGCCCAGGCTCCGCAGCGCCTGGTACATCTGTTCGCTGCCGAGCAGCGGCACGTTGAAATCCTTCTCGCCACCCATGAACAGGGTGGGCGTGTGAATCCGGTCGGCGTGGAAGAAGGGGTAGGACAGCTTTACCCACAGATCTTCGCTCTTCCAGGGCGGTCCCAGCTCGCTCTCGTACTGGTTGATGTACATGTCGGTGCCGTACATCGAGATCTGATTGGAGCTGCCCGCGCCGCTGATGGCCGCCTTGAAGCGTCCGTCGGTGGCGATCGTGTAATTCGTCAGAATCCCGCCATAGCTCCAGCCGCCGATGCCAAGGCGCGAGGCGTCGACGTACTCGAGCTTCTGCACGTAATCCATCGCGCCGAGAAGATCGACGACCTCCTTGTTGCCCCAGTCGGCGAAGATTGCCTTCTGATACGCGCTGCCGCGGCCGTTGCTGCCACGGTAGTTCACCGCGACGACGACATAGCCATTCGCCGCAAAGATTTCGCGCTCGAAGTTGAAGGCGTTGGCGTCCTGCCCGTTGGGGCCGCCGTGGATGCGCAGCAGCGCGGGATACTTGCGGCCGGGCAGGAATGACGCGGGCTTCACGACCAACCCGTGGACCTCGGTGCCGTCCTTGCTCGTCGAGGTGAACTCCTCGGTCGTCCCCAGCATGACGTTCTTGATCCAGTCGTCGTTCTGGTGCGACAGCTGCCGGAGCTTGCTTGCCTGCGCTGAGCCTAGCGAAGGGGTGCCCCCTGAGCTTGCCGAGGGATCGAGCGCGTAGATCTCGGGGACTTCGGTGGGCGTGGACGCGATCACCGCGAGGCCGCCGTCAGCGCTTCCAGGACGAGCTGAAAAGCTACCAACCACGCGCCTGCCGGCAATCAACGTTTCGATCCTGCCGCCGGCACCAGAGATCTTCGCGATGTGCTCCGAGCGGTCGTCGACGACAGTAAAAAGGATAGAGCCGTCTGGCGCCCACTGCGGCGCGCGCACCGGACGATCGAGCGCGTCGGTGAGCGTACGCGGCGTGCCCCCAGCCGCGGGGATGACCGCGAGACGGTTCTGGTCGTACGCCGAATATTTCGGCTCGTCGCCGAGTAGATAGGCGATGGATTTCCCATCGGGACTCCACGCCGGCGGACCCGACTCTTCCGCCGCCGTAGTCGTCAGGCGGCGCTCTTTCGCACCAGCCTTCGCTTCGATCACGAAAAGATCTTCGTTCGGGGCCTTGTCGATGTCGCCGTCCCCGTGACGCCGGATGAACGCGATCTGCGACCCGTCCGGCGACCACACCGGCGTCCCCTCGTCGAAAGTCCCTGGCGTCAATACTTCCGCCTTCTTCGTGGCAATGTCGAACAGCTGCAGGTGCGAGCGTTCCCCGCGCAAGTAGCCCTTGATGTCAGCCTTGAAGTGATAGCGATCGACGACGATCGGTTTGGGCGTCTTCTTGTCTTTGTCCGCATCCTTCTTGTCGGAATCGCTGTCGGCTTCGCTCGGGTCGGGCTCGTCGACGACGAGCACGAAGCGCTTGCTGTCGGGCGACCACGCGTACGACGAGATGCCACCCTTGATCTCGGTGAGCTTCACCGCTTCCCCGCCGGCACGGTTCAGCAGCCAGACCTGGGCGCCTTTCGATCCCTGCCGCGATGACAGGAACGCGAGGTATTTGCCGTCGGGACTCCAGCGGGGTGACGATTCGGATTCCGGCGTCGAGGTCACCTGAATCTGCTGTTGTCCGTCCCAGCTGACCATCCAGACGTCGGTGTCGTTCTTATCCGTATCTTTAATCGCGCGCGTCACCGTGTAGGCCACCCAGCCGCCGTCGGGGGACCGCTGCGGGTCGCGCACTTCTTTCAGGTTGTAGATGTCGTCGGAGTTGAGAGGGCGCTTGCCTTGGGCGAACCCGACGACTTGGAGAAGCGCGATGATTGCAATGGCAAGCTTCAGTCTCATCGTAACGACTCCATGATTTCGTCGAGAGCCTCTCGACCTGGCCTGACGCGATCCAGCGGCAGCTTCGCCAGCGGCTCGTCGACCAGGTTCAACAGAGTGACGAAGTCATCCTTGTCCGGCTCGATGTAGAGGATCCCCGTCGCAAACTCGCCGCGCCGCGCGGCTTCATGAATGACGCGAATCGCGGTCAGCTTGTCGGTCGGATCGTAATCCTCCGCGACCTTCTTGAGATACAGCTTCGACCCGTCGTGCATCCGGACTTCGGTCGTGCTGCCCGGCTCGTAGTCGATCGAGATGTCCTCGAAGAAGGGTACGAAGCTGATCTCGTCGACCGGCTCGTCGTGGTCCTTCGCATAGGCGTAGCTCTTCGTCGACCCCTCGTGATCGTTGAAGGTGACGCACGGCGAAATGACGTCGATGAGCGCGGTGCCGCGGTGGCTCAACGACGCTTTCAGGATCGCCAGCAGCTGTTTCTTGTCTCCGGAGAACGAGCGCGCCACGAACGACGCGCCGAGCTGGATGGCCAGCGCGCACGTATCGATCGGCGTCAGCTCGTTGACGACGCCGTTCTTGAGAACGGAGCCGACGTCCGCGGTCGGCGAGAACTGTCCCTTGGTGAGCCCGTAGCAGCCGTTGTCCTCGATGATGTAAATCAGCGGCACGTTGCGCCGCATCAGGTGGACGAACTGACCGATCCCGATGGCTCCGGTGTCGCCGTCGCCGCTGACGCCGATCGCCAGCAGCGTGCGATTTGCGAGCATGGCGCCGGTCCCGACCGACGGCATCCGGCCGTGGACCGCGTTGAACCCATGCGCGGCGCCGAGAAAGTACGCCGGGCTCTTGCTCGAACACCCGATCCCGGACAGCTTGATGACCTGGCGCGGGTCGACGCCCATCTCGAAGAACGCCTCGATGATGCGTTCCGAGATCGCGTTGTGCCCGCATCCGGCGCACAGCGTCGTCTTCCCGCCGCGATAGGGTGTGACTTCGAGGCCGATCCGATTAATTCTGTCAGCCATATGTGTGGGTCCGCCTGAAGGCGGACACTACTCCCCTCCAGCGGCCAGCGCCGCCGATACCGCCGCATGGACCGCGGAACGCTCCTTCCGGCCTTCCTGAATCAGGATCTCGTCGGTAATCGAGCGCGCATCGATTGGCAGGCCGTTGAAGTGCAGCACGCTTCTGAGCCTGGCGATCTGCTCCGGCGGCAATTCCAGCCGCATCAGGTTGAGCATCTGGGCGTCGCGGTTCTGCTCGACGACGTAAATGCGCCGGTAGCGCTGGATGAACGCCGCGAGCGCCGGGGTGAAGGGGTAGGCGCGCAGCCGGAGATATCCCGTTTTCGTGCCCGTCTCGCTCGCCAGCTGAGCGCGGCTCTCATCAATCGCCCAGTGGCTGGTGCCGAAGCCGATGATGCCAATCTCCGCGCCTGCCGTGTCGGTGATCTCAGGCGGCGGGACATGGCGGCGCGCGGTCTCGAACTTCCGCGCCAGCCGGTGCATGTTGTTGACGTAATCGTCTGGCCGCTCGCTGTACTGGCCCTTCTCGTTGTGGCCCGACCCGCGCGTGAAGTACGACGGCATATCGTCGCCGGGAATCGTGCGATAGGGAATGCCGTCGTCATCGACGTCGCGGTAGCGTCCCCATTCCCCGATGCGCTTCAACGTCGCGGCGTCCAGCACTTTTCCGCGATCGATCGAGTCTTCGGGATACCTGAAGGCGGTCGACATCCAGGTGTTCATCGCCAGATCGAGATCGCTCATCACGAACACCAGCGTTTGAAACCGTTCGGCGAGGTCGAACGCGTCCATCGCCATCGTGTAGCACTCCTCGACCGAGGCGGGGATCAACAAAATGTGCTTCGTGTCGCCATGCGAGAGCATCGCGGTCTTGAGGATGTCCCCCTGCGCCGTCCGGGTCGGCAAGCCGGTCGACGGTCCAACACGCTGGATGTCGAACACGACGCCTGGCACCTCCGCGTAGTAGGCGAGCCCGGCGAACTCGGACATCAGTGATATCCCCGGCCCGGACGTCGACGTCATCGCCCGCGCGCCAGCCCATCCCGCACCGAGAACCATGCCGATCGCCGCAATCTCGTCCTCCGCCTGCACGATCGCGAACGTCGCTTTTCCGGTCTGCTTGTCGACGCGGTACTTCTTCATGTACCCGATGAGCGACTCCGGCAGTGACGACGATGGCGTGATCGGATACCAGGAGACGACCGTCACCCCGGCCATCATGGCTCCGATCGCCGCGGCGGCATTACCCTCGATCAGGATCATGCCTGCGGTCTTGTCCGCCCGCTCGACCCAGTACGGATCCTGTTTGGTGAGGTGCTGTTCGGCGTACGCGAACCCCGCGTGCAGGGCGGCCAGATTCAGCTCGATCGCCTTCGTCTTCTTGCCGAGCTGCCTGCGCAGCGCGTGCTCCATCTCGGCGACCTCGATCCCGAGCAGCTTGGACAGCACGCCGTCGTAAATCATGTTCTTGACGAGACGCCGCAGCTTCGCGTCCTTGCAGACCTCCGCGACGAGTTTGTCGAACGGAGCGGGATAGAAGACCAGATCCGAGCGGAGCGCGTGCAGCTTCAGCGGCTCGTCGTAGAGCACCGCGGCACCAGGTTCGAGCGACAACACGTCTTCACGTGCCGTCTCGACGTTCATGGCGACGAGGAAATCAATCTCCTTCTTGCGCCCGACATACCCCTGGCTATTGGCGCGGATCGTGTACCAGGTGGGCAGCCCCGCGATGTTCGACGGGAACATGTTCTTCCCGGACACCGGGATCCCCATCTGGAAGATGGAGCGCAGGAGTACCAGATTGGCGGTCTGACTGCCGGATCCGTTGACCGTCGCGACCTGAATACTGAAATCGTTGACGATCCGATCCAAATTGGCCCTTCTTCTATTTATAAGGCGCTTTTCACCGCCGCGCCCAGATCCGCGGGACTTTTCACGACGTGGACGCCGGCCTTGGTGAGCGCCGCCATCTTCTCGGCCGCCGTGCCCTTCCCGCCGGAAATAATCGCGCCGGCATGCCCCATCCGGCGCCCGGGAGGCGCCGTCTGCCCGGCGATGAAACCAACAACCGGCTTCTTGAAGCTCGTCTCGATGAATGCGGCCGCTTCCTCTTCCGCATTGCCGCCGATTTCGCCAATCATGACCACCGCCTCGGTGGCCGGGTCGGCCGCGAACAAGGTCAGCGCGTCGATGAAGTTCGTGCCGATTAACGGGTCGCCGCCGATCCCGATACACGTCGTCTGGCCGAGTCCGAGCTTGGTCAGCTGATGAATCGCCTCGTAGGTGAGCGTGCCGCTTTTCGATACGACGCCGACGCGTCCTTCTTTACAGATGTGACCCGGGATGATGCCGGCCTTCGCCTGCCCAGCGGTGATCAGGCCGGGACAGTTCGGCCCAATCAGCCGGGTCCGGCTGCCGCGCACGATCGTCAATGCCCGCATCATGTCCAGTGTCGGGATGCCTTCGGTAATGCAGACCGCAAGCGGCACACCCGCATCGGCCGCCTCCATCACGGCATCCGCCGCAAACGGCGGCGGAACGAAGATGACCGTCGCGTTCGCCCCGGTCTCACGCACCGCGTCGTCGACCGTGTTGAACACCGGCCAGCCCTCGTGTGTGGTGCCCCCTTTTCCGGGCGTCACGCCGCCGACCACTTTGGTGCCGTACTCGGCAGCCTGCTTCGCGTGGAACGTGCCTTCCTTGCCGGTCAGCCCCTGGACGATCAGGCGCGTATTTCTGTCGATCAGTACGGCCATGGCTATTTGGCCAGCGCGACCACGCGCGCCGCGGCTTCGCTCATCGTGTCGGCCGTCGTGAAGTTCAGCCCGCTCTCCCGCAGCATCTGTTTTCCTTTTTCGACGTTCGTGCCTTCCATGCGGATGACGATCGGGACCGGGACGCCAAGATCCTTGACCGCGGCAATCACCCCTTCGGCCAGGATGTCGCAGCGCAGGATGCCGCCGAAGATATTGATGAGCACAGCGGTGACGCTCTTGTCCGACATCAGGATGCGGAATGCGTTCTTGATCTGCTCCGCGTTGGCCCCGCCACCGACATCCAGGAAGTTGGCCGGCTCCCCTCCCGCCAGCTTGATGATGTCCATCGTCGCCATCGCCAGGCCGGCGCCATTGACCATGCAGCCGATGGAACCATCGAGTTTGATGTAGTTCAGCGAGTACTTCGACGCCTCGACTTCGAGCGGCTCCTCTTCGCTCAAATCGCGGAGATCCTTGATGTCCGGATGGCGATAGAGCGCGTTGTCGTCGAAGTTCATCTTGGCGTCGAGCGCCAGGAGACTCCCGTCCTCGGTCACGATCAACGGGTTGATCTCGATCAGCGACGCGTCGGTGGCGGTGAACGCGTGGTATACCGCCGTCATGAACTTCGCGGCCTGGCCGATCTGGGCCCCTTCGAGCCCCAATGCGAACGCCAGCTTGCGCGTCTGGTACGCGCTGAGGCCCACGCCCGGGTAGACGTGCTCCTTGAAGATACGCTCGGGCGTTTCGTGGGCGACTTTTTCGATCTCGACGCCGCCCTCGCGGCTCACCATCAACACGGGCCGCTCCGTCGAGCGATCGAGCACGAGTCCGAGATACAGCTCCCGCTGAATCTTCAACCCCTGCTCGACGAGCACGCGCTGCACAATCTGCCCGGATGGGCCCGTCTGGTAGGTGACCAGGCGCATCCCGATCATCTGCGTCGCGGTGCGGGCGGCCTCGTCTGGTCCCTTCACTACTTTGACGCCGCCTCCCTTCCCTCGGCCCCCGGCATGGATCTGCGCCTTGACAACGACGGTGCCGCCACCGAGGTGCTTGACCGCTTCGGCCGCCTCGGCGCCGCTGGTGACGACTTCACCCTTCGGTACCGGCACCCCATGCCGCGCGAGGATCGCCTTCGCTTGATACTCGTGAATTTTCATGACCGATCCTGTTAATCATGTGCCGGGGTGTGCAGATGAATCAAGCGACGGGGGATCAATCAACGCTGTACGCAGTCACGCTGCGACGAGCCCACAGCTGTTCGCGCGAAGACACGAAGGTACGAAGTCACGAAGAGGCGTCACACTGCGCCGCCAGGATCCGACGGGCCGGACCGCGCTTCGCGCGGTGGAGCGCGCACTGAGATCCGGAAACACAAGCGCCTCGTGCTCCGTATGGCGTTTGTGTTGCCGGATCTCAGTGCGCACTCGATACGGCGGCCGGAGGCCGCCGTCCGGCCCGTCGCATCTTGGCGGCGTGTCTTGCACTCCACTGTTCTTCCGTCTTCCTCCCTACTTCGCACCTCCTTCGTGTTCTTCGTTTCTTCGTGTTCTTCGTGTTGAAAGCCGTCAGCGCGTTCAGCGTGGCAGCGGCTGTCTTAGCCATGTGCCCGGTTGCGCCGCTCAGAACTCCACAAGTACAATTGATCGGATGTCGGAGTTCAGTTGATGCCCACGTTTCGTCGGCTCTTTTCCTCCTCGGTCGGAACCAAGCTTCTCATCGGACTCACCGGGCTTCTTCTTTTCCTCTATCTCATTCTTCATCTCGCGGGCAACGCGCTCATCTTCGCCGGCCCCGACATCTTCAACACGTATTCGCACCGGCTCATCTCGAATCCGCTGATTGTCCCGATCGAGATCGCGCTGCTGGTGGTGTTCCTGCTGCACGTCTACAAAGCCGTCACGAACTACGTCGCGAACCGGCGGGCGCGGCCGATTGGCTACGACCAGAAACGCTTTGCCGGCCACACCAGCCGCAAGAGCTTCGCCTCGTCCACGATGATCTGGTCGGGGCTGATCGTGTTCCTGTTCATCATCGTGCACGTGAAGCAGTTCAAATACGGCGCCTGGTATCAGACCGTCAGCGACGATCCCGTCCGCGATCTCGCGCGCACGGAGTACGAAGTATTCGCGCAGCCAGCCTGGGTCGCGTTCTATGTGATCGCGACGCTGCTCGTCGGCCTGCATCTGCGGCATGGCATCTCGAGCGGCTTCCAGTCGATCGGCTTCGATCACCCGGTCTATACCCGCCGGCTCACGCAATGGGGAGTCGCGTTCGCGATCCTGATTGGCGCCGGACTCGCGATGATCCCGATTTGGGTGTTTCTGACGCAATGAATTCAGCAATCAGCAATCGCCAACCGGCAATTCTTGCCATGCCGCTTGACTCGAAGGTTCCCAGCGGTCCGCTGGCGGACAAATGGGACCGGCATCGTTTCGAATCGAAGCTCGTCAACCCGGCCAATCGGCGGAAGTACACCATCATCATCGTCGGCACCGGACTGGCGGGGGCGTCGGCCGCCTCCTCGCTTGGGGAGCTCGGTTACAACGTTTTGAGCTTCTGCATCCAGGACAGCCCGCGGCGCGCGCACAGCATCGCCGCGCAAGGGGGCATCAACGCGGCGAAGAACTACCAGAATGACGGCGACAGCATTCAGCGGTTGTTCTACGACACCGTCAAAGGCGGGGACTACCGATCGCGCGAGGCCAACGTCTACCGGCTCGCCCAGCTGAGCGTCAACATCATCGATCAGTGCGTCGCGCAGGGCGTGCCGTTCGCGCGCGAGTACGGCGGACTGCTCGACAACCGGTCGTTCGGCGGGGCGCAGGTCTCGCGCACCTTCTACGCGCGGGGTCAGACCGGCCAGCAGCTGTTGCTGGGCGCGTATCAATCGATGATGCGTCAGGTCGAGAAAGGTACCGTCAAGGCGTTCGCGAATCGCGAAATGCTCGATCTGGTCGTGATCAACGGACAGGCGCGCGGCATCGTGACGCGCAACCTGGTGACCGGCGCGATCGAGCGCTACGCGGCCCACGCGGTGCTGCTCTGCACGGGGGGCTACGGCACCGCATATTACCTGTCGACCAACGCGGTGAACTCGAACGTCACCGCATCGTGGCGCGCCCACAAGCGCGGCGCTTTCTTCGCCAATCCCTGTTACACGCAGATTCACCCGACGTGCATTCCGGTGTCCGGCTCGCACCAGTCGAAGCTGACGCTGATGAGCGAAAGCCTTCGCAATGACGGACGCGTGTGGGTGCCGAAGAACAAGAGCGACAAGCGCCGTCCTGAACAGATCCCCGAAGCGGAGCGCGACTACTACCTCGAGCGGCGCTATCCGAGCTTCGGCAATCTGGTGCCGCGTGATGTCGCCTCCCGTAATGCAAAGGCGGTCTGCGACGAAGGCCGCGGCGTGGGCGACAGCGGGCTCGCCGTCTACCTGGATTTCGCGGACGCCATCAAGCGCCTCGGCGTCGACGTCATCCGCGGCCGCTACGGCAACCTCTTCGACATGTACACGAAGATCACCGACGAGGATCCGTACAGGGTGCCGATGCGGATTTACCCGGCGATCCACTACACGATGGGCGGGCTCTGGGTTGACTACAACCTGATGAGCACGATCCCCGGGCTCCACGTGCTCGGTGAGGCGAACTTCTCCGACCACGGCGCGAACCGCCTCGGGGCGAGCGCACTGATGCAGGGGCTCGCGGACGGGTACTTCGTCATTCCCTACACGCTGGCCAGTTACCTCGGCGGCACGTCGTTTCCCGCCGTCACGACCGAAGATGACGCCTTCAGGGAATCGGAAGCCGCCGTGCAATCGGGCATCGATCGACTCCTGTCCGTGAAGGGATCGAAGACGCCGCGTCAACTCCACCGCGAGCTGGGTGCCCTGCTCTGGGACGAGGTCGGCATGGCGCGGAACGAAGCAGGACTCAGAAAGGCGCTCGCACGCATTCCGCAGCTCCGCGAAGAGTTCTGGCAGAACGTGTCGGTGCCGGGCCCGAAGAACAATCTGAACAAGAACCTCGAGTACGCCGGGCGCGTCGCCGACTACCTCGAGTTCGCCGAGCTGTTGACGCTCGATGCGCTGCACCGCACCGAGTCGTGTGGCGGTCATTTTCGCGAAGAAAGCCAGACGCCGGACGGCGAGGCGCTTCGCGACGACGTGAAGTTCTCGTATGTGGCGGCGTGGGAATTCCAAGGTCTGGGCAAAGAGCCGAGGCTGCACAAGGAGCCGCTCAACTTCGAGTACGTCAAGCCGACGCAACGGAGTTACAAATGAGTTATCAGCTGTCAGCTGTCAGCTATCAGCTATGCGCATCAATCTAAAAGTTTGGCGGCAGGCCGGGCCGACTCAACCCGGGCGGTTTGTCGAGTACGCCGCGTCCGACGTGTCACCAGACATGTCGTTCCTCGAGATGCTCGACGGAATCAACGAGGGACTGATTGCGAAGGGCGAGGATCCGATTGCCTTCGACTCCGATTGCCGGGAAGGCATCTGCGGCGCGTGCGGATTTCTCGTTGGCGGCATCCCCCACGGTCCGGATCCTGGCACGACGGTCTGCCAGCTTCACATGCGGCGGTTCAAGGACGGCGAGTCGCTGACACTGGAACCGTGGCGCGCGCGGGCGTTCCCCGTGATCAAGGATCTCGTCGTCGATCGCAGCGCGCTCGATCGGATTATCCAGGCCGGCGGCTACACGTCGGTCAACGTCGGCGGCGCACAGGACGGCAACGCGATCCTCGTCGCAAAGACGATCGCCGACAAGGCCATGGATTCGGCCGCGTGTATTGGCTGCGGCGCCTGCGTCGCGGCGTGCAAGAATGCGTCGGCGGCGCTGTTCGCGTCTGCCAAGATCAGCCATCTCGCCCTGTTGCCGCAGGGGCAGATCGAGCGCTACGCGCGGGTCGTGCGCATGGTGGAGCGCCACGACGGCGAAGGGTTCGGCAGCTGCTCGAATGAAGGTGAATGCGAGGCAGTCTGTCCGAAGGAGATCCCGATTACCAACATCGCCCGGATGAATCGCGAGTACTTCAAGGCGATGCTGGTGCAAAGAGAATAGCGGGCCATGACCGACCTGAAATACGCCGTCCGCTCTCTCCTCAAACGTCCGGCCTTTACGGCCGTGGCGGTACTGACGCTCGGCCTTGGCATCGGCGCGAATACCGCCATCTTCAGCGTCGTCAACGGCGTTCTGCTTCGCGCGCTGCCTTACCCGGATGCCGGTCGAATCGTTCTGCTGTCCGAGCAGACCGAACGCGGCAACAGGATCGACGTATCGCATCCGAATTTCGTCGACTGGCGCGAGCGCGCCCGGAGCTTCGACGCGATGGCCGTGTACTCGGGCGGCACCGAAGCGGTGCTCGGCGGCCGGGAAGCCGTGTTCGCAGAGGGGTATGCCGTCAGCGACGGGTTCTTCCGCGTATTCGGCGTCGCCCCAGCCATCGGCCGGACTTTCGTCGCGGAAGAGATGCGCGAAGGCGGCATGCCGGCCGTCGTCGTCACTCATCGATTCTGGCAGGACACGCTTGGCGCCCAGACCGATCTGTCGCGGCTGCGAATCATCATCGCCGGCATGAGCGCGCAGGTCGTCGGCGTCATGCCGGCCGGATTTGCCTATCCAGCTGGCGCGGATCTGTGGGCACCCGCGGAACTTTTCGGGGACGACACGTCACGCACCGCACACAATTACTCGGTCGCAGGCCGTTTGAAAGCAGGCGTCTCCGTGACGCAGGCGGCCGCGGAGATGAATGCCATAGCGGCGCAGTTGAAGCAACAGTATGGCAGCGACGAGAACGCCGTCGCCGTGGCCACGGTGCCGCTGCGGGACGCGCTGACCTCGGGGTCGCGCGACATGCTGCTTCTGCTGCTCGGAGCCGTGGGACTGGTGCTGCTGATCGCGTGCGCCAACGTGGCTGCGACGATGCTGGCGCGCGGAGAAGAGCGGCGGATGGAGCTCGCCGTGCGTGCCGCGCTTGGCGCCGCACGACTCCGTCTCGTGCGCCAGCTCCTGATCGAAAGCCTCCTTATTGGAACACTGGCCGCAGTGACCGGGTTGCTTCTCGCACAATGGCTCGTTCCCGCGCTGCTCGCCCTGAACGCGGTCGCGGTCCCGCGGACCGCCGGCATCGTGCTCGATGCGCGCGTGCTGCTGTTCACTGTCGCGCTGGCGATCGTCACGCCGCTGCTCTTCGGCCTCATTCCGTCGCTGCAGGCTTCGCGGGCGGACTTGCCGGAGGTACTGGCGCAAGGGGGGCGTGGCAGCTCGGCTCCAACCCGGGCGCGCGTGCGCGCCATACTGGTCGCATCAGAGGTCGCGATCGCCGTGATTCTGCTGGTCGGGTCCTCTCTGCTGCTTCATAGCTTCGCCAACGTCATGTCGGTCGAGCGCGGATTCGAAACGTCCGGCGCAATCACCGCGACGATGGCAATTCCCGGGACGAAGTATCCGGATGCGCCGAGGGCGGCAATGTTCTATGAGGGCCTGCTCGAGCGCATCCGGCAGATCCCGGGCGTCGCCGCCGCCGGCGCGGTCAACCAGATGCCGCTCGCGGGCGGTGACTTCGGTGGGGGGCTCCGGTTCGAAGATTCAGGCGGAATGACCTCGGGATACACCGCCTCCGCCGGCTATCGCGTCGCGACGCCCGGCTATCTCGAAGCACTCGGAGTCCGCGTCGTGCAGGGACGCACGTTGGATGACAGCGATCGACCCGGCCACCCGCCGTCAGCGGTAGTGAACGAAGCGTTCGTCCGCCAGTATCTGGCCGCTCGAAATCCGATAGGCGTGCGCTTCAACTACGCCGGAATGGATCCTGTGAACCCCGTCTTCACAATCGTCGGCGTCGTCGGCGACGTGCATCATCGTTCGCTGGTCCGGGCAGCTGCGCCGGAAGTGTTCGTCTGCGCCTACCAGCAGCCGTTCCGCACCCGGTGGAAGATGACCGCGGTGATCCGAACCGCAAACAGCGCACAACAGAACACGCTGGCCGTCGCGGTTCGCCAGGCAGTGCGCGATTTCGATCCCGACGTTCCCGTTGAGCTCTCGACACTCGAACACGTGGTCGATGCATCCGTTGCCGACCGGCGTTTCATGCTGATGGTGCTTGGAACCTTTGCGGCGATCGCGCTCGTCCTCGCAGCAACCGGCATCTACGGCGTGCTGTCGCAGTCAGTCGCGCAACGCACGCAGGAGATCGGGATCCGCATGGCGCTCGGCGCCGATGCCCGGAGCGTGTTGCAGTTGGCGATCGGCTCGGCCATGAAAGCCATGCTGATCGGGCTCGCCATTGGCGCGATTGGCGCCGTGGCAACGGTCCGGCTGATCCAGAGCTTCCTCTTCAATGTGAGGCCTGCAGATCCAATCTCGTTTGCCGGCGCGACGCTGCTGCTCCTAACTGTTGGATTCGTGGCCGCTTACCTGCCGGCACGCCGCGCGACTCGGGTGGACCCGTTGCTCGCGCTGCGTGCGCAGTAGAAACACCAAGACGGGGTCAGACCACGGGTCTGACCTCGCCTTGCCGGGATCCGCAGGGTCTCAGCGCTGCGTCTTAGCGGTATGGTTGCGTTCCCTCCGCTCCGCTCGGACGACTATCTCTTCGACGAATACTCACGCGCGGTGACGCGCGTGGTTGACGCTGTTGCCCCCTCTGTCGTCAGCATCAGCGTCGGTCACGGCGGAGCCGGCGCCCGCGGCCGCGACAACGCGGGCTCCGGTTCGGGCTTCGTCTTTGCGGACGATGGCCTGATTCTCACCAATAGCCACGTCGTCGACCAGGCAGAAAGGGTCGACGTCACGCTGCCGGACGGACGCGAATGTCCGGCCGACATCGTCGGTCACGACCCCGACACGGATCTCGCCGTCATCCGCATTACCGCCGACGACCTGAAGGCGGCGTTGCTCGGCGATTCGACGCGCCTGCGCCCCGGTCAGCTCGTCGTGGCGATTGGCAACCCGTATGGCTTCCAGCACACGGTCACGGCGGGCGTGGTCAGCGCGCTCGGACGATCGCTCCGCTCACGCTCGGGCAGACTCATCGAGCAGGTGATTCAGACGGACGCCGCGCTCAACCCGGGGAACTCCGGCGGACCGCTCGTCGCGAGCAACGGCGCCGTCGTCGGGGTCAACACGGCAATCATCGCTGGAGGTCAGGGACTCAGTTTCGCAGTCCCGATCAGCACCGCGATGCTGGTCGTTCCCGCGCTGCTGCGCGACGGACGCGTGCGGCGGGGGTATCTCGGCATCGCCGGGCAGACCGTGCCGCTGCTGCGCCGCGTGACGCGCTATCACCAGCTCTCCCAGGACCACGCTGTCCTGGTGACGTCTGTCGAGCCGAATGCACCGGCCGCGCGCGCCGGGGTGAAGGATGGAGATTTGATTGTGTCGCTGGACGACTCGATCATCGGCAGCCTCGACGATCTCCACCGTGCGTTGACCGACGAGCGCATCGGCTCTCGTGCGCGCGTGGGAATTCTGCGCGGAACCGAGCGCCTCGCGGTCATCGTCCACGTCGACGAACGGAAGCGCTGACTCACGCTACTCGCTGCGGAGAACAGTCGCGGGGTCGGCGGCCATGGCGCGTTGCGCCGGCACGTAGGCAGCAAGCGCGGCAGCCGCAAGCAGGACCAGACACACGAGCACGACGAGATCTGTTTCGAGCGGCCGCACACCGTACACCAGTCGCTCGGCGGCACCTCCGGCTCCGACACCCACCGCGATCCCCGCGAGCAGGCCGCAGGCTGTAAGTACCGCAGCACGCCGCAGCACCGACAGGCACATCCGCAGCGGTGTTGCGCCCAGCGCCACACGTATGGCCAGCTCGCGCGCACGCGCTCCTACGAAGTAAGCGAGCACGCCGTACAGGCCAATTGCTGCCAGCAGGAGACCGGTTGCGCCGAGGACGGAGAACATCCACATGTTGAACGTCCACGACGCCGTCGCCCGCGCGATCACGGCGTTCATCGGTTCGATGGCGTCGACTTGTGACCGCGGATCCAATCGGCGTGCAACATCGCCAACAGCGCCGGCGAGTGGTGACAGCGCTGACGCGCTCCTGATGATGACGTGCGGCACCCCATCGGAGGCCTGTGAGTACGGTTCGTAGAGATCGGGACGCTCGTCGATCACCCCGCGGTACCGAATGTCTCCTACCACACCCACGACGGTCGACCAGCGCTGTGCTTCCGGCGTACCTGCTGGAACGCTGTCGAGTTGGAGCCGCTTGCCCAGCGGATCCTGTCCCGGCCAAACGGCCCGCGCCATGCCCGCGCTGACTATCACCACTCGCGGCGCCCGTTCGTCGTCGTCCTCAGTGAAATCCCTGCCCCGCAGGAGCGGCGTATGCATCGCGGCGAAGTAACCAGGAGTGACCGTTTCCATCACGACAATCGGGTTTTTCTGCGTATCCAATGCGGGGAAAGGCCGCTGCCCCTCCACCAAGTAGGACATGTCGCTGCCAATCAGCCCGAGCTGCAAAGGGATGAGTGAAACTGCCGCCGCGCTCTGCACGTCCCGCAGGCTGCGAATGGCGGTAATCAAATGACGGGAGAATTGCTGCTGCCGCTGACGGTCGAGATCGGGCACAGAGACGCGGAACGTCACTAAATGGTCCGGATCGAATCCCAGGTCCAGAGCACGAATGTTCTGTGCGCTTCGAACGGCAAGACCGGACAGCAGCAGCACCACGACGGCCAGTGCAACCTGCACCACCGTCAGGACGCTGCGGAACCGGTTCGTGCCGGCCGACGCGGTGGACCTGCCGCTCAGGGCGCCGGACAGGGCGTGGGCTGCCCGGAACGCAGGCATGACGCCGCACACAAGGGTCGCGATCGCGCACGTGACGATCGCCGCGCAAAGTGCTCGCCGATCGACGCTGGCGCGCTCGAGCAGCGCCGCTCCGGGAGGGGCCAGCGCCTGAATGCCCCGGACCGCCGCGGCCGCGACAAGCGCCCCGAGGATCGAGCCAACGACGCTCAGCGAGGCGGCAACGGCAAGCTCCTCCCGCACGATTCGCCAGCGACTTGCGCCGAGGGCTGCTCGAATCGCAAACGCGCGACGCGCGGAAGAGACGCGCATGAGGAGGAGTGCGCAAGTGTTCAGGCAGGCGATCAGGAGTACTCCGGCGGACGTCGCACTCAGGGCGACGAGGCCGGACCGCGTGTTGTCGCTCACGAAATCGCGAAGAGATGTCGTGACTTCGCGCGGCATCACTCCGAAATACCCGTGGGCAGCCGCATCCTCGCGGTTTATCGACGCCAGCTCGCGCGCCGCAGACGCTGCTGTCGCGTGGTCGGTCAACCGCGCGATCACATAGAGGATGCCAAACCCAGGCGCCTCCAGTGCATCGAACTGCCCGATTCGAACACCCGCAATCTCGGGCACGACAGGGGCCCACATCGACGCCCCGCGAGGGAACTCGAATGTCGCTGGCATCACGCCGACGACGGTCCGGGGAATGCCGTCGAGTGTGAGCACCTGACCGAGGATCTGCGGGTCTCCGCCGAGCGCCGACTGCCAGAAGCCATGGCTGACGATGACCACGCGTCCCACCCCGTGCTTGTCATCGTCCTCGATAAAGTCACGGCCCAGCGCCGGCTGAACGCCCAGCGTACGAAAGAAGTTGGACGATACCGCAGCGTACGGAATGGCACGCCGTTCGCCGCGCCCGACGAGATCGAAACTCCAGTTCACCGATCCCATCACCGCCATGTCGGTAAAGCTGCGCGCCTTCGACCGCCAGAACCTGTAGGTGTGGTGGGAGACTTCCGAGATGCGAGAGGAATCGTTCGGATCGCCCTGCCAGATGACGAGCAACCGGTTGGGTTGCGGAAATGGCACGCTGCGGATCAGCGCGGCGTCAATCACGGAAGCCATCGTGGTCACGCCGCCGATTCCAAGCGCCAGCGTAAGGACCGCAGTAACTGTCAGAGCCCTCGCACTCGACAATGCGCGCACGACGTACCTGATCATCTCGTTTGTCCTAGGACGAGACACGCCTAAAGGCCAGCACCACCGGACTGCGGATCCCGGATCACGCATCCCGGTCGCGTGACCGTCAGACCTTTATGACGTCGGTCAGCTCCTTCACCGCCGCCGCCGACTTCTTCAGCGCCGCGTCCTCCTCCGGCGTCAGCTTGATCTGAATGATCTGCTCGACGCCCCGGGCACCGAGCTTGACCGGGACACCGACGAAGAGGTCGCTGATGCCGTACTCGCCCTGCAGAAACACCGAGCACGGCACGATCTTCTTCTTGTCCTTCAGAATGATCTCGACCATCTCGGCCGCCGCGGAACCGGGCGCATACCAGGCGCTCGTGCCAACCAGTTTCGTGATCTCGGCACCGCCGTCGGCGGTGCGTTTGCTGATCGCGGCGATCTTCTCCGCGGTCATGCCCGGATAATCCGGCAGCGGAATGCCCGCGATCGTCGAGTAGCGCGCGAGCGGCACCATCGTGTCGCCGTGGCCGCCGAGCACGAACGCGTGAATGTTCTCGACCGAGACGCCGGTCTCCATTGCGATGAAGGTCCGCATGCGGGCCGAGTCGAGGACGCCCGCCATGCCGATCACGCGTTCGCGCGGGAACTTGCTCAGCCGGTACACCGCCTGGCACATCGCGTCCAGCGGATTGGCGACGGGGACGATGATCGTCTTCGGCGAATAGCGGACAATCTGCTCGGTCACCGACTGCATAATCTTGAAGTTGACGTTCAGCAGATCGTCGCGGCTCATGCCGGGCTTGCGCGGAACGCCGGACGTAATCACGACCACGTCGGAGTTCGCCGTCTGGGCCCACCCCTCGTCATTGGCGCCGTAGCCGACGACGCGCGCGTCGGAACCTTCGATCGGACACGCCTCGAGCATGTCGAGCCCGATGCCCGCCGCCTTGCTGTCCGCGATGTCGATGATAACGACGTCGGCCAGCTCCTTGTCGGCAATCGCACGCGCCACCGTAGCGCCAACGTTGCCGGCGCCCCCTACAACCGTCACTTTACGATTCATGCATCCTCATCGCTCGTCTGCGAAACCTGAATCCAGCCGCCAGCCGCCGGCCGCTACATATTCGCGATAATCGCGTCTGCGAACTGGGACGTCTTCACTTCCTTCGCCCCCTCCATCAACCGCGCGAAGTCATACGTCACCGTCTTCGCGGAAATGGCGGCATCCATTCCCTTGACCACGAGGTCCGCGGCCTCCTGCCAGCCGAGGTGACGCAGCATCATCTCGCCGGAAAGAATCACGGAACCCGGATTCACCTTGTCCTGTTGCGCGTACTTTGGCGCGGTGCCGTGTGTGGCTTCGAAGATCGCGTGGCCGGTGACGTAGTTGATATTGCCGCCTGGCGCGATGCCGATGCCGCCGACCTGCGCGGCGAGCGCGTCCGACAGGTAATCGCCGTTGAGGTTGGGGGTGGCGATGACGTCGAACTCGTCGGGGCGCGTGAGCACCTGCTGCAGCGTGATGTCGGCAATCGCATCCTTGATCACGATGCCGGCGCCCGGTTTCCCTTCCGGGATGCGGCACCACGGACCGCCGTCGATCTCCACCGCACCGAAGATCTGCTTCGCGATCTGGTAGCCCCAGTCGCGAAACGCCCCTTCGGTGAATTTCATGATGTTCCCTTTGTGGACGAGCGTGACGCTTTTGCGCTTGGCCTGGATGGCATAGCTGATCGCGCTGTGGATCAGCCGCTCCGAGCCGAGATAACTGATTGGCTTGAGGCCGAGTCCAACCTGAACCGGCGCCTCGCGATGCGGCGCGCCGATCTCCTCGAGCGCTTTCTGCCAGCCCGCCGCCGCGTCGGCGCTGCCAAACCGGATCTTCTTGAATTCCTTCGGAAACTCCTTCGCGAAGAAATCGAGCAGCTTCTGCGCTTCCGGCGTACCGGCGGCGTATTCGATGCCCGCGTAGATGTCTTCGGTGTTCTCGCGGAAGATCACCACGTCGACCTTCTCCGGATGCTTCACCGGCGACGGAACGCCGCGATACCAGCGCACCGGCCGGAGGCAGACGAACAGGTCAAGGAGTTGACGCAGCGCGACGTTCAGTGACCGGATCCCGCCACCGACCGGCGTCGTCAGCGGTCCCTTGATGCCGACGTAATACTCGCGGAAGGCTTCGATCGTGTCGTCGGGCAACCACGTGTTGAATTCCTTGAAGCTCTTCTCCCCCGCATACACTTCGAGCCAGGCCAGCCGGCGCTTGCCGCCATATGCTTTCTGCACCGCGGCATCGAACACGCGCACGCTGGCGCGCCAGATGTCGGGCCCGGTGCCATCTCCTTCAATAAAAGGAATAATGGGATCGTCGGGCACGACGAGGCGGCCATTCTTGCGCGTGATGGCTGTGCCGGTGGCCGGCGGTTTGAGGGTTGTAAAGTTCGCCATAGGAGTAATTAGGTCACATCACCGGCACACCGCGCGACGATCTTCACAGTTTCTGTGGAAAACGTTGTGGAAATCACCCGTCGATGCGCACATCGGCCGCGTCATTGCGCGCGTTTGAGCGGTTTGCACCACGATGGTGCGCGGCGATCGACTGTCGCGCGCACATCACCAACCAAAACACGACATTATACTGATGGTCCGCCTAAAGGCGGACTCTACAAATTTCAATCATGCACATCGTCATCGCCGATCAACTCCCCGCTTCAGCCGTTGAACTGCTGCGCAGCGTCCCCGGATGGACCATCGACGCGCGCAGTGGAAGGTCCGCCGACGAGCTCTCGAAAGACCTCGCGAACGCTGAGGCGCTCGTGGTTCGAAGCGCGACCAAAGTGACCGCGGCGATCATGGCCGCCGCGCCGCAGTTGCGGGTGATCGCGCGCGCCGGCACCGGCGTCGACAACGTCGACGTGCCGGCCGCGACCGAGCGCGGCATCGTCGTCATGAACGCCCCTGGCGCCAACAGCATCAGCGTCGCCGAGCTGGCGATCGGCCTCATGCTCGCTCTCGCGCGACAGATTCCAGCCGCCGACGGATCGATGAAACGCGGTGTCTGGGAGAAGAAAAAACTATCGGGAGAGGAACTTCGAGGAAAAACGCTCGGGATCGTCGGGCTGGGACGAATCGGCCAGGAAGTCGGCGCTCGTGCCCGCTCTTTCGGCATGAACCTTGTCGCCCATGATCCGTTCATTTCGGAACAGGTCGCGGGGACGCTCGGCATCCAGCTGCTGTCGCTCGACGACCTGTGCGGCACCGCGGATTACATCTCGCTGCATCTGCCTGCGACGCCGGAAACCCGTCACCTCTTCAATGCGGAACGTTTCGCAAAATGCAAAGCCGGTGTGCGAATAATAAACACCGCGCGCGGAGAGTTGATCGACGAGACGGCGCTTGCCTATGCGATCGAGGCTCGCCAGGTCGCGGGCGCCGCGCTCGACGTGTTCGAAACTGAGCCACCCTCCGACTGGCGGCTTCCCAACCTGCCGCAGGTGATCGCGACGCCGCACATCGCCGCGTCCACCGCCGAAGCTCAGGAACAGGTCGGCATCGAAACGGCGGTAGCGGTCCGCGATTTCCTGCGCGAGGGCGTCATTCGCAACGCGGTCAATTTCCGCGGCATGCGCGGCGACGAGTTCGCGCGCGTTCGCCCGTTCATGCTCCTCGGCGAGCGTATGGGCACGCTCGTGTCTCAGATTGCCGAGGGCCGGACCCACGCGGTCGGGATTCGGTACTACGGCCCGCTCGTGACCGAACACGCCGAGGTGATTGCCAGCTCCGTCGTCGTGGGCGTGCTGAAGCCGATGCTGTCGGGCAGCGTCACCGTCGTCAATGCACGGGCCATCGCGGCCGAGCGCGGCATCGAGGTCATCGAATCACGCAGTTCGCGGCCTCGTGCCTTCGCGAACATGATTTCGGTCAAGCTCCATACCAACAGCGGAGAGCGCTGGATCGAGGGGACGGTGTTCGAAGGCGACAGCCCGCGCCTGACACTCCTGGACGGTGTCGAGGTGGAAGTGCCACTCGATGATGTCGGGTCGATGCTGGTGATTCGGAACGACGATCGGCCGGGGGTGATCGGGGAGGTCGGCACGATCCTCGGACGGCACGGCATCAATATCGGGAGCTTCGCGCTCGGCCGGAACAAGACGGGCGCCGTGGGCGTTGTCAGCCTCGACGAGGACGGCGGCCAGCTGGAAAAGAAAGCCTCGCGCGCCATCGAGGAGCTGCGAGGCGCGCGCGCGATCAAGGAAGTGAAGCTGGTGACCTTAGGGACAGGCGCCGCGTAGCGCCTGTTCCCAGATCGATCAACTCCACCGCATCGGGCGCGACGGTGCCGACGCGATATCGCCCGACGACGGTCTGTCCTTCGGTCACCATGAGCAGTTCATCGCCAGAGCCGATCAGCGCGGTCCGCACCGCCCCCTCCTGCGCAACACCGAGCAGATTCAGCTCGGGCTCGGCGATCAGACGTTGAACGAACGCGGGGATCGCGGCGGCCGGCTTGGGCGCGGGCGCCGGAGCCGGCTCGCGCACGGCGAACGCGAACGGATTGCGCACCGGTGCCTGCAGCTTGGGAGGGGATGCGAGTCGCTCGCGAAGCCTCGAAGCCTGCGCCTGCACGTCCGATGCAACGGCGTCGAGATGAACGGCTTCCGCGCTGCGGCGCGGCAGTGGGACTGTCCGCGGACGCATCGTTACGCCGGCGGCCGAGGCCAGCCACGCCGCCAGCAGCATTCCGCCGACGAGGTACGCCGCCGCTCGCGTGCGAGACATGGAGAAATCCTGAAGTACTGACTGCCGATTCTGATTGGTGATTCTACTCCTTCCGCGGCCGAACCGCGAATTGCAACCGTCTTTCGAGGATGTCCAGAGGTACTGTCGCGGTTCGCGGTCCTTCGAGAGCCTCAGGACCGCCCTGAGTAACGTCGAAGGGCGATTCGCGGTTCGGTCACGGTTCGCGGTTCGCGATTTGCGGTTCGCGGGTCGCTCAATCGAGGTGGCGAGCGGCGAGAAATCGTGTGCAGTTGTGGTAAGATTGTTCGTGCCCCCTGTTTCCAGCTCCGGGCCCCTTCCTCGTTCCGCTTTCGTCTCCGCCATCGCCGTCATCCCCGCAAGGTATCAGTCGTCGCGACTTCCCGGGAAAGCGCTTGCCGATATCGGCGGCCGCCCGATGATCGAGCACGTATATCGTCGCGCCGCGGCGGCACGAACGATCGAATCCGTGCTCGTCGTCACCGACGACGAGCGTATTCACCGTGCGGTACTCGGGTTCGGCGGGCAGTCCCGCATGACGTCGGCCTCGCACCAGAGCGGGACGGATCGCATCGCGGAAATCGTGCCGTCGCTGACCTGCGACGTGATCGTCAACGTGCAGGGGGACGAACCGCTCATCGAGCCGGCGATGATTGACCAGACGGTCGCGCCGTTCGCGCACGATCGCGGACTGATGATCAGCACGCTGCGACGGCGGATCGAGAACGACGCCGAGCGTCACAACCCGAACGTCACGAAGGTGGTCGTCGATCGGGACGACTTCGCGCTGTATTTTTCGCGCGCGGCGATTCCGTTCGTGCGCCAGGGGAGCCCGGCGGCGCCGGCATGGCGCCACGTGGGCATCTATGCATACCGCCGGGAATGCCTCCTGCAGCTCGCGGCGCTTCCGCCCGGGACCATGGAACGATCCGAGGCGCTCGAACAGCTGCGCGCGTTGGAAAACGGCATCCGGATCAAGGCCCTCGAAACCGAGTTCGATTCGATCGGCGTCGACACCCCGGAGGACCTCGAGCGAGTAAGGGCGATGTTTGGAACGGTGGTCGGTGGTGCCGGCCTGTAGGCCAGCGTGAACGAACCCTGGAGAGAGACAGACGATGCAGAGCAGCGGCAACGAACAGGGTAAACGTCCGGTGAAGTACATCCTGGTGACCGGCGGCGTGGTGTCGTCGCTGGGCAAAGGGCTCGCGGCCGCATCGATCGGCGCGCTTCTCGAAGGACATGGCTACAAGGTCGCGCTGCAGAAATTCGACCCCTACATCAACGTCGACCCGGGCACGATGAGCCCCTATCAGCACGGCGAGGTGTACGTCACCGATGACGGCGCCGAGACCGACCTGGATCTCGGGCACTACGAGCGCTTCACGAGCCAGGTGACGACACGCAACAACAACTGGACGACCGGCAAGATCTACCTCTCGGTCATTCAGAAGGAGCGCCGCGGCGATTATCTCGGCCGCACCGTCCAGGTCATTCCCCACATCACCAACGAGATCAAGGACAGCATCCGCGCCGTCGCGAAGGACGTCGACGTCGTGCTCGTCGAGATCGGTGGCACGGTCGGGGACATCGAGAGCCTGCCGTTCGTCGAAGCGATCCGCCAACTCCGCCAGGACGTCGGCCGCGAGAACACGCTCTACATTCACCTGACACTCGTGCCGTTCATCGGCGCCGCCGGCGAGCTCAAGACGAAGCCGACGCAGCACAGCGTCCGCGATCTGCGCGCCATCGGCATCCAGCCCGACATCCTGCTCTGCCGGACCGACCGGTTCCTCGACCAGGACTTGAAACAGAAGATCGGCCTCTTCTGCGACGTCGACGAGGAGGCCGTGATCACCGCAAAGGATGTATCGAGCATCTACGAAGTGCCGCTGGTGCTGGCCGCGGAGGGCCTCGATCGCATCGTGCTGGAGCGGCTGCATCTGCCCTCGACCGAGGCGCGAATGGACGCGTGGGTCGATTTGGTGGACCGGATCAAGAATCCGTCCGACGAAATCACCATCCACGTCGTCGGCAAGTACGTCGGGTACGAGGACTCGTACAAGAGCCTGAACGAGGCGTTGTATCACGGGGGGTTCAAGCACCGGCTGCGCGTGAACATCCGGTGGGTCGAGGCGGAAGCGCTGGAGCAACCGGGAGGCGAGCAGCTGCTGGACGGGGCGAACGGCATTCTCGTGCCCGGCGGATTCGGCGACCGGGGCACGCGCGGCATGATGCGCGCCGCGGAGATCGCGCGCGAGCGCGGCATTCCCTATTTCGGCATCTGCTACGGGTTCCAATGGGCCGCCGTCGAATACGCGCGCCACGTCTGCGGCCTCGCGCAAGCAGATTCAACCGAGTGCGCGCCCGATACGCCGCAGAACGTCATCTACAAACTGCGGGATCTGCTCGGCGTGGACGAGCTCGGCGGAACCATGCGCCTCGGCGCCTATGCCTGCGAATTGAAACCCGGCTCGCGCGCGCATCAGCTGTACGGCCAGACCGTGATCCACGAACGCCATCGCCACCGCTACGAGTTCAACTGCCTCTTTGAAAAGTCGCTGACCGACAAAGGCCTGCAGATCGTCGGCCGCTCGCTCGACGGCAAATTCGTCGAAATCATCGAGCTCCCCTCGCATCCGTGGTACGTGGCCGTCCAGTTCCATCCGGAGTTCAAGTCGAAGCCACTCGCGCCGCACCCGCTGTTCGCCGGGTTCGTCGAAGCCAGCCATCAGCGCAAGGTCATGAGCCGGCAGCACGCCACCGCCTCCGTGGTAGGGTAGCCGGCGTGCAGCCGATCCAGTTCGGCGGCCTCACGGTAGGAGGCGGGGCACCGCTGTTGCTCATCGCGGGGCCATGCGTGATCGAGAGCGAATCCCACGCAATCGACACCGCCCTCGCCGTCCGCGATATCGCGCGGCGCGCGGGCGTGCAGTACGTGTTCAAGGCGTCGTACGACAAGGCGAACCGCACCTCGGTCCGATCGTTCCGCGGTCCTGGGCTCGATGAAGGGATCCGCGTTCTCTGCCGCGTGCGCGAAGCCGCGGGCGTCCCAATCCTCACCGATATCCATGAGCCGTCGCACGCCGAAGTCGTCGCACGAGTCGCAGACGTTCTCCAGATCCCCGCCTTTCTGTCCCGCCAGACGGATCTGCTGGTGGCCGCCGCGCGAACGGGACGCGCCGTCAACATCAAGAAAGGACAGTTCCTCGCCCCGGCCGACATGCGACACGCAATTGCGAAAGTGGTGGATGCGGGGAACCGCCGCGTAATCGTGACGGAGCGCGGCGTCAGCTTTGGCTACAACAACCTGGTCGTCGACATGCGCGCGTTCCCCATCCTGCGATCGCTCGGCTATCCCGTCGTATACGATGTGACGCACAGCCTGCAGCTCCCCGGTGCGGGCGACGGCGTCACCGCCGGACAGGCGCAGTTCATCGAGCCGATGGCATCGGCGGGCGTGGCTGCGGGCATCGACGGCGTCTTCATGGAGGTTCACGAACGGCCGGAACAGGCGAAGAGCGACGCACAGAACGCGCTCCGGCTCGATCTGCTCGAGCCGCTCCTCGCCCATCTCGTCCGCATTCACGAGATCACCCGGAAGGCCCCCGTATGAGCGAGACGATGGCCGCCCTCGAGCTCGCGCGCAAGGTCCTGCGAACCGAAGCGGCAGCGATCCTGAGCCTGGTCGATCGGGTCGGCGCGGACTTCGAGCACGCGGTGCAGCTCCTGTACGACTGCAAGGGACGCGTGATCGTGACGGGCATGGGCAAATCCGGCCTGATCTGCCGCAAAGTCGCCGCCACCCTCTCGAGCACCGGCACGTCCGCGTGGTTTCTGCACCCGGCGGAAGCCATCCACGGCGATCTCGGGGCGATCCGCGACGACGACGTGGTGCTGGTGCTGTCGCACAGCGGAGAGACCGAAGAGATTATCCGGCTGCTCGAGGCGATCCGGCGAATCGGGGCCAGGCTGATTGCGATGACCGGCCATCCCCAGTCGACGCTGGCGCGCGCCGCCGACGTCGCGCTCGATTGCAGCATCGCGGCGGAGGCCTGCCCGATGAACCTGGCGCCGACCGCGAGCACGACGGCGGCACTGGCGCTGGGGGACGCGCTGGCGATGACGCTGTCGGTCCGCAAAGGGTTCAGCGAAGAGCACTTCGCGTCGCTCCATCCGGGCGGCAAGCTCGGACGCCGACTGATGCGCGTCGAGAACGTGATGCACGCCAGCGAGTCGGCACCCGCCGTTCGCGTGGCCACACCGATGCCGGACGTCTTTCATGAAATGTCCAGCAAGCGCCTCGGCATGACCTGCGTCATCGACGCCGACACCCGTCTGGTCGGCGTGATCACAGATGGCGACCTGCGGCGCGCGATGATCCGGTGGCCGAATGTGCTCACCATGGCGGCGGGAGACGTGATGACCGCCGACCCGATCACCATCCGCCGTGACGTACTGGCCGTCGAAGCGCTGAAGATCATGGAGACCCACAAGATCACGTCCGTGGTCGTCGTCGACGACGGGCGCCGCGTCGAGGGGGTCGTGCAGATTCACGATCTGTGGCGCACGCAGATGTTCTGAACAGCATGACGATCCACGA
>JBKPLP010000123.1:0-7707 GCA_046731735.1 Acidobacteriota bacterium
CCGGCTTCCCCGATCCGTACGCCGCCTTCACCATCGCCGGGCCACCGGTGGCGATCGTCAGGTCGCATGCCGACATCAGCTCGTTGGCCAGCGGGATGCTGGGCCGGGCCACGACCTGCAGCACGTCTTCCGGCACGCCGAGCTTCTGAAGGGCGGCGCGCATCACACGTACCGTTTCGATCGTCGTGTTGCGGCTCGCCGGGTGCGGCGAGAAGATCACCGCGTCCTTGCACTTGATCGCATAGATCGCGATGCCTACGGGGGTCACATATGGGCTGGTGACGGGTATCAGCGCCGCGATCACCCCTGCCGGCTTCGCGTACTTCACGATGCCGCGGACGGGATCGTCTTCGATGATCCCCATGCTCTTCTGACGAAGCGCATCGCGGAGGATCCCCTGAACCTTCGCGCGGCGGGTCGGCTCGCGGCGGCCCATGCCGCTCTCGTCGACGCTCATGGTCGCCAGTCGCACCGCGGTTGTCTCGTTGCCGCCCGCCCAAGCGACGGCGCGGCAGATCCGATCGACCGTCGGTTGATCGTAGTGGTCGATCGCGGCCATCGCCGCGCGCGCGCGGCCGACCAGCTCATGGACGACCTCAGTTTCTTCGGCCGTTATAGTCCGTGCCATCATTTTCCGGGGGGCTTCGCCCCGCCGGACCCCCCTACACGCGCTCTCGCTCGCCGCTCCGCCGGCTCGCTCCGATCGCGTGGCTCACTCACTTCGTTCGTTCGCTCTGTCTGTTCGCTGATCGGCGGCGGGCCGTCGTACTCCACGTCGAACTTGATGCGCATCGGCTTCTCGCGCTCGTACTCTTCGGCGACCTCCGCCGTGATGCCGGCGACGCGGCCGATGATGAAGATGAACCGCCCGAACGCCGGCGGGAATCCGAGATCATGGAGCACGGCGGCGAGGGAGCCGTCGATGTTCAGCGCCAGCGGCTTGATCGCCGTGGCGGCTTCCGCCGCGAGCGCTTCCATGAACGCGACGCCGTTGCCGGCGACTCCTTCGGCGCGGGCCATCTCGAACAGCGTGTCGCTCCGTCGATCGTGCGTATGAACGCGGTGGCCCAGGCCGGGCAGCCGGCGCTTTGCGGCGACTGCCGCGCCGACCGCACGCCGCGCGGCCGCCGCAGGCGTCTCGTGGTTCTTCGCGGCGGCGGCGAGCGACTCCGCGATCAATTCCATACAGTTCGACGCCGCGCCGCCGTGTTCGTCGCCAATCGTCAGCACGCCCGCGGCGATCGCCGCCGATACCGACTGCCGATTGCCGGAAGCGACGAGGCGTGCTGCCGCGCACGACGGCGCGCCCGCCCCGTGGTCGCACACGCCGATCAGGATCGCATCGAGCAGGCGCCGTTCCGCCGGCGACGGCAGCCGCCCCACGTGCAGCAGGACGATGGCGTCGGTGAACGTGGCGCCGCGCATGAGGCGCGTGATCTCCTGGCCGCGAATCCAGATGTTCGTCGCGTCTGACGTGACAATGGCCGTCCGCCACGGAGGCATGAGCCCCGATTATAGCGGCCCGTTCGCGCACCGGGTCCTGTTACGGTATCGCCACCGTAACGTTCTGGAGATGCGAACCAGGGGGATGTTACCGTCGCGACGCGCATGGCTGCCATGCGGACGACGGTATGGGTCCAGAGGGGAGGTATGAAGGTGAGAATCTTGCGGACGGTTCTCGTGGCGTTACTGATTTCGGCGGCCGCCGTCAACGCCGCGCGTGCGCAGGCGGTCGCGGGCTCGCAGGTGTCCGGCGTCGTCAAGGACTCGAGCGGGGCCGTGCTCCCTGGCGTCGAGGTCACGATGTCCAAGACCGACACCGGCACGTCGCGAACGGTCTTCACCGGTTCCGACGGCGCGTACGTGTTTCCGAATCTTGCGGTCGGTCCTTACCGGCTGAAGGTCGCGCTTCAGGGCTTCAATACCTATGTGCAGGAAGGGATCGTCCTCCAGGTCAACAGCAACCCGACGATTGACGTCGCCCTGACCGTGGGCAGCATCGGCGAGCAGGTGACGGTGAAGGCGGAGAGCCCGGTCATCGAAACGCGGTCGACCGGCGTCGGCCAGGTGATCAACAACCAGCAAGTGACGGAGATGCCGCTCAACGGACGACAGGCGACCGAGCTCATCTTCCTCTCCGGCCTCGCGACATCCGCGCCGGCGGGCGATTTGAACACCAATAAGAACTTCCCGACCGTCACGATCTCGGTGGCCGGCGGCCAGGCGAACGGCATCACCTACATCATGGACGGCGGCACACACAACGACCCCTTCAACAACCTGAACCTGCCGACGCCGATGCCTGATGCGTTGCAGGAGTTCAAAGTCGAGACGAGCTCGCTGCCGGCGCGCTACGGGCATCACGCCGCGTCGGCGGTGAACCTCGTCACCAAGTCGGGTACGAACTCCTACCGCGGCAACGTCTTCGAATTTATCCGCGACTATCATCTCAACGCGCGCAACTTCTTCGCGCCGACGCGCGACAGCCTCAAGCGCAACCAGTTTGGCGGCACTCTGGGTGGCCCGATCATCAAAGACAAGCTGTTCTTCTTTGACGGCTACCAGGGTCGCATCGAAAAGAGCAATCCGCCGGAGAGCACCAGTTTCGTGCCGACGGCCGCCATGCTCGCGGGGGATTTCACGGCGATTGCTTCGCCGGCATGCAGTGGTCGGCAGATCACGCTGTCGCCGACGCTCGGATTTACGAACAACACGATCAATCCGGCGCTGTTCAACCCGGTCGCCCTCAACATCCTGAAGCACATCCCGGTGTCGAGCGATCCGTGCGGACGCCTTCAGTACGGCATTCCGAACGACAGCAACGAACAACAGAACCTGGCGCGCGCGGATTACAGCCTCAACGCGAGCCACAGCATCTTCGCGCGCTATATGTTCGCGATCTACGACAATCCCGGCACCTACGACGGGACCAATGCCCTGACCCTGAGCCGCACTGGCCAAAACAACCAGGTGCACTCGGTCGTGACCGGGCACAACTGGCTCGTGTCGCCGCGGCTCGTCAACGCGTTGCACGTCACCTGGAACAAGACGCTCAACGATCGCCCGATGCCCAAGTTCTTCTCGCCGACCGAGGTGGGATCGACCGTGGTCGGCGCGATTCCCGGCTACATGGGCGTGAGCGTGACCAACGGGTTCAGCTTCGGCACCGGCGGAACGAACCCGGGCCATTTCAACTCGAACGGCTTCCAGGTCGCCAACGACGTCGACTGGCTGCTCGGCAAGCACCAGGTATCGTTCGGCGGCAACTGGATCCACACGCGCATCGAAACGGTGAACAACCGCCCCAGCAACGGCCAGTTCACGTTCAGCGGGCAGTCGTCGGGCCTGGGCCTCGCGGACTTCATGCTGGGACGGCTGAGTAACTTCCTCCAGGGTAACCCCGTCTACGACAACGATCACAACGACTACATCGGCGCTTACGCGCAGGATGAATGGAAGCCGGGCAACAATCTCACACTGAACGCCGGTCTGCGCTGGGAGCCGTACCTGCCGATCAAGAACACGCTCGATTACGTGAGCAACTTCGATCTCGCACGCTTCGACGCGGGCACCCGCAGCACTGCCTATCCCGCAGCCCCTCCCGGACTCTATTTCCCGGGCGATCCCGGAATGCCGGGATCGGCGGCGATGAAGAGTTCCTGGGGACAGTTTGCCCCTCGCACCGGCATCGTCTGGCAGCCCAGCGAGAAGACTGCCGTGCGAGCCGGGTGGGGCGTGTTCTTCGACACGCCGCAGCTGTTTTTCAACACTCGCTTCGCCAACAACCCGCCGTGGGGCGCGCAGATCACGCTGACGAACCCGTCCGGAGGCCTGAGCGATCCGTGGGTCGGTTATCCTGGCGGCAACCCGTTCCCGGCACTCCTCACGGGGTGGAAGACGCAGCCGTTCCCGACGGCCGGCGTCTACGTCAATGCGCCGATCGATGCGAAACCGACGACCCTGCAGCAGTGGAATGTCGGCGTGCAGCACCAGTTCGGCGCCTGGCTGGCTACCGCGAGCTACCTCGGAAACCACTCGAGTCACTTGTGGCGCGCGACCGAGTTGAACTACGCGGTCTACTCGCCGGGTGCCACCACCGCGACCACCAATGCGCGACGCTTCCTCGCGCTGCGCAACCCGGCCTACGGCGCCTTCTACGGGACGATCGGACAGCTCGACGACACGGGCGTCGCCAACTACAACGGCGTGCTGCTCTCCGTGCAGCGCCGCCTGAGCAGCGGTTTCAGCGTGCTCTCCAACTACACGCTGTCGAAGTGCATGAGCGATCCCGCCACGACTGAATTGACCGGTCCGACCATCGTCAATCCGAACAATCCGGATCTCGATTACTCGGCCTGCGACTCCGATCGACGCCACGTGATCAACGTCTCGGTGGTCGCCTTTACTCCGACCTTCAAGAACCCGGCGCTCAACGCAATTCTTGGCGGCTGGCAGATTGCCCCGCTCGTCCGCTGGCAGAGCGGCAGCCCGTTTTCGGTGACGACCGGCGTCGACAACGCGCTGTCCGGCATCGGCGGGCAGCGCGCGGTGCAGTTGATGGACAACATCTACGCCGACAAGACTCCGAACAACTACCTGACCGCCGCCGCCTTCGGACCGCCCGCGCCGGGCACCTACAGCGCGCTGAAGCCGAACGCGTTCTACGGGCCGTCGCGCCTGCAGAACGATCTCGGCGTCAGCAAGAACTTCAACATCGGCCAGCGGCGGCTCCAGTTCCGCTGGGAAGTGTTCAACGTCATGAACCACGCGAACTTCAACAACCCGACGACGGGTCTCAACAGCTCGAACTTCGGCCGGATCCTCAGCGCGCAGGATCCGCGTATCATGCAGTTCGCCTTCAAGTTCGATTTTTAGTTGATGCACGGCGCACCTTCAGGTCCGCCTGTTCAGTGTTGTAGGGCGACCAGGTTCGCCCCGTGGAGCTGATGTGAAACGAGTTGCTACTGTCTGTGTAACCCTGATCACCTGCGGCGTCCTGGCGCTTGCCGCGCAACAGCCGCCGCAGCCCGCCGGCCGCGGACAGGGACGCGGCGGGCGCGGCGGCCCACAGGCACCGGCGCGTAAACGGGTGCTGGCCTGGGCCGACACGCGCAACGGCATCGCCCAGCACGAGTCCGTTGGCCACGCGCTCGCGGTGATCGAGCGTCTCGGCTATGAGACCGGGATGTGGGACACCTTCATCAGGACCGATTCCAACATCGTCGCCACCGCCCCGAAAAAGACCGACGGATCGGCGGCCAGCGGCGGTCCCAGTCTGAGCAACGTCGACGCCATCTTCTTCATGGGCCACCGCGAGGTGCCGCTCGACGATTCGCAGAAGACCGAATTACTGCAGTTCGTGCGCGACGGGCATGGTTTCGTCGCCGCGCACGTCGGGCTGACCGCGCTCGAGTCCTGGCCCGAGTTCGGCGAGCTGATCGGCGCCAGGTTCGACGGGCATCCGATCGTCGGCGGCGGGTCCGTCATCAACGAAGACCCCTCATTCCCGGCCACGAAGCATTTTCCCGCGCGCTTCGACTTCAACGACGAGTTCTACCAGCCGAAGGACTACTCGCGGGACAAGATTCACGTGCTGCTGCGTCTCGATCTCTCGAATGTCGCCGCGAATCCTGCGCTGCACCGGCCGGATCACGACTACCCGCTCGCCTGGGCGAAGACGTATGGCAAAGGCCGCGTGTTCTACGGCTCGTTCGCGCACGCGCCGAGCACGTGGGACATCCGCGACGTGCAGCAGATGTATTTCGAAGCGATCAAGTGGTCGCTGGGCCTGAGCGACGGCGAGCTCAAACCGCATCCGATGACGGCGACGACGACCGACGCCGTGCGGTGACGTTTTCATGAAGAAGCTGTGCGTAGTCGTGATTGTGGTGGTGGCGATGTGGTCGTCGCAGCTCGCCGGTCAGAACAACTGGGTGTCGTTCGGGCAGGATCCGGGCGGGACCAAGTTCTCCACGCTGGCGCAGATCAACACGTCCAACGTGAAGGATCTCAAGCGCGCGTGGACGTTCCACACCGGCGACAAGTCCGGATTCTTCGAGAGTACGCCGCTGGTGATCGACAGCGTCATGTACTTCAGCGCCGCAAACGGCGTGTATTCGCTCGACGCGGTGACCGGGGCCCAGCTGTGGAAATACGAAACGACCGGCACGACGCGCCGCGGGCTGACCTACTGGCCAGGTTACCGCGAGCTCGGCGCCCGGCTCTTTACGTCCACCGCGAAAGGCCTGGCAGCCCTTGACGCAAAGACCGGAGCATTGATCACGACCTTCGGTGAAAACGGCGTCATTCCAGGTCTGCGCATCTCATCGCCGGGGGCCTTGTACAACAACACGCTGGTGACGCAGGGCGGCGAGGGTTTCGTCAAGGCGTGGGACACCGTGACGGGGGAGCCGAAGTGGACGCTGAGTCTGAAGGCGCAGCCAGGCGATCCAGCCGCGGCGACGTGGCTCGACGACAGCCTGAAGTCGGATTACACCCCCGGCCTGTGGGGCATTTTTACCGTCGACACCCAGCGCGGCCTTCTGTTCGTCCCCGTCGAGAAAGTGGGCAACGACTATTACGGCGGCCCTCATCACGGCAACAACCTTTACAGCGACTCGCTGCTCGCGGTCGACGTCAACACCGGCAGGATCAAGTGGTATCAGCAGCTCGTGCACCACGACATCTGGGACTACGATCCCGCCGCGCAGCCCACGCTCGTCGACGTACGGCGCAGTGGGCGCTCGATTCCCGGCGTCGCGCTGATCACGAAGATGGGAATCCTCTTCGTCTTCAACCGGGAAACCGGTGAGCCGATGTACGGAATGGAAGAACGCCCGGTCCCCCAGACGACCGCGAAGGGGGAGTGGACGTCACCCACGCAGCCTTTTCCGATGAAGCCTCCACCACTCGCGCGCAACTCCCTGAAGAAAGAGGAGCTCGCGAAGGTGACGCCCGAACTCGAGGCCTACTGCGCCGGCGTTTGGGAAAAGTACAAGCTCTCCGACACCGTCCCGTACAACCCCTGGCGCGAGAAAGACGACATCGTCGTGTTTCCCGGTGCGATAGGCGGCGGCAACTGGCAGGGAGTGATGTTCAATCGTCCGCTCGGCCTGATGATCACGAACGTCATGAACGCCGGCCAATGGGGTCATCTGGAAGAGCGCTCGGGCCGTTTCGGCCGCGGGGGCCGGCGCGGCGCGCCCGGCGCGGAAGGCAGGGCGGGTGAGGGCAGGGCTGGGGCCGAAGGCCGAGCCGCGGGTGAGGGCAGGGCCGGGGCTGAAGGCAGAGCCGCCGGTGAAGGCCGGGCGGATCTACCGGAGGGCGTCGTGGCCCCCGGGACGCCGCCGGCCGGCGCAACTACCTTGATGAAGGTCACTCCGGAGGGGGGCCGCTTCTGGGACGCCGCGCACAATTACAGCTGCTCGGCCCCGCCGTGGGGGGAGCTCGTCGCGGTGAACGCCAATACGGGCGACATCGCGTGGCGCGTGCCGCTCGGCGAGTTCCCGGAGCTGGCGGCGAAGGGTATCAAGACCGGTCAGCCGATGCTCGGCGGCGGGATTACAACTGCCGGGAACCTCGTCTTCATCGGCGCGACGATCGACGGCTTTTTCCGGGCGCTCGACGCGCGAAACGGCGCGGAACTCTGGCGCGAGAAGCTCGACGCGCCGGCGCACTCCATTCCCTCGACGTATCTGGGCCGCGACG
>JBKPLP010000124.1:0-8285 GCA_046731735.1 Acidobacteriota bacterium
TGGCGAAGCGGCCGAGCGGCGCGGTCCGTGAAGGCGAACACGTACAACGCGCTCATCGACGCTCTGGCAGCACGCGATCGGCGGCACAGAGCAGCGCCGAGAGGCGCAGGTAGACGAGGTCGACGTTGGCGAGCGCAAGAATCACGTCCGCAGTCAGGACGACACCGCGGTTGAGAAGGTTGTCGATCACATCGACCAGCGAGGTTTCAGATTCGTCGATGATGTGCGCCACGTGCGGGCGTGGCACCGGAGGGCGCCGCGGAGGTCGTGGACGCTCGACGCGGGGCCGAGCCGTCGCCCGAGCCTCGCGCTTCGCGGGCTTGGTGGCGGGGACGGTGGAGAGACGCGGCTTACGCGGGCTCACGGCGCGCCGGCTCCTGCACGAAGTTGTAGGCCGGCCAGGGGCCAGTCACGGTGATCTCGGTGCCGCTTCGCACGCCTGCCGCGGCCAGCTTGCGTGCGGTCGCCTTGAACCGTGTCCGTCGCGGCGCCGGCACTAGAAACGCCGCATCCAGAAGCGGCGGGGCCACCGCGCCTTCCGGCGCATCGTCGCGCCGGCGCGCTTCGCGCGAGATCGCCGACAGCGCCGCGTACGCGGCATCCGCCGATGCCGAAGCGGCCCGCGCGAGGTCTCGTGCGACGTCACGCGCCTGTTTCTTCGCGGCGAGGAACGCCGCTCCCGTCGCCGGCCGCGCCGCATCCCGATCGCTCGACGGGCCGGCAGGCGCGGCACGCGTGATGCGAACGCCCCATTCCTCGCACCCGCCGATGCGCTTCACTACCGCCAGGATCTCGCGACGCCGCGAGTCCATCTCCTCGATCGCCCGCTCATCGCTCGAGAACATCGTGAACAGCTTCATCGGCACCACCGTGACGTTCTTCTGCTGGGCGAAGTGCTCCACCACACCCTCGTGCGCGACTGCAATGTCTCCGACCCAGTTCAGGTCGCGCAGCGCGGGTTCGAGCGCGCCCGGCCCATACGAGGCGAGCGGCACCGAGGCGCACACAATCCACAACGGCCTGCCCGCGTCGAGCACTCGTGGCGGGCCCGCATCGGGCAATCCCGCGGGCGCACGGGAACGCGTCAGGCCGGGCGGCGCATGCGCGATGCAGTAGACGTAGGTGGCGTCCATCGTCGAATCGATGATATCGCACCGCCCCGCCGTGCACTGGGACGTTGAGAGACGACCTCGCCTATTTCCGCCACTGTCGCTGCCACGCGTCCAGCGCGGCGGCGCGGCGTGGCGGCGGCAGTTCCGCCGGCGTCACTACGGTGTTGATTTCAGATGGAATTCCGCGTCGCAGCTTCTCGATTTCCCGTTGCTCCGCGTGCGCCTCTTCGCGACAGGCGCGGCAGCTTCCCCGGCCTGTCGCGTTCACGATCACCGCCGGTACGTGAATCCGCATCGCACGAAGCCGCGCGATCAAACGGAGGGTCTCGGCGCGCGGGAGCAATGCCCCCCGCGTCACAACAACGAACGCCGCGCGACCGGGATCGACGAGGAGCGCGCGCAGCCGGCCCAAGCCCTGCGACAGCTTCAGAAGGTCCGCGCCGAACTCACCGATCCCGGTGACCGGCTGATACTTCAGGACTATCGACATCAGCGCCCTGGTCCAGTCCTGTACGAGAGCCGGCATCTCGAGCAGGCGGAGGGCATGGCCGCTCGGCGCGGTGTCCAGGACAACGAGCTGGGCAGGATTGGACTCGATGCGGTCGGTGACGTCGATGACCGCGGCGAGCTCATCGATCCCTGGCGGCGCGAGATCGATCAGACCCTGCATCACCCGTCGATCGTGGCCAGCCTCGAGCCGTACGCTCCCGCTGCCGCGGGCCAGCCGATCGAACAGAGAATCAATGCTCTCGACGTAACGGGCGCGGACCGCGCGAAAGCCCGCCGCCGCATCCATCTCGCGCACCAGCAGGTTGGACGGGGCGCCGCGAACACCGCGCGGGGCATCCGATATCGAGTCGCCGAAGGCATCCGCGAGTGAATGCGCCGGATCGGTTGAGACGAGCAGAACGGCACGTTGCTCTTTTTTCGCGATCGCAATCGCCGCGGCGGCAGCACATGTCGTCTTTCCGACGCCCCCCTTCCCGCCGAACAACAGGACCTGGACACCGCCTGGAGCGATTGTCGAGACCACGTCGGCGTGCCGCGCTGCCGGCGGCATTGCGCGCCATCGGTCCTTCCGCGTCGTCACTCTCGTCACCGACGGCGCAATCGCCGCCGCAATCTCCTCTCCGATTGCGGCAAGCGCACGAATCCCGGTTGGTTCTCCCGGTCGAGCCGCGACGCCGACCACCTCGACGTCTGGCAGCCGCCGTCCGATTGCCGCAATCGCGTCGCGCTCGAGCGGGCGACGGCGATCGCACCACCCGCACGGGCGCTCGCGTCTTGGCGTGACACGGTTGACGATGACCTCGGCCAGCGGGATACCGTCGCGACGGAGGGCGGCCGACGCGTCGACCGTTTCCTCCACGGCCATCGGTTCCGGAAGCGTGACCCACGCGATCCGCACCCGCGCCGGATCGCGCAGCAGCGCGCGCAGTTCCTGGCCGTCGCGATCGATGTCCTGGATTAACGCGTCTTCGGCATCCGGGATCCACTGGCCGCGCAGCGCCTCGACCATCACCCGGTGCTTCGACTGCATCTGGTCGAACACCCGCGCCACGGCGCGCAGCGTATCGGGCATGGTCAGCATGCGCAGCGTGTGGCCGGTCGGCGCAGTATCGACCACCACCAGGTCGTAGCGGCCGCTGTCCGCGAAGCGGGTGATCTCGAGCAGCGCGGCGAGTTCGTCGATGCCGGGCAGCGCAAGGCCCAGCAACCGCGACACATCGTCTCTATCGAGCCACGTGCCGCGGAGGGCAATCCGCTCGAGAGCGGCGCGGCGGGCGTCAATCCATCGCTCCAGCGCGCCGTGGGCATCGATCTCGACCGCATCGAGGAGACCGCGCCGCAGCGGAATCGCCGTCGGCTCGGGCCCGAAACGGCGCGTGAACGCGTCGCCCAGCGATGGGGCAGGGTCGGTGGAGATGATCAGGGTACGGGTTCCGCGAAGCGCCGCGGCGACGGCGATTCCCGCGGCACACGTGGTCTTCCCGACTCCTCCTTTTCCGCCGATGAAGCGGTAGCGGAGGCTAGTGCTCGTCCCCTTCGAACGTCGCGTCGATACCGGTGATTTTGTATTCCTTCGGCGAGAGCGTGGCGGCGCCGGCACCCTGCCTCCGATCGCGGATTTCGCGCAGCCGCGCGACGATGTCGGCCTCGAGCTCCTCGAACTCGTGCTGACTCATTTCGCCGAGTTCCACCCGCATCTGCGCGGCGAGCAGCTGCTCGCGCAGCGCCGTGTCGTCGTTGAGCTCGGTGTCAACCGCCGCGGCAACCTTGTCAAGGACGAATCGGATGCCGCCGATGAGCATCGAGTCAATGATAAACATTCAATGCGCCCGCTCCAGCTTGAGGCGGATGTTCACGAAGTTATACGGCGGCCACGGGCCGGTGTATTTGAATGTCAGCTTGTCGTAGCGCTGTCCGATGTCCTTGACGCGGGCGTCGAAGGCCTGCTCGAGGTTCCGCGCGACCAGAAACGCCGCGTTCATGATCATCCGGTCGCCGATCGGCTTGTTCGATCGCGACGCGACCGAGACGTCGCGCAGCGCTTCGAAGATCTCGCTGACGTAGCGTTCGGAACGCGCCTGGAGTGCCGCGTCGATCAGGCGGCCGTACTGCATCCGCGCGAAATACGTCGATCCCTTCTGCGTCGAGATCTCCCCCTTGAGCCGCCGGATGTCTTCGTCCTCCGCCTCGATCTCCCGGATGATCAGGTCGCGATCCCACAGCACCTTCAGGCCGAACTCGAACTTGTCCTGCATCTTGTTCAGCACGTCCGTGAAGGCGTCGTAGGCCGACCGCAGCAGCTCGATGATGTCCTCGTCGGTCTTGAACACCGTCCCGAACGACATGGGAATGACTGTGTGCTGCTGCATGACCGTTTCGTTCACGCGCTGGTGGGCCAGCACGTTGTCGCGGGTCGGATCCTGGACCACCATCGGCGTGTTCGAGACGACGGACGCGATGTCGCGGTAGTGGACCGTATGTACTTCGGCCGGCTCGGGACCAATCCCGAGCAACCCGAAGGTGAGCGGCTTCTCCGACTGGATGACGCAGTAGACGTACCTGCCCTCGTTCACGTCTTCGCCGGTCGTCTCGCGTACTGGCTTGGCGGCCGCCGCCGGCATCTTGACGCGTTCGAGCTTGTGGCGCCCGGCTGGCGCAGGAGCGGCAGCCGCGTTGCGCGCACCACGTTCGCGGGGCGTCGCTACGGCGCTCGCCTTCTTCGCGCGCGCCGCCGGTTTAGGCGACGCCTTCCTCGCCGCCGTGGTCTTCTTCTTCGTCTTCGCCATTGATAACCTGCTCAGCCGGCGTCTCATTCAGCGCCGCCGTCCCGGCTTGCGCAGCGCCGATTTGCCTCCGTCGCCCGACGCCTGCGAACCCCGCTCGGGCAGCATCTTCTTGATCTCGGCGACGAGCGCATCGGGCAGGCACGGCTTGGTCACGAACGAATCGCAGCCTGCCTGCCGCGCCCCTTCCGCGTGGCCGGCCAGCGCGTGGCCGGTCAGCGCCACGATCGGAATGTGCTTCGTACGCTCGTCCGATTTCAACCGGCGCGTCGCTTCCCAGCCGTCCATCTTCGGCAGCGCGAGATCCATCAGGATAATATCCGGAAGCAGCTCGAGCGTTTTCTCAATCGCTTCCTCGCCGTTGGTGGCCTCGGCGACGCGATAGCCCGAAAACTGCAGGTATGCCGCGTACATCTCGCGGGCATCCTGGTAGTCCTCCACCACCAGCACGAGTGCTTCCTCCGCGGCAGGCTTGGTCATCGTCGCCTGAGGCGGGCCGGGAGCCGCAGCGTGAACGTCGAGCCTTTCCCGGGCACGCTCTCCAGATCGATTGTCCCTCCGAGCATCTGCGACAGCCGCCGGCAGATCGACAATCCGAGTCCGGTGCCGCCGTAGCCGCGCGCCGGCGAGCTGTCCAGCTGCCGGAAATCCTCGAACACCTTGGCTTGATCCTCTGGCGCAATCCCGACGCCGGTATCCTGGACCGCGATCGCAACCGTCCGTCCCTTCGGATCGTACGAGGCCGCGATGGTGACCGAACCTGCCGGAGTGAATTTCAGCGCGTTGCTGAGCAGGTTGAGCACGATCTGTTTCACTTTCTGCCGGTCGCTCTTCAGCCCCGGCAGCGCGCGCGGCATCGTCGAGCGCACCGTGAGGTTCGAGCGCTTGATGATGGCTTCGAGCTCGGACATGACTTCGTCGACGAGCTCCGGGATCTTGAACGTCGTGAGGTTGAGCGGCATCCGACCGGCCTCGATCCTCGTGATGTCCAGGATGTCGTTGATGAGCGCGAGCAGGTGCCGCGAATTGGAGTCGATGCGGGTCAGGCTCTTGCGTTGCGCCTCCGACACCGGGCCGGTGACCCCGTTCAGCAGCATGTGGGTGTAGCCGAGAATGGCGTTGAGCGGCGTCCTGAACTCGTGCGACATGTTGGCGAGGAACTGCGACTTCAACGCGGATGCCTGTTCGAGGGCAATGTGCTGGCGCCGCAGCAGTTCGTTCTGGTCCGCCAGTTCGCCGGTCGCCTCCTGGACCTTGCGTTCCAGTTCCTCCGACGCCTGGCGCAGCTGCTCGAACAGGCGCGCCTTTTCGATCGCCTCGGTGAGGTCGTGCAGGATCGTGACGACCCACATCAACTCGCCCTGCTCCGACAGGATCTGTCCCGCCAGGCCCTCGACCGGCGATGGCCTGCCGCTGATCGGATCCGTCAGCTGGATCTCACCGCGGTAGCGCTGCTCGCCGCCGCGTGTAAGGACGTTGGAGACGAACGAGGTCAGATGCGCGCCGTTTGCCCGCACGTGCCGCAATGCGACGTCGCCAGCGGACGCCGGCGCCGTGAAGAGCCGCTCCGCCGGCTCGTTCATCAGGACGATGTCCCCTTCCTGGTCGGTGACGAGGATCGGATCAGCCACCGAGTCGATAATCAGATCGAGCCGATGGCGCTCATCGCGGACTTCAGCCTGGGCGAGGCGGAGCGTGCGGTAGCTCTCTTCGATCTCCTCCTTGGCGCGCGCCAGATCGGTGATGTTTCTCAGGATGGAAACGACGTAGGTGCCCTGACGTTCATCCGTGGCCCGCGAGCTGAGAAGCTCGAACAGCAGATCGGACCCTTCCAGCGGGTCGACTAGCAGAAGTTCGCGCCGCGCGAGATCGGTCTGCGCGACCGCGTTGGTCGACAGCGCCGCGGAGAACAGCATGTTGTTGAGACCGGCGGCGCGGCGCCAGCCTTCGCTCGCGTCTTCCGGCGCGGCGAACAGTTTCTCGGCATGCGTGTTCGCGATGATTAACTTTCCTTCGGTGTCGGTGAGCAGAATCGGGTCCGTGACGGCGTTGATGATGCTGTAGAGGAGCATCCGCTCCTGTCCGAAGCGCGTCTCGGCGAGCGTCTGGCGGCTGAACAGACGCGACACCTGGCGGCCAAGCATCCGTCCCAGCCATGCGACGTCGGTGGGCAGATCAGGCCCGGTGGCACTGACCAGCAGCAAGCCGTGGGCGCTGGTTTCGTCCTCGGCACGTAGCGGGATCGCGAAGAAAGGAACGCCCTCGATTGGGGCACGAACCCCAGAGGCGTCGAAGCAGGTCGGCTCGAGACGATCCATCGCACGCACCAGCGGATGCGCTTCGTCCTCGCGTGACAGTGAGAAATCGACGATCGCCGACGAGGAGATCCCGTGCTCGGCGACGAGCAGCAGCGACCCGCTCGACGGATCCGCCACGGCGACGAGCGCCTGCTCAACGCCGGAGTGGGCCGCGAGCCAGTCCACAGCGCGGCGTGCCGATACCTGCAGGTCGTTGTTGGTGAGCAGAAACTCGAGCAGTGCGAGTTTCGCTTCCATGTCGACCCCGGCCAGGTGCACGGCCATGGCGGTGGCGGACCGGCGCACGGATTACCCTTCGGTACGTCGTCGCGCCGCGCTGCGGCCGCTCTTCGTCGCCGCCAGCTCGGCGCGCAGCGCCGCGTTCTCCTTGAGGACGGTGTCGTGCGCGGTGAGCTCCGCCTGCGGACGCGAAATGGGAGCGACCTGCCCGACCGCTTCGGAATACTTCAAATAGGTGTCGATCGACGCGACCACCACCCTCGCCTCGACGGTGATCAGGTCGATCCCGACGAGGGAAACGCGGACCCAGGCATCGATCACGATACCCTTGTCCAGGACGCGGTCGAGCACATCGATGAGACTGGTTCCGCCCTGCTGCCGTTCAACTGCCATTCTGAGGCTCCTGGTATCCCGAAGTCGCGGGCCGGATCAGCGCCGCCTCCGCGACGGCGCGGCCGTCAACGCGTCTACCTTGCGCTCGAGCTGCTGGATTTGCGCACGCAGTGCTTCGTGATCGGCGAGGGCGTTCCGCTGCGTGCCGGGCGACAGATCGCGATCGTAGCGCCACCAGTCGAGCCCGATCTCCTGCGCCTTGTCGAGCGAACAGACGAGGAGCCGGATCCGAATCGTGAGCAGCTCGACCTCTGCCAGTGACACTTTGATGTCCCCCGCGATGACGAGGCCCTTGTCCAGAACGCGATCGAGCACGTCGACAAGGCCCGTTGCCCGGTGGTGGGACGGCGGAAGGTCGAGAGGCATGTGGCAGCGAACTATATCTTAGCCATTGCGGAGGCGGCAACACGCCGCCCCCGCTGGGGATGCAACGAGATACATGGATGAGCTTACCCAGGCCGGCTCACTTACGCACTGTCTGCGGTTCCGAAATGGCCTCGACCAAATCGCCGGTGGTCTTGTCGCGGTGCAGGCGCGTCGCGATGTCCGCCTGCGCAATGATCCCGCAAAGGCGCCCGGACGCGTCGACCACGGGAAGGCGGCGTACTTTACGATCCGCCATCGCCGACAACGCCCGGTTCACGTCGTCGTCCTCGCGTACTGTGACGGGATTCTGCGTCATGGCGTCGCGGACCGATGCGCCATCGACAGCACGCCCCACTGCGAGCACCCGCAGCACGATGTCCCGATCGGTGATGATGCCGACCACTTTGCCTGTGGCCTTGGACTCCACTATCGGCACCGCGCCAACATCTTCACTCTTCATGAGTTGCGCCGCGCTCGCGATCGAATCACCCGGCTCGCAACACGCCGGTTCGCGCGTCATCACGTCTACGCACTTTGCCATGCGTCCTCCTGTCTCTCTGTTGTAAGTAACAGAGGGGATGCAA
>JBKPLP010000125.1:0-21305 GCA_046731735.1 Acidobacteriota bacterium
CAAGCGGTAAGGCGCGGGACTTTGGATCCCGTATTCGGAGGTTCGAATCCTCCCGCCCCAACCAATGCGCCCGCGGCCGACGCATCTCAGGACGCGCCCCGATGAATGGTGGTCAGCTGAAACTGTTTTCGGGCAGCGCGCACCCGGCCCTTGCCCAGGAGATTGCCGAATTCCTGGGCGTCTCGATGGGGCATGCACGGCTGCAGCGGTTTCCGGATACGGAGTGCTCGTTCCAGATCGACGAGAACATCCGCGGCACGGATGTGTTCGTCGTGCAGCCGACGTGCGTGGACGTCGACCGCAGCATCATGGAACTCTGCGTGATGATCGATGCGTTCCGCCGCTCGTCGGCCTCACGCATCACCGCGGTGATTCCCTATTACGGCTACGCCCGGCAGGACCGCAAGGACAAGCCGCGCGTGCCGATTTCAGCCAAGCTCGTGGCGAACCTGCTGAGCGCCGCCGGGGCGAACCGCGTGCTCACGATGGACCTGCACAAGGCGCAGATTCAGGGGTTCTTTGACATTCCGGTCGACCATCTCTTCGCCGCGCCGGTGATCATCGATTACTGCTCGCGGCTGGGATTGCCGAACCTGACGATCGTCTCGCCCGATGCCGGGGGCGCGGAACGCGCGCGCGCCTATGCGAAGCGTCTCGATGCCGACCTCGCGATCATCGACAAGCGGCGCAGCGACGACGGGACGGCGGAAGTGATGAACGTCGTTGGTGATGTCAGCGGTCAGACCTGCATCATCCAGGACGACATCATCGACACCGCCGGGACGATCGTGAAGGCGGCGAACGCGCTGAAGCAGAATGGCGCCGAGCGCGTGCTCGCGTGCGCCGTGCACGGCGTCCTGTCGGGCCCCGCCATCGACCGTCTCGACGCGGCGCCGATCGACCAGGTGATCATCACCAACACGATCCCGCTGAACGGCGATCGCGCGCGGTGCCGGAAGATCAGGGTGCTGTCGGTCGCACGGCTGTTGGGTCAGGCGATCCGGAGTATTCACGAGGAGACGTCAGTCTCTTCGTTGTTTGTGTGAAAGAGCTATCAGCTGTTAGCTGTCAGCTGAAAACTGATAGCTGGCTGATCGCTGATAGCTGAAAGCTGAGAGCTGAAATGGATGCAACGTTAAAAGCACAAAAGCGTGAAGGACGAGGCAAGAACGAAGCGCGCCGGTTGCGCGCGAGCGGACGGATTCCGGCGGTGCTCTACGGTACCGAGAAGGGGAAGGCCGTGGAGATCGCCGTCGACCCGAAGAACTTGCTGCGGATCCTGCACTCCGAGGCGGGCGTGAACACGCTCATCGGGCTGCAGCTCGACGGCGGCGACACACGCGTCCTCGTCAAGGAGTACCAGCTCGATCCGATCGATCACAAGCTGCTGCACGCCGACTTCTACCAGGTCGCGATGGACAAGACGATCACCGTCACCGTCCCGATCGTGGTCAAGGGGGAGCCGAAGGGCGTCAAGCAGCAGGGTGGCATCGTCGACTTCGTTCACCGCGAGATAGAAGTCGAAGTGCTGCCGGCGGACATTCCGGAGAACATCACCGTCGACATCAGCGAGCTGATGCTCCACGAAGGCATCCGCGTGCGCGACCTGAAGACCGAGGGTGCGAAGTGGACGTCGCTGAGCGACGCCGACATGATGATCGTGCACGTCGTGCCGCTCCGCGCCGAGGAACCGGAGCCGGCGGCGGCGGAGGCCGCGGCGGCTGCGGCGGCGCCGGCCGAGCCCGAGGTCATCAAGAAGGGCAAGGTCGAGAAGGAAGGCGAAGAGAAGGCCGAGAAGGAACCGAAGAAGTAGGGCGGGGTCTTCAGACCCCGCCGATCTGATTCATGAAGCTCGTCGTCGGCCTGGGCAATCCCGGGCGACAGTATGCGGGCACCCGGCACAACGTCGGCTTCGACGTGCTGAACCTGCTCGCCGAACGGCATCGGCTGGATTGGGAATCGGCGCCGGCCGACGCGCTGATCGCGAAATGGCGTGCGGCCTCGGTGCTGCTTGCCAAACCGATGACGTTCGTGAATCTCAGCGGCCAGGCCATCGGCGACCTGCTGCGGTTCTACAAAATCGAGCTCCCGGACCTGTTCGTCATCGTCGACGACGTGAACCTGGAGCTGGGGAGGCTGCGCACGAGGGCCTCGGGGTCGGCGGGGGGCCACAACGGCCTGAAGTCGGTCATCGCGGCGTTCGGCACCGAGGACTTTGCACGGCTGCGGGTGGGCGTCGGGCGTGGAGACGCGCGGCGCGATCTCGCCGATCACGTGCTGGCGAAGTTCGATCCGGAAGAGCGGACGATCGTCGCCGAGGCGGTGGGCCGCGCTGCGGACGCCGCCGAGCTGTTCGTCGCCGAAGGAGTGGAACCGGTGATGAACAGATTCAACAGGAAAGAAGACGCGGAATAAACAACCGAATCTTCTCCTTGCTACGAGCTGTCAGCTTTCAGCTGTCAGCTTTCAGCTAAGCCGAGCTGATAGCTGACGGCTGAGAGCTACACGCGTAGCCGCTTAGTCCATAAGGAGACACATGAGCACTGCACGACAGTACGAACTCGTCTACATCGTCACGCCTGACGCCTCCGAGCAGGAGATTGCCGATCTGCACACGCAGATCGATCAGATCGTCCAACGCTACGGCGGCACGTTCGACAAGACCGAGAACTGGGGCCGGAAGCGGCTCGCCTACGACATCGGTCATCACCGCGAGGGCAACTACGTGGTCGAGACGATCACCGGCTCCGGCGAGCTGATGAAGGAAATCGATCGCCGGCTTCGCGTGATCGACCAGGTGATCCGCCATCTCGTCGTGCGCGTCGACGAGGAGCTGCGCGTCGCGCAGCGGACGACGGAGGCGCGGAAGAAGTTCGTGGCGCGCCGCCGCGTGGCGCGCGGCCTGCCGCCGGAGCGTCAGCCGGGTGAAGGACGCGGCGACAACGATTCGGACATCGACATGGAAGGCGTGGAGGTCCAGCGATGAGGGAAGAACGTGGCGGAGGCCGCGGCGGACGCGGTGGCGACAAGAAGGACGGCAAGGGAGGCGAGGCGCCGCGTCGCGGGTTCTTCCGCCGCCGCCGCGTGTGCAAGTTCTGCGCGGAGAAGATCGATTACATCAATTACAAGGACGTGCGGCTGCTGGCGCCGTTTCTGCCGGAACGCGGCAAAATCCAGCCGCGGCGCATCTCGGGCACCTGCGCGCTGCACCAGCGCAAGCTGCAGGTGGCGATCAAGCGCGCGCGGCAGCTGGCGCTAATTCCGTACGTTACTGAATAGAGAATTGCTCAGAATCGCCGGAATTGCCAGAATCGCCGCAATTCGAGAGTCAACAAATCAAATCTGGCAATTTTGGCAATTCTGGCAATTTTGGCAATTCGGAGATCCTGATATGGAAGTCATCCTGAGAGAACACGTCGACAACCTGGGACGCCGCGGCGACGTCGTGAAGGTCGCGGCGGGCTACGCGCGCAACTACCTGCTGCCGCGCAAGCTCGCGCTGCCGGTCACCGATGCGAACAAGAAGCAGATCGAGCGCGAGCGCAAGAACGCGGAGGTGCGCGAGCTCGAGGAGAAGACGCAGGCGGAAGCGTTTGCCAAGCGACTGGCGGAAACCGACATTTCCATCGGGCGCCGCGTCGGCGAGAACGACACGCTCTATGGGTCGGTCACGTCGGCGGACATCGCGCACGCGCTGACGGCGAAGGGGTTCGAAATCGACAAACGCAAGATCACGCTGGCGGAGCCGCTCAAGGCGCTCGGTGAGTTCACGGTCCCCGTGAAGATTCACCGCGAAGTGACCGCGCAGGTCAGAGTCAACGTCGTAAAAGAGTAAGACAGAAGACAGAATACAAAACCGGGAGCCTGGAGTTGGTGTTATCCTTCTCCGGCTCCCGATTTTTTTCATGGCCGACGTCGCAACTCCCGAGCGCACTCTTCCGCACAGCCTCGACGCCGAAAAATCCGTCCTCGGCGCAATCCTGATCCACAACGACGCGTTCAACGCCGCCGCCGAAGTGATCGACGCGGGGGATTTCTTCCGCGACGCGCACCGCCGCATCTTCGATCGCATGGTCGCGATGAACGAGCGGGGCCACGCGATTGATTTCGTCACGCTGAAGGAAGAGCTCTCGCGTGGGGGAGAGCTCGAGGAAGTAGGGGGTCCGGCCTACATCGCGTCGCTGGCGGACGGAGTGCCCAGGTCCGCGAACGTCGAGTACTACGCGAAGATCGTCAAGGAGAAGTCAACCCTTCGCAGCCTGATTCACTCGGCGAACAAGATCCTCACCGAGGCGTACGCAGCGGAGGAAGAGCCGGATCTGCTCCTCGACGAGGCGGAGCGGGCGATTTTCGCGATCGCTGAAGACCGCATCCGCGCCGGGTTCGTGCCGCTCCGCGACCTCGTGCAGAGCAGCTTCGCGACGATCGAGAAGCTGCAGCAGCACAAGGGCCTGGTCACCGGGGTCCCGACCGGGTTCGTCGATCTCGACGAACTGACGTCAGGGCTTCAGCCATCGGACCTCATTCTCGTCGCGGCGCGGCCGTCGATGGGGAAGACCAGCTTCGTGCTGAACGTCGCGCAGCACATCGGCACGTCGACCGACATGACGGTCGGCTTCTTCAGCCTGGAGATGTCGAAAGAGCAGCTGTTCATGCGCATGCTCACGTCGGAAGCGCGCATCGACGCGCACCGTTTCCGCACCGGGTTCCTCAACGAGAAGGATTACGGCCGGCTGTCTCACGCGCTGGGCACGCTCGCCGAGGCCCGGGTGTTCATCGACGACACCGCGTCAATCGGCGTCCTGGAGATGCGCGCGAAGGCGCGCCGGCTCAAGGCGGAGCACGGACTGCACCTGCTCATCATCGATTACATCCAGTTGATGCAGGGGCGCGGCCGCTTCGAAAGCCGGCAGGTGGAGCTCGCGTCGATTTCGCGATCGCTCAAAGGGCTGGCGAAGGAGCTGCGGGTGCCGATCGTGGCGCTGTCGCAGCTGTCGCGCGCGCCGGAAACGCGATCCGATCACCGGCCGCAGCTCTCCGACCTCCGTGAATCGGGCGCGCTCGAGCAGGACGCCGACGTCGTCATGTTCATCTATCGCGAAGAGCAATACCGCGACTCGGATGGGAATACCAGCCAGGAGGCCGAAGGCACGGCGGAGATCATCATCGGCAAGCAGCGCAACGGCCCGGTCGGCACCGCGCGGCTCGCGTTCATCAAAGAACACACGAGATTCGAGAACCTCGCGCGCGGGGCTGCGTAGTGACGCGGCACACCGTCGCGCGCGTCGATCTAGGCGCGATCCGCTCGAATTTCAGAGCGATATCGGAATTCCTGGGGTCTGACCCCACCCGCCGGCGATCGGGGTCAGACCCCAGCCTCCCGGAAATGGGGTCAGACCCCACCGCCCCGAAACGGGGGTCAGACCCCACACCGGGGATCATCGCGGTCGTCAAGGCGAATGCCTACGGGCATGGCGCCGCTGAAGTCGGGCCGGCGCTCGAGGAGGCGGGCGCGGCGATGCTCGCGTGCGCGGACATCGAGGAAGGGATCGTCCTCCGCCGCGCGGGGGTGCGCATTCCCATCCTCGTCTTTGGCGCGCTCGGGGTCAGCGATCTCAACGGCGTGTTCCAGCATTACCTGACTCCGACGATCTCGACGCCGTCAGCCGCACGCGCGCTGCAGGCGGCGGCGGCGAAATTCGGGTCGATTCTCCAGTGCCATCTGAAGATCGACACCGGCATGAACCGGCTGGGATTTCGCCACGACAACATCGCCCGGACGTTGCCCGAAGTCGCGTCCAGCAGGAATCTTTCGATCGCCGCGGTCTACACGCACTTCGCGACCGCCGACGAACCCGATAGTCCGGCGTTCGACATGCAGCGCGAGCGCTTCGAGCAGTCCTGCATCACGCTCGCATCCATAGGCATCACGCCGCGCGCGCGGCATGCCGCCAACAGCGCCGCGCTGCTTCGCGACGAGCGGGTCTGGTACGACTTCGTTCGCCCGGGGCTCCTGATCTACGGCGTCGTTCCGCCGCCGCTCGCCACGACCATCCCCCTGCGGCCTGCGTTATCGCTGCACAGCCGCATCGTCCACGTCAAAGGTCTGCGGCCCGGTGAAGGGGTCGGGTATGGACTGCGGACCGTATTCGATCGGCCTGCGACCATCGCCGTCGTGCCGGCCGGGTATGCCGACGGCCTGGATCGCCGTCTCGCCGGCAACGGCTACATGCTCGTACGCGGCCGCCGCGCGCCAATCGTGGGGTCGGTGTGCATGGACATGACGATGATCGACGTCACCGGAACCGACGTGGCGCCGGGCGACGAAGTGGTGATCGTGGGCGAACAGGGCCAGGAATCGATCGGTTTTCGCGAGATCGCGGCCTCGATCGGCACGATTCCCTACGAACTGCTTTGCCGCGTCGGGGCCCGCATCGAACGAGCGTTCGCTTAGCCCGAAATTCCAGGGTCTCATCCCTGAATTCACGCTTTACAGCCCACCAACCTGACTTATACTCCCCGCGGGTTACTTGCAATTCTTCAGGGCGCGCGGGGTGTGGGTGCCCTCGTGGAGGTGGAATGTGAGAGCAGTGCGGTGTGGATGGATTGCTGCGGCGATCGTCTTGCTCGCAGCGCAGCTCGCCTCGGCGCAGGCCGGCACGGCTGGCCTGGCCGGCACAGTGAAGGACGCACAGGGCGCCGTTGTGTCCGGCGCGACCGTCACGGCCACGAACCTATCGCTCGGCACGGCGCGTAACACGGCGTCGAATGCCGAGGGCGCGTACAGCATTCCGGGATTACCGCCGGGTGACTACACCCTCAAGGTGGAGCTGACCGGCTTCCGTACATTCGTGCACGAGAAGGTCGAGCTGCGCGTGGACTCGGTCACGACCGTCGACGCGGTGCTGACCGTCGGATCGCTCACCGAAACGGTCACGGTCAGCGAAGCGACGCCCATCGTCAACACCACCGATGCGAGCGTCGGCAACACGATGAGCCACGAGACGATCGAGCGGCTGCCGGTCGAAGGCCTCAACGTCGTGCACCTGCTCAGCCTGCAGCCCGGCGCGGTGTTCATCCCCACGACGAATGCCAATACCACTGACCCGCGCTATGGCGCTGTGGCTGGGGCGCGCGCGGACCAGCAGAACGTCACGCTCGACGGCATCGACGTCAACGATCCGCAGCTGCAGGCGGCGTACACCTCCGCGGTGCGCATGACGCAGGAAGCGCTGCAGGAGTTCAAGGTGTCGACGAGCAACTACGGTGCGGACGCGGGCCGCTCGAGCGGCGCGCAGGTCTCGCTCGTCACGAGGAGCGGCACGAACCAGTTCGATGGATCCGCGTACGGCTTCATCCGCCGTACACAGACGTCGAGCGACGAGTACTTCCACAAGCTCGCGCAGTTGCAGGCCGACAAGACAAAGAAGCCCAAGGCGCCGAAACTCGACAAGAATATTTTCGGCGGCGCGGTGGGCGGGCCGGTAAAGCGGAACCGCACCTTCTTCTTCGGAAACTACGAGGGTCTGCAGGAGAGCAGCGAGAGTCCCGTGACCCGATCGGTGCCGTCGGAATCGTTCCGCGACGGCGTGCTGATGTATCAATGCGCGGTGCCCTCCGATTGTCCGGGCGGAAGCGTCCAGGGATTCGCGGCGCCGCATCCGGTGAAGGCCGGATGGTATGGCCTCTCGCCGGGGCAGATTGCGGCAATCGATCCGCTGGGCATCGGGCCAAGTGTCGCGGCATCGAAACTGTTCAAGCAGTATCCCCTGCCGAACGCGCCCGGCCTCGACAACGCGAACATCATGGATTACCTGTTCGCGGCGCCGATCGAAAACAGATTCCATACGTTCATCGGGAGACTCGATCACAAACTGGCGTCGAACCATACGCTGTTCGCGCGGATGAACGCGCAGGACGACACGATCAATTCCGCACCGCAGTTCGCGGGGCAGCCAGCGGCGACGGCGACAAAGAACAAGAACATGGGCTTTGCGATCGGCTACGACGCGGCGCTCAGCCCGAGCCTGGTGAACAGTCTGCGCTACGGTGTGACCCGGATCGATTCGAGCGCGTTGGGCCAGGTCAAGGCGAACTACGTGACGTTCCGCTTCATCGCTTCGCCCACCCCGATCTCGTTCAACTCCGCGCGTGAGACGCCGACGCAGAATATCGTCGACGACCTGTCGTGGCTGCGCGGCAAGCACACGCTCAAGGTGGGCACCAACCTCCGCTTCACGCGCATCCCGACCACGCGGGAGAGCGGGTCGTGGCTGAACACCAGCATCAACCCCTCATGGGTCGCCGGCGTCGGCCAGACGTACCGGCCCGGCGGGCCGAACTGCTCAACGCCGGGATGCGTCGGGCCGCCCGCGGTTGCGAGTACGTTCCGCGCCGGCTATGCCGACGCATGGCTGAACATTCTCGGCGTGCTGTCGCAGGCGAACCTGAACGCCAACTACGACAAGAGCGGCAACAGCCTGGCGGTCGGGGCGCCGGTCACCAGGAAATTTGCTTCGGACGAGTACGAATGGTACCTGCAGGACAGCTGGCGCATCGGCTCGACGCTGACCCTGAACGGCGGCGTCCGGTACAGCCTCTACTCGCCACCCTACGAGGTGAACGGCTTGCAGGTTGCGCCGTCGGTCAGCATGGGCAAATGGTTCGCGGATCGCGCCGCGGGCATGTTGAAGGGAATTCCGTCGAACAAGAGTCCCATCGTGACCTTCGATCTGGCCGGACCGAAAAACGGCAAGAAGGGCTTCTACGACTGGGACAAGAATAACTGGGCGCCCCGCCTTTCCGCCGCGTGGACGCCTCATCCGGAGAGGGGACTCTTCGGTTGGCTGACCGGCAAGGATCGGATGGTCATCCGCGGCGGCTATTCCAAGGTATTTGACCGCGCCGGCCAGGGCATCGCGACCAACTTCGACAGCGGATTTGCGTTCGGCATGGCGACCTCGATCAGCAGCCCATTCGGCGCGCCGTACGAGACCAACCCCGCCGCGAGGTTCGTCGACCTGAATACGATGCCGCCCACGATGCCGGTTGCCCCGAAGGGCGGGTTCCCGCAGACGCCGCCGCTGCACGCGGGCATCATCACCTCGAGCATCGATGACACGCTCGTGATGCCCTCCGCGCACATGGTCAACCTACTCGTGTCGCGCGAGATCGGCAGGAGCTTCGCGATTGAAGGCGGCTATGTTGGCCGCTTCGGGCGCGACTTGCTCATCCGCCGCGATCTGGCTATGCCGCTGAACCTCGTCGACACGAAGTCGGGCATGGATTACTTCACGGCCGCGCAGACGATCATCAAGGCCACGCAGGCGGCCGGCATCCCCGCCGGCGCCGCCGCCTCCGCCTATGCGGTGTTGCCGAACCTGCCGTACTGGGAGAACCTGTTCCCGGCGGCGGCGGGCGCGTTCCCCGGCGTGCTGTCGTCGACGCAGGCGATGGCGCGGTCGTTCAACCGCAACGCGCCGGACTACATCACGACGCTCTACGACGCCGACGAGTCCTGTGACCCCGGGTGCAGCATCTACGGTCCGTTCGCGTATTTCGCCGAGCAGTACGACTCGCTCGCGGCGTTGAGTTCGATCGGCCGATCCAACTACAACGCGATGGTAGTTACGCTGCGCAAGCGCCACGCCAACGGCCTGCAGTTCGACGTCAACTACACGCTGTCGCACTCCAAGGACATGGGCTCGAACGTCGAGCGCGGCAGCGCGTTCGGCACGTATGGGGCCGGCGGCTACAGCGGCTTCCTGATCAACTCGTTCGATCCGGAGCTGAATTACGGCACGTCCGATTTCGACGTCCGCCATCAGGTCAACACCGACTGGATCTACGACCTGCCGTTCGGCCGGGGGCGGAAGTTCGGCGGGCATGCCGGCGGGTTCATGAACCAGCTGATCGGCGACTGGTCGGTTGCCGGGTTGATGCGGTGGACGAGCGGCTTCCCCTTCAACGTCCAGAACTGCCGGTCGTGCTGGCCGACGAACTGGAACCTGCAGGGAAACGCGAGCCTCGTGACGCCGGGCGTGCTCCCCGAGACCAAGACAACCCTCAACGCGGTGGACGGCCGTCCGAGCCCGTTCGCGGATGCGGCCAAGGCCGCGGCGTTCTTCCGCTATGACATGCCGGGCGAGCCGGGCGTCCGCAACGTGCTCCGCGGTGACGGCTACTTCACGATCGACACGAGCGTCAGCAAGGCGTGGCGCATCGTGTCCGACAATCATCTGCGTTTCCGCTGGGATGTGTTCAACGTCACCAACACGCCGAAGTTCGACGTCGGCCAGACGACGATGACGCCGGACCGCACCGGCTTCGGCCGCTATAACGGCACGCTGGCCGCCTGCGACGCCCAGGCCGGGCGCTGCATGCAGTTCGCGCTGCGCTACGAGTTCTGAGAAGGCGTAGGGCGGGGTCTTAAGACCCCGCCCTACCTTTGTACAACGACGAACGGCCGAATCAGCCGCTGCTCCGGAATGCCTTCGAGTGCGATCGTCGCAAGGACTTCGTACGATCCCGCTGCGAGATTGCCAATCGGAAGTTCGCTGCTGATCGTCCACCGCCCCGCACCCGTACCGCGCGGGTCCGCCGCCAGCGGCGCTCCGACGATCACGCCCTGGCTGTCTCTGATTTCGAATCGCGCTCTGCTCGCTGCGCCGTTCCAGCCGGGCGGCGCGTACGCTTCGAGGTATGCGACGACGCGATCGCCCGCGGCGCGCAGCACCGTCGGACGCAGCGGCGCGTCCGGTGCGGTTGGATCCGCGAGCATCAGGTCGCTGATGCGCGTTGTTCCGCTTCCGCCGAGCACGGCGCTGAAGGCGCGCGTGACGTTCGCCTGCCGGCCGCTTTCATCGATTGCCGCCACCTTCAGCTGGTAGCGCCCCGCCGGCACGACCACGGTATTCGAGTAGCGCCCGCGCTCGGTGCGGCCGCCCCCGCTCGCCGCCACCAGGCCTTGACCATCGACGAGGACGAACCCCAGGGTGACGTCTCGGCCCGGCGCCGTACTGTCGATTTCCGCCGTGACAATCACCCGCAGCCGGGCCCCCTGCGGCTCGCGGAACGTGTAAGCCGCGGCGCGGAGCGGCAATTCCGTCGCGACGGCGCTGCTGCGCAGCAGGCGAACGAGATCCGATTCCGCGATCGGTGCGGACGCCGCCGGGATCGTGAACGACGGGCGCGCACGGACAGTCGCTCCGGGTGCGCCCGTCTTGACGTCGATGCGGTGGCCGCGCCCGTCACGATCTCGATCGCTGACCTCGAAGGCCACGAGGTAGTAGCCGGACAATTCCGTCAGGATCCGTCTGAACGGATAGGGATCCGCGCCGACGAGGTGGAACAGAGCGCCGCGCGCCGTTCCCGCGAGCCGTGCGAGGCCGTCCGCCCGCGCCTGCAGATCCGCCTGCATCGTCGGCGACATGGTCGTATCCGCGGCTTCGAACAGCGGCGCCTCGAGCTGCAGCACGTACAGTGTCACGCGCGCCGCCTGCGCCGCGGCGCCAAGCGAGGACAGATCGAAGAGCTGCGGTTCGGCGACGAGTCCCTCCGACAGCAGCACCAGCGTTTTTGGTCCGGGGATTTCGGCGAGCCTGCCGATGAGCCGCGCGAGCGCACCGATTGAAATCCTCGCGTCAGTACGCGCCTGCTGGACGATGCCGCGGGCCTCCTGCTCGATTTCCACCGGACACGGATCGCGCGCTCCGTTGGCCGCGGCGATGCGCTGCTGGCTCTCGACGCGCGCGATGGGCTCGCCGCATTCGCGCAGCACCACCTGATCGAGGCGCGTGCGGCTGCCATCGGCGATGGCGATCGCCTCGCTCAGGCCGACGGTGTAATGCACGGGCGTCGCGGTCGCTGTGCCGGTCAAACCCTGGAGGTATCGCTTGACGCCGGCATGGTCGGTCGTGAACTGGATGGCGCCGGTCTCGTTGATCGTGGCCGCGGCGACCTTGTCGGCGGGATCGAGCGCATCGATGAACGCGGCCGCCGCGCGCAGCGCCGCAAGTCCTTCCACGCGGCGGATGTGCGCCTGGTCGACCGCGACCAGCACGACGCGTCCCGGCGCGGCTTCTTCGTTCGTGCTGAAGTGTTCGGAGGAGTTCGCGGCGCGGAGCGGCGTCACCTTGTGCGGGACGTATTCTGCCCACACCACGCGGCGCGGAGTGCCGTCCACTTTCACGTCGAACGCATCCGCGCCGAGTCCGGGGATGGGCCGGCCGTCGCCGTTCACGACGGTCACGTCAGCGGTGACGACGTCGACGCCGGAACGGAAGACCGTCTGCTGCGCGGCGCCACGCATGAGTGCAGCCGCTACGAACAACGTACAGAGCGCGGCCCGGAACCTCCACTCGGTCATTGCTGATCGCATTTTAGCGCTTGCCGCACCGTCCGCCTTCGCGCGAAGCGCTTCGGCGAGACTTGGCGAAGGCGGGCTGACGATGAGATGCTAGTAATAGCTCTCAGCTCTCAGCTCTCAGCTGTCAGCCATCAGCCGTCAGCTAGCTCTCAGCTGAGAGCTGATAGCTAATAGCTAGCTGACAGCTGAGAGCTGATAGCTAATTACCGTGAAAACCAAAACAGTCTTCGCGTGCCAGGAATGCGGTGCGCAGTCGCAGAAGTGGCTGGGGCGGTGTCCTGAGTGCGGGGCGTGGAACTCACTTGTCGAGGAGCGTGCATCCGAGGGCCCCGCAGCGTCGAACGAGGTCGCGAAGCGCTACGGCCTGGCGACGGCGGCCGGTCCGCAGCTGTACGCCGACATCGATACGATCGTCGCCGAGCGGCTGACGAGCGGGATCGGCGAATTCGATCGCGTGCTCGGCGGCGGCGTGGTTCCCGGGTCGCTCGTGCTGATCGGCGGCGAGCCCGGAATCGGAAAATCGACGCTGCTGCTCCAGGCCGCCGCACATTTCGCGAAGACGTTCGGCCCGGTCCTCTACAGCTCCGGCGAGGAATCTGAGCATCAGATCAAGTCGCGCGGCGCGCGCCTCGGCGTCGACGCCGTGTCCGCTTCAGGCTCCGCGGTCCCGATGTACATCCTCGCCGAGACCTGCCTCGAGCGGATCCTCGAAGAGATCGCGCGCCTCAAACCCGCCTTCGTCATCGTCGACTCGATCCAGACGGTGTTCTCCCTGAAGTTCCAATCGGCGCCGGGGAGCATCGGGCAGGTGCGTGAAGCAGCGACGCAATTGTTGTTCGCGGCCAAGGGACAGAACATTCCGACGTTTCTCGTCGGCCACGTCACCAAGGATGGCAGTCTCGCCGGCCCGAAGGCGCTCGAGCACATCGTCGACACCGTTCTCTACTTCGAAGGGGAAAAGCATCACTCGCACCGCGTCGTGCGCGCCGTCAAGAACCGCTACGGCGCGGTCAGCGAGCTCGGCGTGTTCGAGATGACCGGACAAGGTCTCCGCGCGGTGCCGAACGCGTCGCAGCTGTTCCTCGCGGAGCGGCCGGCCAACGCGCCGGGGTCGGCGGTGCTGTGCTGCGTTGAAGGCTCCCGGCCGATGCTGGTCGAGATCCAGGCGCTGGTCAGTACGAGCACGTACGGCAACGCCAGGCGCATGACGAGCGGCCTCGATCAGAACCGCCTGTCGCTGCTGCTCGCGGTCCTCGAGAAACGCGCCGGGCTGAACCTGGTTGCCGAAGATGTGTTCGTCAACGTGGCCGGCGGCATCAGCGTCGACGAGCCCGCGGCCGATCTCGGTATCGTCGCGGCCGTTGCCTCGAGCGTCCGCAACCGGCCGATTGCGGCGTCGGCCGCGGTGTTCGGCGAGGTGGGTCTTGCGGGAGAGGTTCGCGGTATCTCGCAGTCCGCACTGCGGGTGCGCGAGGCGGCGCAGATGGGCTTCACGCGCTGCATCGTTCCCCATGGAAACTGCGCGCGTGAGGATGTTCCGCCCGGGCTGCAGCTGATCGAGGTCAAGACGGTCTCCGCGGCGATCGACCAGCTTATGGACTGGTAAGCATCCCCATTCCCGATTCCTCAATCGCCAGCAGGCCAACCGCCAGCCGCCAGCAGTATCATAGGCCAGGAGAGCCCTCATACATGGTCTGGTCAATACTCGTCCGCGCACTGTTCGTTATTGCAGTGACATACGCGGCGATGCTGACGCGTCCGTTCAGTCCGGCGCTGGGACTAAACGGGGTCATCGGCGCTTCGCTGGGCGGCTTGATCATCTGGATCGAGACGCGGCTGCGGTCCGCGGAAGTCACGGATCTTCTCGGCGCACTCATCGGCGGCGCGATCGGTCTCGGCCTCGCCAAGACGATTGGCGCCGCGCTCTTCTGGGCGGATGCCGGCGACCGGCGGATTGTCTTCCTGCACAGCTTCATCCTCCTTGTCTTCCCGTACCTGGGCATTGTCATGGGAGCGCGGAAGGGGGAGTGGCTCGAGCCGGCGCGCGTCGCCAGCCTGTTCCGGGACACCGGCCCGCAGAAGCGCTACCGGATTCTCGACACGAGCGTGATCATCGATGGCCGGATCGCCGACGTCTGTGAAACCGGTTTTCTCGACGGCACGCTGGTCATCCCGCAGTTCGTGCTGAAGGAGCTGCAACTCGTCGCCGACTCGGCCGATTCCATGAAGCGCAACCGCGGGCGGCGGGGACTCGACATCCTGCAGAAGATCCAGAAGATGGCGGGGGTCGACGTCATGATCTCCGACGTCGACTTCCCGGACATCCGCGAAGTCGATCTCAAGCTGATCGAGCTGGGCCGCACGCTCCAGGGAAAAATCGTGACCAACGATTTCAATCTCAACAAGGTCGCGCAGCTGCGCGGCGTGCAGGTGCTGAACATCAACGAGCTCGCGAACGCGCTGAAGCCGGTTGTCCTGCCCGGCGAGTTCATGAAGGTGTTCATCCTGAAAGAGGGAAAGGAATACAACCAGGGCGTCGCCTACCTGGACGACGGGACGATGGTGGTCGTCGACAACGCGCGGCGGATGATCAGCCGCAACATCGACGTCGTCGTCACGAGCGTGCTGCAGACCACCGCGGGGAAGATGATCTTCGGACGCTACATCGAATCGTCGGTGGCCGCGCCACACGCGAGTGCGGCGCCGCACGCGGCCAACGCCGCCGCACAAGCATCGAAGTGAGGTGAAGCTTCCGCCGTGGCACTGGTGGCGGACGGTCTTTTACCTGATTCCCGCCGTCAGCCTCTACACCGTCGTCCTCGGCGCGGCGTCGCTCGCCTCCACCGTGTTCGATCCTACGGGCGACCTCGCGCACCGCTGCGCGCGTCGGTGGGCCTGGCTGATTCTGAAGACGACCGGCGTGCGGGTGCGAGTCGTCGGCGGCGAGCGGCTCGTGCCGTCGCGCAGCTACGTCTTCGCGGCGAATCACCAGAGCATCTACGACATTCCGATCGTGTTCACGTCGCTCCCCTCGCAGCTGCGCATCGTCGCGAAACAGTCGCTCGGGCGCATTCCGTTCCTCGGGTGGCACCTGCGCCGCGCCGGGCATCTGCTCGTCGACCGCCAGAACCCCGGTGCGGGCATCGTCAAGAAGATGGCGAAGCTCGTTGGCGAGCACCATTCGCTGATCGTGTTTCCCGAGGGCACCCGCAGCGTGGACGGCGCGGTCGGCAGGTTCAAGGGGGGCTCGTTCGTCTTCGCGCTCGACGCCGGTATGCTGGTCGTCCCGGTCAGCATCGCCGGCAGCCGTCAGGTAATGAAGAAGGGACGGCTGATGGTCTGCCCCGGCGACGTGACGGTCACGGTTCACGAGGCCATCGACACGGCCGGGATCGGCCGCGAGGGGGTGCGCGAGCTCGCCGAGCGCGTCCGCACCGCCGTCCGGCAAAACGTCGACGAACCAACGATATAATCGAGAATTGCTCAATTCTCGGGTTATGCATGTAACCGCCATCATTGCGGCTGCAGGCGAGGGGAAGCGGCTCGGTGCGGGGGTGCCCAAGCAGCTCCTCGACGTCGGCGGGCGCACCATCCTCGAACGCAGCATCGGCGCCTTCGTCGGCCACGATCGCGTCGATGACGTGATCGTCGTGCTGCCGCCGGCGCTGGTGCGGGAGCCGCCCGCGTGGTTGACGACGAAGTCCGCACCCTCCATGGCGGTGCGGATCGTTGCCGGCGGTGCGCGGCGGCAGGATTCGGTCGCCAATGCGTTCGACTCGGTGGCGCTGGATTCTGACGTGGTGCTCATCCACGACGCGGCGCGCCCCTTCGTATCGGCGGATTTGATTTCGCGCGCGATCGACGCGGCGGCCGAACACGGCGCGGCAATCGCCGCGCTGCCGGCGCGCGATACGGTGAAGCGCGTCGAGCGCAGCGGTACCGCGCGCGTGATCGCCGACACGATTCCGCGCGACACGATCTACCTCGCGCAGACGCCGCAGGCGTTCCGGCGTGACGTGCTGCGAGACGCGGTGGCGGCCGGGCGTTCCGGTGTCGAGGCGACCGACGAAGCGATGCTGGCCGAGCACGCCGGCCATGCGGTGCACGTCGTCGACGGCGACCCCGCGAACGTGAAGATTACAACCAACGACGATCTCGAGCTGGCGCGCCGCGGCGCGGCGGCGGCATCGGCAACGGTGCGGATCGGCACCGGCTACGATCTGCACCGCCTGGTCGACGGCCGGCCGCTGGTCATCGGCGGGGTCACGGTTCCATCGGACCGCGGAGCGTTCGGGCATTCGGATGCCGATGTCGTCTGTCACGCCGTCACCGATGCGATCCTTGGCGCGGCGGGCGCCGGCAACATCGGCCAGCGCTACCCCGATACCGACGCCCGGTGGAAAAACGCGTCGAGCATCGAGCTGCTGCGTGACTCGGTGCGCCACGTTCTCGCGGCCGGCTTTGCGGTGGAAAATGTCGACGTCAGCGTCCTGCTCGAGCGCCCGAAGATCGCGCCGTTCATCGCGGCGATCCAGGCGCGCGTGGCCGCCGCGCTCGGCGTCGAGCCGCCGCGCGTGAGTGTGAAGGGCAAGACGAACGAAGGACTGGACGCGATCGGCCGCGGCGAAGCGATCGCGGCGCACGCCGTCGCGCTGCTGAGAGTGATTTGATCCGCTGTTTGAGACGACGATTCGCGGATTTTAAGATTCGACGATTCGACGATTCGACGATTCGAGGATTCGCGGATTCGACGATTCGCGGATTCGCGGATTCGCGGATTCGCGGATTCGAGGATTCGCGGATTCGAGGATTCGAGGATTCGAGGATTCGCGGATGAGGGATTCCCGATGAGGGATTCGCGATTAGGGATTAGGGATTGATCAGTTGATGCGGGTTCGCTTCGCCCCCAGTCCGACCGGCCAGCTCCATGTCGGCAACGCGCGTACGGCGTTGTTCAACTGGCTGCTTGCGCATGGCAAGGACGGTACGTTCATCCTGCGCATCGAGGACACCGATGCGGAGCGATCGACCCGTGAATCGGAGCACAGCATTCTCGAAGATCTGCGCTGGCTCGGCCTTGATTGGGACGAAGGACCCGACGTCGGCGGGCAGCACGGTCCGTATCGCCAGTCCGAGCGGCTGCACCTGTACGCGTCGTACGCGAACGAGCTGATGACCGGTGGCCATGCCTACTTCTGTTTCTGCTCGCCGCAGCAGCTCGACGGCGAGCGGCAGGCGGATCTGGCCGCGGGCCGGCCGCCGCGATATCGCGGCACCTGCCGCTCCATTACCACCGAGGACGCCCGGCGGCGAATGGACGCGGGCGAACGTCCGGTCATCCGGTTCAGGGTCCCCGACAATACCGACGTCACGTTCCACGATCTCGTTCGCGGCGATGTCACGTTCAACAGCGAGCAGTTCGGCGATCCCATCATTGTCCGTTCCGATGGCCGCCCGCAGTACAACTTCGCGGTTGTCGTAGACGATGCGCTGATGGAGATCTCGCATGTGGTTCGTGGTGAGGATCACATTTCCAACACACCGCGGCAGATCCTGCTCTACCAGGCGTTGGGGTTCACGCCGCCGCAGTTCGCGCACCTGTCGCTCGTGATGGGGCCGGATCACACGCCGCTGTCGAAGCGGCACGGCGCGACCTCCGTGCTGGAGTTCCGCGAGCGCGGTTTCCTGCCGGAAGCGCTGGTGAACTATCTCGCGCTGATCGGATGGTCGCCGGGAGGCGACAAGGAGCTCCTGCCGATCCAGGAGCTCGCCAGGCGCTTCGCGCTGGAAGACGTCGGCCACAGTGCCGGGGTGTTCGACCAGGAGAAGCTCGCCTGGATGAACCGTCATTACATGAAGGAGGCGGCCCCCGCGCGGCTGGCGGCGGAAGCCGCCCGTTACTTCGTCGCGCGCGGGTTCCTCAAACGACGGACCGATGCGGCGACGGAGTATCTCGTCTCGGTGTTGCCGATGGCGGTCGGGTCGGTCGATCGCGTCGAGGAGATCCCGGATCGATTGCGGTTCCTGTTCGACTTCGATCCGGCGTCCTCGATCGCCCGCGCGGATGTCGCCGAGATCCTGGACGAGCCGGGCGCACGCGAGGTGATCGCGGCGCTTCCGGAGGCCATCGATCGTCCGCTGATCGATCGCGAAACCTTCCGCGCGATGTCCACCCGGGTGAGGGAACGCACCGGGCAGAAAGGCAAGCTGCTGTTTCATCCGATCCGGGTTGCGCTCACCGGTGAAGGCGGTGGGCCGGAGCTCGATCTCGCGGTGCCGGCAATCGAACGCGGTGCGGCGCTTCCGGCGGATAGCGGGTTGGCGCGGGTCGTCAACTGCCGTGACCGCGCCATTGCGTTTGCCGCCGCTTTCAACGATGAATGATGGCTTTCAAGGATGAATTGATGATGATGAATGACGAAAACCTCGCCATTCTCCGTTCCTCCGTTCATCATTCATCATTCATCATTCATCCTTGATCGTTGACATGATCGTCTACGGCCTGAACCCCGTCCTCGAAGCGCTGCGCAGCGGACGGGTGCGGCGATTGCGCGTCGGTCCTCGCGGCGACAAGCGCGTGGAGCAAGCCATCGCGCTGGCGCGCGCGAAGGGGATTCAGATCGAGCGGACGGATGCGGCGGCGATCGAGCGCGCCGCGCGCGGCGGCGTGCACCAGGGCATCGTCGCGGAGGTCGACGATCCGCGCGACTACAGCCTGCGCGACATCGTCGACAGCGCCGCCCCCGGCGTGCCGCTGATCGTCGTGCTCGACGGCGTCGAAGATCCGCATAACGTCGGCGCCATTCTGCGCAGCGTTGACGCCGCCGGTGCGCATGGTGTGGTGCGGCAGGCGCGCCATGCGGCAGCGCTCGACGGCATCGCGGCCAAGGCGTCGGCTGGTGCAGTCGCGCGCGTGAAGATTGCGACCGAGGTGAACATCGCGCGCGCGATCGAAGAATTGAAGGAGCTTGGCGTGTGGAGCGTCGGACTTGCGGGCAGCGCGTCCGAGCCGTACGACGCGGTGGACTTCACGGTGCCGACCGCGGTGGTTCTCGGCGCGGAAGGTACTGGCCTCCGGCGCCTGGTGCAGGAGCGTTGCGACCGCCTCGTATCGATTCCGATGCACGGCGCCGTCGAAAGTTTGAACGTCTCGGTCGCCGCGGGAGTCGTGCTTTTCGAGGCGGCGCGGCAGCGGAAGGGTGTCAAGGTCACCGGGAAAAGGTAGCGAGAAATTCAGGGCGGGTCGATTTCAGGCAAGTTGTTGAATAGAATAGACTTGGACGTTTCGAGCGTGACCTCTAGGCTTGAAGGAGCCTGGTCTAACTTGCGTGCGTGGCACAGTCCGTGCTACATATACTCTTTTGTCTGGGCTGGCGTAGCTCAGTCCGGTAGAGCAGCTGATTTGTAATCAGCCGGTCGGGGGTTCAAATCCCTTCGCCAGCTCCACTTGTCCGCCGCAGCGAGAAGCGCGAAGGTGGATTTGAGCACGACAAGGGATTTCGGCCCGGCGGTCCGCAGGGGAAGTCGAACAGTAAATCCAGACAGTTTTGCGGGAAGACATGGTGGCGTCCGTCCTTGTCCGCCGGAGCGCGGAGTGCGAAGGTGGAGCCTGCCATGCCGCCTCGCCCGCTCGTGTCAACGCCTGCGCCCGAACGACTCTGAGCGTCGCGTAATGCCGAGCGAGCGGGAGCAAGTAGGTTGGATGCAGGGCGATATCGGCGAGGTAGCGAAGCGGTCAAACGCAGCAGACTGTAAATCTGTCGCCCCAGCGGCTTCGGAGGTTCGAATCCTCCCCTCGCCACCAGACTTCGCTCGCTGGCTTCGCCGACGAGCTTCGTCTGGGCAAGCCAGCGCGCGAAGTCTGGCACGCCGAAGCGCGAAGCGCGAAGGCGGACAACTGAAGGCCGCTGGCCAGTCAGCTCGCGCGGCCTGGGGGCCGTGCTCCGCTCCGGCGGGCGCGCCTTCGGCGCGCCTTGGCGCAAGAGCGGGCGGTTGGGAAAGCCCAGAGGCGTGCGACAGGCGGAGCGAACGAGCGAAGCGAGTGAGCCGCGCGAGCGGAGCGGAGGCGGACCTCGAGAGTTGAAGCGGGAAAAAAGTTCGAACGGAGGCAGCGGGCTTGCCTCGCCGTAGCGCCGGCCAGGCGCAGCGGGGGCCGGCGCGTAGGCGGGAGTAACTCAGTGGTAGAGTCACAGCCTTCCAAGCTGTTGGTCGCGGGTTCGATCCCCGTCTCCCGCTCCAGTATTTATCGAGGGGCTCGCGCCCCTCGAACTCCCCTACGGCGTCGCTCGCTCGGCCTGGGGGCCTCGCTCCGGCTCCGCCGGGGCGGCTCGCTTCGCTCGCGCCTGGCCGAGGGTGACTGGATTCAGGCTGGTGACGAACGTCGCTTCGGCGCGAGGCAAAGTGGCGCGAAGAAAGACGGGAGCGAGCGCAGCGAAGCGACCCGCGCGAACGGAGCGAGCCGGCGAAGCGGCGAGCGAGGGAGCGTGTAGGGGAGTCCGAGGGGCGAAGCCCCTCGGAAATAACGAAGCCAAGCCGATGTAGCTCAGTTGGCAGAGCGCGTCCTTGGTAAGGACGAGGTCACCAGTTCAATCCTGGTCATCGGCTCCAGCCTCCGCCCGCCGGAGTCGGGCGCGAAGAAACTCGACGCGGCGCCGAAGGCGGGGCTACGGCTGGCAAGCCAGGCTAGCGACTTGTCCGCCGGAGTCTCGGCGTAGCCGAGCGAAGGCGGAAGGCGGGCAGGCGTGACGAGACCAGAAGATCGCACGAACGAGTTGACATAACGGGTAAGTAGAGACGTAACGCGAGGACGTACACAGACATGGCAAAAGAGAAATTCGACCGATCCAAACCCCACGTCAACGTTGGCACCATCGGCCACATCGACCATGGCAAGACCACTCTGACCGCCGCGCTCACGAAGGTCGCCGCGGACAAGGGT
>JBKPLP010000126.1:0-8366 GCA_046731735.1 Acidobacteriota bacterium
CGACACGGGATTGACAATCGTCGGATCGAAGATGTAGTTCAGCAGGTTGTCCGCTTCCTGCACCGCGGGATTGAAGTCCCAGCGGAAGCCCAGGTTGAGGGTCATCTTCCGGTTGACCCGCCAGTCGTCCTGGATCCACGGCGCCACATAGAACCACTCGTAGTGCGGCTTCGGGTTGACATCCACGTTGCCGCTGCTCGCCGCGCCGAGCAGAAATGAGGCGAAGGAGTTGCCCTCGAGGACGCTCGTGCTGTTGACGGTTTGGCGCGTGAACTGGCGGGTGAACGTGAGGTTCCCGCCGGAGTTGTTGTAGTTCTCGTTGTAGACATTGGCCAGGCGCATGTCCAGACCGCTGCGGATGTTGTGCGCGCCGCGGGTCATCGACACGTTCGGCTGGACCGTGTAGTTCCGGTTCCTGTTCGGCGACGAACCGCGCGACAGGCCCACGTAGTCGTCCATGTTGATGACCGGGAAGATGCCACCAACCTGCTTGCTCGGCAGCTGATTGACGAGGCTGGCGGGCCAGAACTCCGTGGCGTCGAAACCGAGCCCCTCCGTGGAGTAGCTCCATTCGAGGAAATAGGTGTAGCTGGCGCGCAAGTTGAACACCGTGCCGGCGCCGAAGATGTGCACCCAGTCGCCGACGAGCGCGCGGTTGGCGCGCCACAGCGGCAGCTGGCCGTTCTGTGCCGGGCCGCTACGGATCGGTGTGGTATTACGCACCTCGTTGCGCTCGTTCTCGCCCCAACGGAAGAACGCGCGATCTTTCGCGCTGAAGTTGTGGTCGACCTTGCCGACCCAGTTCCAGAACAGGTCCTTGTTGAAATGCTCGGGGTAATCCAGGTTGTTCTGCCACGGTGCGGCACCCGCGGTCACATAGTTCGGGTCGGGGTAGTACTTCATGATGGCCCGCGCCGTCGCCGAGAAGCGCTCGACGGGGATACGGTTGTTGGGGAATGCTTCGCGCGTCCAGACGCCGTTGACGTCGCGGCCCGTCGCCGGGTCGTAGATGATGATCTGGCGTCCCTGCGCATCCACCAGCCCGGAAAAATCTCCGTTCTTCATCGCCACCGTTGGCGTCGTCGAGTTCAGCGGAGCGGGCGTGCCTTCCCGGTACTTCTCTCCGTTGAACAGGAAGAACGTCTTGTTCTTCCAGATCGGGCCATCGACCACGAACCCATACTGATCGATGTATTGATCGGTCTTGGGCGAGTTGCGCGAGTTGAGGAGGAACGAATTGGCGGCCAGACCCTTGCGCCGCATGAAATCGTAGCCGACGCCGTGGAACGAGTTCGTCCCCGACTTCAGCGACATGTTGACGACGCCGCCGGCGGTGCGGCCGTACTGCGCGTCGTACGAGTTGGTCGAGACCTTGAATTCCTGGACCGCCTCGGCTGGAGGCACGTAGGCGATGTTGTTGCCGCCCTGGTTCGCGTTGTTGGGGGCGCCGTCGAGCAGGAACTCGTTGTTGCGGTTCTGGCCGCCGTTCATCGACCAGTCGGCGAGCGCGCCGTTGTCGAAGGGCCTGAGATAGATCGCCTGCGCGTTGTAGTTGACGCCGGCGACGAGGACGGCGAGCGCCATCGGGCTGCGCGACTGCAGCGGCAGCTCGGCGATGCGTGCCTGGTCAATGACGGTACCGCGATCGGCCTTGCTCGTTTCCAGCAGCGGCGATTCCGCCGAGACGGTCACGTTTTCCGTGACCCCCCCGACCCCGAGCTGGGTATTGACGACGGCGACCTGGCTCACTTCGAGCCGCATGTCACTGCGCGTGTACTTCTGGAAGCCGCTCATTTCCACGGTCAGCGTATAAATGCCGGGCCGGAGGAACGGAATGGTGTAATTGCCTTCGTTGTTCGTCGTGGCGGTCGCCACTTCGTTCGTTTCCTGGTTGCGGACGGTGACGGTCGCGCCAGGCAGTGCCGCCTTGCTCGAATCGACAACCTGTCCTTGGACAGTGGCGCGGAATTCCTGCGCGTGCAGTGCGCCGGTCACGGCCAGCAGCCACGCTGCGCACAACAGGCCGTGAAATACCCGGATTCTTTTCATCAAGCTCCTCCAGAGCGGGGATGATCCCCGGTCGAAAGACGACGGGTAGGTTATACAACCGGCGTCAGGGCAGGACAAGGTCCGGTTTCCGGTCAGCCCAGCCGTTTCACAGCGCAAAACTGCGCCGGGGCGTTGCGGCGGCCCCGCGGGCCCCTGGGCCGCGGGTGATGTAATCGATTACTTCAAGGGAGATTTCGTGGCGGCACGAGGCTCGGATTCAGCTGCTGCGCGCGCGCGAAGGCCTCGCGTGCCGCCACCGGTTGCCCGAGCGCGTTGAGGGTTCGTCCCATCTGGTAAAACGCCGGAGCGTAACTGTTTAGGACGCTCGCGGCTTTCCGGAATGTCTCGAGCGCGGCCGCCAGCTCTCCCCGCTCCAATTGCTGCGTCCCGGCCGCCGTCAGCACGCTGGCTTCCTGTTCGCGCGCCGCCGTGTGGCGGATTGCCTCGGCGCGCGCGAACGCCTCGCGCGCCCGCGCCTCGTCGCCGGCACCCTGCCACACTTGCGCGAGCGTCTGCTGCGCCGGCAGGAAGTCGGGGCGGATGGCGATCGCCCGCGACAGTGCGGCAGACGCGCCCTTCCAGTCGCGCTTCCCTTTCAGGACCGCGCCGAGGGTGTAATAGGCCTCCGCATAGCGCTCGTTGCCGGCGACCGCCTGGCGCAGCGCGTCCGCGGCGCGGTCGAGATCCCCCTGATGCCAGTAGATGACCCCGAGCGCGTAGTGCAGTTCCGGACGCGATTCGATCTCGATCGCGCGGTGCAGCTCCTCGATGGCTTCAGCGGTCCGATCGACGCGGCTCAGCGTGAGGGCGAGGTTGTAGCGCGCCAGGACGTGTCGCGGTGACAGCGCGAGCGTGCGGCGGAAGCTGTCGATCGCCGCCGGCACGTCCTGCTCCGACTGCGCCAGCGCCAGCGTGAATTGACGTTCGGCATCCATCGGCGCGTCGGCGGCAATCGCCCGCGCGCGCGCGACCGCCTCGGAACCCTTCCCCACCTTCACGAGCGTCAGGATCAGATTGTTCGATGCCTTCTGGAAATCCGGCCGCACGGCGAGCGCGGCGCGGTATGCGTCGAGCGCCGCGTCGAGCGCCCCCATGCGCTCGAGCGCCTCGCCGAGCGCGTTCTGGATCTCTGCGTCGCGCGGGTCCGATGCGGCCGCCTCCCACAGCCGCGCGAGCGCGGCGGAATGATTCCCCTGCGCCTCGAGATCGAGCGCGCTTTTGTAGGCGTCCTGCGCGCGCGTACCCTGCGCTGCCGGCGCCACCGAGAGCAGTACCGTGAGCGCGATCCGCACCACGGCGCTATTGTAAGGCTGGCGTCGATGGTGCCAGCCAGATCAGCGTCGGCCCTCGGAGGGTAGACGCCGCATTACTGCCACCGCTCGGCCACGCGCCGCGCGGCGTCCGGGCGTCCGGGCGGCGCACATGCCCGTGGACATGGGCTTAGATGATCCGTCTCCCGCTCGTTGCGCTAGGATAGGCGGCGACTGCCCCCGTATAGCCACTCCGCTCAGAGAGAGGAGAAGGAAATATGCCTTGTGTAGTGCTTCGTCGTTGCGGTGCTGCCGCTGCACTGTTTCTCGTCGCTTGGATCGCGGGTGTGCTCCCGTCGTCCGCACAGGTCCTCTACGGATCTATCGTGGGGAATGTCACCGACGCCAGCGGGGCCACGCTCCCCGGGGCCACCGTCACGATCGAGCAGGCCGAGACAAAGCTCACGCGCGAGCTCGTGACCGACGCCAATGGCGAGTACCACTTCACTGCGGTGCCATCCGGCACCTACACGGTTTCCATCAAGATAGGCGGCTTTCGCACGTTCAGCCGCAGCGTCCCCGTCACATTGAACTCGGTGGCGCGCGTCGACGCCAAGCTCGAAGTCGGCCAGGTCTCGGAAACGGTGATGGTATCCGCCGAGTCGCCGGTGCTCCAGACCGACCGCGCCGAAGTGCGATCGGAACTCAAGGCGCGGGAGCTTGTGAATCTTCCCGTGTCGATGAACCGGAACTACCAATACCTCTTCCGGGTGCTCCCAGGCTTCACGCCGCCGGCCGAGGCGCATTCGGTGCCGTCCAATCCGTCGCGCGCACTCGTGTTCAACGTCAACGGCGCGAGCCGCAGCGCGAACAACATCCGGATCGACGGCGTCAGCACGACGAACGTCTGGCTGCCGCACGTCGCCGCCTACGTCCCCGCGCTGGAGTCGATCGAGACCGTCAATATCGTGACGAGCAGCTTCGATGCCGAGCAGGGGCTGGCCGGAGGCTCGGCCATCAACGCGCAGATCAAAAGCGGCACCAATAACGTCCGCGGGTCGCTGTTCGAGTACCACACGAACGAAAACCTGAGGACACGGAATTACTTTGCACCGGCCGGCACGCCAAAGGGAGACTGGGAGTACAACCAGTACGGCGGCACCCTGGGCGGGCCGATTGTTCACAACAAGCTCTTTTACTTCGGCAGCTACGAAGGCACGCGGGATCGACAGTCATTGACGCGGACGCTTTCGGTTCCGACGGAGGCCGTGCGGCGTGGCGACCTTCGCGGGTCAGCCAATCCGATCTACAACCCGTTCACCGGCGCCGCGAACGGCTCGGGCCGCACGCCGTTCGAGAACAACATCATCCCGGCCGACATGATCGATCCGACGGCTAAGTACCTGCTGTCGCTGCTTCCGCTGCCGAACCTGCCCGGGGAAACGAACAACTATTTCGTGCAGGCTCCGTTCATCCTCAATCGGTCGACCCTCGACACCAAGGTGAACATGAACGCGAGCAGCAAGCTCAACGTGTTCGGCCGCTTCAGCATCCTCGACTTTTACACCGAGAACGGCACCAACTTCGGCAAGGAGCTGCAGGGCGCGCCGCTCGGCAGCAGCAATCCGGGAACCGGCGAAGGCAATACCTACAATGTGTCGGCGGGTGCTACCTACTCGCTGTCCTCGACGCTCATCCTAGACGCGAACGTCGGCTTCGTACGCATGAATACCGGCGTCGAGCAGTCGGACATCGGCGCCAACAAGGGGCTCGATGTGCTCCACCTGCCGGGAACGAACGGCCCCCACGCGTATGAAGGCGGCACACCGTTCTTCGATCTCGACACGTACGCGGATCTCGGTACCACCGATACGTTCATGCCGTATTACCGCAGCGACGACCAGTATCAGATCGTGTCGAACCTCGGCTGGCTCAAGGGGAAACACAACGTCCGGATGGGCACGGACATCTACTATCAGGCGCTGAACCACACCCAGCCGGAGATCAGCGGCGGCGACAGCTTCGGCGCGCGCGGCGGGTTCCGCTACCAGGGGGGGCCGACGCAGATCCTGGGCGGGCCGAGCTCGAATATGTACAACGCGTTCGCCTCATTCCTTCTCGGCGTGCCGAACCGAATCGGCCGTCTCAAACTGGTTGAACCCTACACGACACGCAACTGGCAGTACAGTCTCTACATCCGTGATCAGTGGCAGGCTTCGTCGAAGTTGACGGTCTCGTACGGCACGAGGTGGGAGTATTTCCCGGTTCCGACGCGCGCGGCCCGCGGGCTGGAACGGTACAACGTCGATACCAATCAGATGATGGTGGGCGGCGTCGGGTCGGTGCCGAAGGACCTTGGCGTCTCGGTCAGCAAGACCCTGTTCGCGCCGCGGCTCGGTGTCACCTTCCGCCCGACGACGGGCCTGGTCCTTCGCGCCGGATTCGGCATCACCAACGACCCGTACTCGCTGGCGAGGCCACTCCGCACGAACCATCCGGCCGTCTTGAACCTGCTGCTCGACGCGCCGAACTCGCTCGCCTTCGTCAGCCGGACGAGCGATGGCATTCCCCTGATCGCCGATCCTGATCTCGGAAACGGGATTCTGTCGGTGCCCAGCCCGATCACGGTCTTCACGCTGCCCGATAAATTCGTGCGCGGGAACATCCGCTCGTGGAACGTGGCTGTACAGAAGGAGCTCCGGTGGGGCTTCGTCGGCGAGGCCGCGTACGTCGGAACCCGCCAGGTCGATCAGCTCGGGTTCCGCGAGTTGAATTGGTCGCCGATCAATGGCGGCCAGGCCGGTCGGCAGTTGAATCAGAAGTTTAATCGGACAGGCCAGACACGCCTGATCGCCCCGATCGGCGACAGCCAGTACGATGCGCTGCAGACCCGTCTCGATCGGCGTTTCGCGAACGGAATCCAGCTGGGCGCCAATTACACCTACTCCAAGGCGACCGGCATCGCGGGCAATCCAAACAGCGACGGCGCCTTGCGTATCAACATTCCGGAGTACTACGACCTGAACAAGTCGCTGAGCGATTTCGATCGCACGCACAACTTGAACATCACGAACATGACCGAGCTGCCCTTCGGACCGGGCCGCCGATGGGTGAGCGACGGCGGCGTTTTGTCGCAAATTGTCGGCGGGTGGCAGGTGAACAACGTTCTCAGCTTCTACAGCGGAACGCCCTTCAGCGTCACCGCCTCCGGGAGCTCGCTGAACGCGCCCGAGAACGATCAGCGCGCTGACCAGGTCAAGGCGGACGTGCTGATCCTCGGCGGCATCGGTCCGACCAGCGCCTACTTCGATCCGCTGGCCTTCAAGCCGGTGACGGAGGCGCGCTTTGGCACGGCTTCCTTCAACAGCATGCGCGGGCCCGGTGTGGCGTCGTGGGACTTTGGCTTGTTCCGGCAGCTCAAGCTGCCGCGCCAGGCGATCCTGCAGGTACGTCTGGAGGCGTTCAACGTCACGAACCGTCCTCGCTTCAGCAATCCCGGCGGGAACGTTTCCAACCTGCGACTGAACGCGGACGGATCCGTGAACAACCTGAATGGCTTCGCGGTTATCACCGGCACGCAGGACGGCAGCGAACGGCAGGTACGGCTGGGAGTGAAATTGGGTTGGTGATAAAAATCGCGGCACGCGCCGGGGCATAAAGCCCCGGCCTACATGCACGCCGGCGCTTCACGGGCCGGCTGATACGAGCTCACGCCAAGATGTAGGCCGGCCCTTTACGGGCCGGCTTACGCAAACGAGATTCCCACGCGGGCTCCCACCGAACGGATGTACTCGCGCCCCTCGGTGTACTCGTCCGCGTTCTGCAGGTGCTCGAGCATCAGCGGCGCGTCGACCGGCAGCTTCGACAGCTCGCGCAGATACGTCGCGTAGTCCACTTCCCCTTTGCCCGGAATGACTTCCTTGAAGTGCACGTTGTATTCCGGAATCCAGGCGAGATCCTTCGCGTGGCACGACGCGATCCACTTCCCCAGCTTCGAGAAGCATTCCGTGATGAATGCGGCGTTGTTGTAGAACCGCTCCGGCGAGTTGATGCCGTTGCAGACGTCCATGTGCACGGCAAACGCGGGCCGGTCGACGGCGCGAATCAGCTTCAGGTAGGAATCCGGCCCGTCCGGCAGCAGCCATCCCATCATCTCGATCGAAAACGTCGTCCGGCGCGGCTTGACCGCGTCGATGACCTTGCGGCAATTCTCGACGGTCGCCTCGAAGAACTCCCGCGACAGGTTCTTCGGATGTGGGCCGTACCAGACGGTCGGGCTGTACGAGCCCGCGATGTCGACACAGCACCGCGCCTGGACGGCTTCCGCCAGCGCCAGACGCTCGGTGACATATTTCAGGTTTTCCGCGCGTTTCGCCGCGTCGGGATCGAGCATGTTCTTCCACGCGCCGACTTCGGCGATCGCGACGTTCTCGGCAGCAAACGCGTTGCGAATGGCGCGGATGCGATCGGCGTCCTCGATGCGCGCCGCCGGACAGTACGCGGCGCTGTAGCCGAGCCGCCGGTGCTCGCGCGCGAGTTCAGCCGGGTCGTCGGACTTGAGGAAGATCGGACCGCCGAGTCGCAGCGCCCGACTCTGAGCCTGGGTCGCGTGAGTGGCAGAGCGGGCTCGGCCCAGTCTCGCCGTAGCGGCCGCGCCGCCAAGTGACAATATCGGCGCGACCGCGAAGGCGGACAGAAATTTCCGGCGGCTCGGAGTATCGTATGGCATGGCAAAGCGCATCTTAATCATTACCGGCGACGGCGGCGAGAGCTACGAAACGCTCTACGCGCTTCATCGTTTTCAGGAGGCGGACTACGAGCCGCGCATCGCGGCTCCCTCGAAGCGGCGGCTCAACCTCGTCATGCACGACTTCGAGCCGGGCTGGGACACCTACAAGGAAAGCCCTGGCTACGTCGTCGAATCGCACCTGACCTTCGACGACGTGCGGGTGGAAGACTATGAGGCGGTGTTGTGCATCGGCGGCCGGGCGCCGGAGTACCTGCGCAACGATCGCCGGGTGCTGACAATCCTGCAGAAGTTCGACGCCGCCGGCAAATGGATCTTCG
>JBKPLP010000127.1:0-4190 GCA_046731735.1 Acidobacteriota bacterium
TGGGCTCACGATTCGTGAGCGAGTCGGTCAAGCCGCACGGCGGTGCGGACGTCAAGTTCACGCCGAACGCCGACACGGTGGTGGACTTTACCGTCAAGCCCGACTTCTCGCAGATCGAGTCGGACACGGCACAGATCTCGGCCAACGAGCGCTTCGCGCTGTTCTATCCCGAGAAGCGCCCGTTCTTTCTCGAAGGCGTGGATCTCTTTCAGACGCCGATCCAGGCAGTCTATACCCGCACGATTACCGCGCCCCGCTGGGGCGGGCGAGTGACTGGCAAGGCGGCGGGAGTGCGCTACACGCTCCTCGTCGCGGACGACGCGGGTGGCGGAAGCGCAATTCTTCCCGGTCCCACCGGCTCCTCGTTCGCGTCGCAGGATTTTGGATCGACGGTGACCATCGCACGGGCGAAGCGGGACATCGGCCTGTCGTTCGTCGGATTTCTCTTCACCGACCGCGAGTCACACGATGGCAATGGCCACAATCGGGTCGCCGGTCCCGATTTCCAGTGGCGTCCCTCGGGGAGCGACGTCATCACCGGACAGTGGTTGGTCAGCGGATCCCGGACGCCGAATCAACCCGACGTCGCGGCGGAATGGACCGGCCAGCGGCTCCGCTCGCACGCCGGCACGGTGCAGTGGTCCCGGAGCCTGAAACATTTCGACACCAGCAACGGGTTCAAGCGGCTCGGGGATGATTTCCGCGCCGACACCGGGTTCGTTCCGCAGGTCGGCTACCGCGAGTTCGCGAGTTTCTCCGGCTGGACCGTGCGGCCGAAAGGATTCATTTCGCGCCAACGCACATTCTTCGGTTTCCAGCAGCAGAACGATTCCCGCGGCAAGCTGATTAGCCGTCAGATCGAGCCGGGGGCCGGCATGGATACCCGGTTCGGGGGCTTCATGCAATACCGCGTCACCAACGATCGCGTGCTCAGCGGCGACCGCCTGTTCACTCGCACGAGATTCAACTACGTCCTCTTCTTCCGGCCGTCCCGGCGCGTGTCGGAGATCGGCCTGTTCGGAAACGCCGGACAGGAAGTGGACTTCGCGAACTCGCGTCTCGGGCATGGACCGAGCAACGAAATGCACCTGACGCTGAACGCGACCAACCATCTCGCGTTCGATCTCTCGGCGACGATTCGCAGTCTTTACGTGCCCGACACCGCAGGCGTGTCACGGCGGCTGTTCAAGGCTCAGGTCTCGCGCGTCAAGAGCACCTACACGTTCAACGCGCGGATGTTCGTTCGGGGGATCGTGCAATACGTCTCGACGCGCAATGATCCGTCGCTCTTCCTCGAACCCGTGCCCGCAAAAAGCGGGACGATGGAGGGCTCGGCGCTGCTCGCCTACAAGCTCAACTGGCAGTCGGTCATGTTCGTGGGCTACGGTGATATTCGCGAGCTGAGCGATCGTGATCGCCTCGAACGGCAGGCTCGTCAGTTTTTCGTCAAGCTCTCGTACGCGTTCCAGAAATAGGGTCGAAGGGTGCCTGTGCAAGGTAAAAGGTAAAAGGTAAAAGGTAAAAGGTAGAAGGTAGAAGGTAAAAGGTGAGACGACAAAAAAAGCCGGCCGGGAATCCTCCCGGCCGGCCAACTGAATCGCTGACTTGAGTTTCTAAATGCTGATTTCATCCAGCATTCATCAGTTCAGCATTCGTCATTCATCATTCATCATTCATCATTCATCATTCATCATTCATCATTTTCGTACGCGTCAGTACATCCCGCCCATGCCGCCGCCGCCCGGCATGCCGCCGCCCGCCGCTTCCTTCTTCTCCTCGGGAATCTCGGAGACGAGCGCTTCGGTCGTCAGCAGCAGGGACGCGATCGACGAGGCGTTCTGGAGCGCGGTGCGCACGACCTTGACCGGATCGATGACGCCCGCCGACACCAGGTTCTCGTACTTGTCGCTGCCCGCGTTGTAGCCTTCGTCGCCCTTGGCGTCCTTGACCCTCTGGACGACGATCGAGCCTTCCTGGCCGGCGTTGGTCGCGATCCAGCGCAGCGGCTCTTCGATCGCCTTGCGGATGATGCTCGCCCCCACCGACTGGTCGCCCTCGAGCTTCAGCGAATCGAGCGCCTTGCCCGCGCGCAGCAGCGCCACGCCGCCGCCCGGGACGATGCCTTCTTCGACCGCCGCCTTCGTCGCATGCATCGCGTCCTCGACGCGCGCTTTCTTTTCTTTCATCTCGGTCTCGGTGGCGGCGCCGACCTTGATCACCGCAACGCCGCCGACGAGCTTCGCCAGCCGCTCCTGCAGCTTCTCGCGGTCGTAGTCCGACGTGGTCTCCTCGACTTGCGTGCGGATCTGCTTGACCCGGCCCTCGATTGCGCTCTGCGCGCCCGAGCCTTCGACGATCGTCGTGTTGTCCTTGTCGATCGTGACCTTCTTCGCCTTGCCGAGATCCTCGAGCTTGATGTTCTCGAGCTTGATCCCGAGGTCCTCGGTGATCGCGCGGCCGCCGGTGAGGATTGCGATATCCTCGAGCATCGCCTTGCGGCGATCGCCGAAGCCTGGCGCCTTGACCGCGACGGCCTGGAGCGTGCCGCGCAGCTTGTTCACCACGAGCGTCGCCAGCGCTTCACCGTCGACGTCCTCCGCGATGATCACCAGCGGACGGCCCGCACGCGCCACCTGTTCGAGCAGCGGCAGCAGATCCTTCATCGAGCTGATCTTCTTCTCGTGGATCAGGATGACCGGGTTCTCCAGCACGACTTCCATCCGCTCGGGATCGGTCACGAAGTAGGGCGAGAGGTAGCCGCGGTCGAACTGCATGCCTTCGACCACTTCCAGCGAGGTCTCCATCGACTTCGCTTCCTCGACCGTGATGACGCCGTCCTTGCCGACTTTCTCCATCGCTTCCGCGATGATCTTGCCGATCGTCTCGTCGCTGTTGGCCGAGATGGTGCCGACCTGCGCGATGGCCGTGCCGCCGACCGGCTTGGCCGCCTTCTTCAGCTCGTTGACCACCACTTCAACCGCGCGTTCGATCCCGCGCTTCAGCTCCATCGGGTTGGCGCCGGCAACGACGTTCTTCGCGCCCTCGCGGAAGATCGCCTGCGCGAGCACCGTCGCCGTCGTGGTGCCGTCGCCGGCGATGTCCGAGGTCTTGCTCGCCACTTCGCGCACCATCTGCGCGCCCATGTTCTCGAGCGGATCCTTGAGATCGATTTCCTTGGCGACGGTGACGCCGTCCTTGGTAATCGTGGGGGAGCCGAACTTCTTGTCGAGGACAACGTTGCGGCCCTTGGGACCGAGCGTCACCTTGACGGCATTGGCGAGGGCGTTGACGCCGCGCAGGATCGCCTGGCGGGATTCCTCACCGTAAACAATCTGTTTAGCCATAGTTTCTTGATGTCTCCGTATTGTCTGTCAGCTCTCGGCTGTCAGCTCTCAGTTAGCCTGCACCCTTGACATGCACCAGCGTCAGCCGTCAGCGGATCGCTGAGAGCTGATAGCTGACCGCTGAAACCTATTTCGTGATGACCCCGAGGATCTCTTCCTCGCGCATGATCAGATACTCCTCGCCATCGAGCTTGATCTCCTGGCCGGAGTACTTGCCGAAGAGGATGGTGTCCCCTTCCTTGACGTCGAGCGGTGTCACCTTGCCGTCTTTCTCGACCTTGCCCTTGCCCACGGCGATCACCTTGCCCTGCTGCGGCTTCTCTTTCGCCGTATCCGGGATGATGATTCCGCCGATCTTCTGCTCGCCTTCCTCGAGGCGCTGCACGATGACGCGGTCGTGCAGGGGCCGAATTCTGACTGCAGTTGCTGTTGCCATATCGCTGTCAACTCCGGGTTGTGGGGCGGTGCTGCCGCTCCGTTGTCCGGCGGGTCTCGCCCGCCTGTTCTGGGGTAAAAAGCCTAAGTTTTCGGCCTGAATGAAGCCCTGCGGCTTTGCGGCTTAGCAATCCGCCTGACCGACTGCTAATTCTACGGAAGGCGTCCGCACCTGTCAAGCAGTCGATGAGGTCGACTGCTAATCGCGGGACCCGGGATCCGGGATCCGGGATCCGGGATGCGACGAACATCGGATCCCGGATCCCGCGTCCCGGATCCCGGGTTACGTCCTCTTTATCCGGTATTCCGAGATCTTTCGCGCGATGGTGTTGCGGTGGAGGCCGAGGATTTCCGCGGCATCGCCGACGTTTCCCTTCGATTGCTGCAGGGCGCGGGCGATGAACATCTTCT
>JBKPLP010000128.1:0-5646 GCA_046731735.1 Acidobacteriota bacterium
CGGGCTGTTCGGTCTCCACGCGCGCCCCGCCGGTTCCGTCGTCCACGTAAAGGACGTGGCGGACGTAGCGGAACCGCGCGGTGCTGGTGAAGTCGCTGATTTCGACCGGATGTCCAGGGATGTAGCCGGTCACCACGCCCCGCACGCGAATCCGACGGTTGACTTCGCCTGCCGCGGAATAGTTGTAGATGCTGCGGATCGTGCGCGTCGGCAGATAGAAAGGATCCGGCGGCGACTCCAGCAGGAGAACGTCGCTCGTGTGGCCGACGAACAGCGAGACTCCCCGGAGCTGCTCGGTCTGGCCGAAGAGCGTTCCCACGTTGCCGCGAAGCCGGACGCGCGCGTCGATCAGGTGCGAGAGGTCGTCAGGTTTGTAGTCCCAGAACGTCGCCCTGAGGACGCCCTCCTCGTATGCGACGTCGGCGAAGAGCGTGCGATTGGTTGAATCGGACGCGAACCACGCGCGCTGGATGACACCATTCACCTCGATGTAGTCGCAGTCGTGACGTCCGGTCAGCATCGACGTGAACGGGATGGTCTTTGGCGCCGGCAGCGGAGCGCGCGCGACTTTTCTGATGCGCGCGGGCTCGATGTTCGGTGCGAACCCGCCGCGAACCGTGCGCCCCTCGATCTCGATGACATCGCCGCGCTGCAGGTTTTTCCACTCACCCACTCGTTCGGGATGGGCCGGCGTGTTCACGTACTGCCCGAACTCGCCGTCGTGCACGATCAGGCCGGTGTCCCATTGCTCGTCGAAGTGGGTGACGATCGCGCGGACGCGGACCGGATATCCGCGTGCCGCTTCGTCCTGCGACATGGCGCGGATCGACTTGATCGTCGTCAGGGGTGGCAGCGCGTCGGGACGCGCCAGCTGCGCTTCGCCCCGCGAGGCGGGGCCCAAGGCCGCCCACAGAACGAACGCCAGAATGCGGGGAACGGGGTGCCGCACCGCGGCAGTATACCGCCGCCTCGCCTGACAAAGGTACCGTCTCGCGTCCCGGGAACGGGAAGCGTATACTCGCCTTACTTCACCGCGAGCTGCAATCGCGGCGCAAGTACCGGAGGGGTCCATGGTAGCTGCTCTAGAAATAACGGAGCGGCGTCGGGGTCATGTCACCGTCGTCGAGCTCACCGGCCGACTGGTCGCAGACGACGGCGACAGTTCCTTTACGAACCGCATCACTTCACTCGTTGCGTCCGGATCCGCCGATCTGGTCGTGAATCTCGAACGCGTAACCTATATCGACAGCGGCGGCATCGGCGCGCTCGTATCGATGTACCTGCACATCATCCGGCGCGGCGGCCGCCTGAAGCTGCTGCGTCCGAGCGGTCGGGTCCGTCGCGTGCTGGAGATGACGCGGCTCGTCGACGTGTTCGAGATCTTCGACGACGAGGCCGAGGCGGTGCGCAGCTTTGCGCAACCGACCGAAGTGCCCGCGATGGTCCGGCGGTTCCCGCCCGGCCGATAACCGTCCGCGTTACTTCTTCCGCGCCGGCGGCTCGCCGGCGACGACGGCGCTCTCCGCCTGCAGCGTCGCCGCTTCCGCCTTCGCAGCCATCATCCGCGCGATGTCGATGCCGAACTGATCCTTCAGCATCCCGAGCATCGCGCTCATCCCGCCGCCGACGGTCCCCATCACCCGGTTGACGCCGCCGCTGCCGTGGCCGTTGGCGGTTCCGCCCATCTCGATGATGTTGATCTTGTCGATCCCGGCGAGCTGGGTCGCGAAGGCCTGCGCGAGCTCCGGCATCTTGTCGACCACGAGATTGATGACCGCCGCTTCGTTGAACTGCTTCCAGGCATCCGCCTTGCGCTGCAGGCCTTCCGCCTCGGCGAGCAGCTTCTTCTTGATGACTTCGGCTTCCGCTTCGCCGACGGCCAGCACCTTCGCCGCTTCGGCGCGCCCGATCTTCTCGATCTTCGCCGCCTCGCCCGCGCCCTGGAACTCCAGCTCCTTCTGAGTCGCCTCCGCCTTGATGATCGTCGCCTGGCGCGCCCCCTCCGCCTGAAGAACCTGCGCCTGCCGCGCCGCCTCCGCCGGCTTCACGACCGTGGCGATCAGTTCCTTTTCCTTGCGCGCGGCCTCCTGTTCGGCGACCGCGACCTGCTGCTGCGTGCGGACCTGTTCGATCCGGACGGTCTGCTCGGTGACGCGCTGCTGCGCGACGGCGTTGGCGAGCGGCCCGGCCTGTTCCGCCTCGGCCTGCTTGGCCTTGACGGCCGCGTCGAACTCCGCCTGCCGCGTTTCCTTGTCGCGCAGCGACTGCGCGATCGTGACGTCCGCTTCGTAGCGCTTCGTCCTGCCTTCCTGATCCGCCGACGCCGACTGGATCATCGCGTCGCGCTGGGCGAGCGCCTCGCCGATGAGCGCGTCGCGCTTGACCTCCGCCGTGCGTTTCCGGCCGAGCGCGTCGAGGTAGCCCATTTCGTCGCTGATCTGCTGAATCGTCAGGATGTCGATGTTGACCCCCATCTTCTTCAGATCCTGCGCGGCTTCGTCGGTCATCTTCTGCGCGAACGCGGATCGATCGGCGTTGATGGCTTCGACCGTCAGCGTACCGAGGATCGCGCGCAGGTGGCCTTCCAGCGTCTGGAAGATCACGCTCTTCACCTGTTCGGGCGTCATGCCGAGAAAACGCTCGGCCGCGGCGCGCAACGACATGTCGTCGCCGGCGATCTTCACGTTGGCGACGGCTTCGACACTGACCGGGACCCCTTCCTTTGTGTACGCGCGCTGAATCTTCAACGGGATCGAGATGATGTTCAGCGAGAGATAGGCGATTTTCTCGAGCAGCGGCACCCGCAGCGCGGCGCCTCCCTTGACGACGCGGAAGCCGACCATGACCCTGTTGCCCTTGTCGTCCTCGTAGCGGTGCTTCCGCCCGTAGAAGATCGCGACCTGCGACGGTGGCACCTTGATGTAGTTGCGGGCGAACAGCCCCATGGCTGCGAAGAGGGCCACGATGCCCACGAGAACCATGAGGACGACGGTGATGGCTGTGAGATCGCCGAGGATCATGATGAGACTCCACTCGTGGGCACCGGTGCCCGCGAGACGACTAGCGATTGGCCGAGCGGATTGGTGATGACGACTTCCGTGCCCGCAGGAATTGCCTGGCCATCCGCGGATCGCGCGATGTGCGTGGTGCGCTCGCCGCCGGCGGTGATGGTGATCTCGCCGACGCCGTTCGCCGGGATCGCGACGCTCACTTCGCCGCGCGTCCCGCGCAGGCCCGCCATGCGCAGCTCGCTCGACGCCTGCTGCGAATACAGGATCTTCGCGAATTGGTACACGAGCCCGGCCATGAGCACACCGGTGACGATGCCGACGCCGGACGCCGCCGGATGCGAGAGGTTGTAATAGCGGCCGACGACGCCGCCGACGCCAAACGCGGTGATAAAAGATGAAATGATGCGAGCCGACAGAAAGCTCGGCCCGCTGCCGAAATCGCCATCGTGTCCGAGGTCTCCGCCGTGATCGAAGTCGTGATCGCCGCCGAAGACATCGCCCATGAACAGCATGGCGAGGAGGAAGAGCAGACCCAGCGCGCCGATGGCTGCGTAGACAAACACCGTGTGCCTCCGAGGTCGGTTCCACCTTCGCGCCAGGCGCTAGGGCGGGACAAGTCGGGGGAGCTGACGGGGCAAGTATAGTCGAGTCGGAGGGTTAGCTGCAGGTAAGGCATGGCTGTTGCTGTTTGCCGGCCCATAAAGGGCCGGCCTACGCTGGCGTTGGGCCGGGGCTAACTGACGTAGGCCGGGTACCTGACGTAGACCGGGGCTTCATGCCCCGGCAAGACGGCAGAGATCGAAGGCTTTAGGCCCGGCAGGAGGCGATCATGACAACAGCCCACAGGGAAATCACGTGGGAACGGGATTTCGAAGCGGCGCTCGAGCGCGGCGGCGGCAAGCATCTGCTCGTCGACTTCAGCGCCGCCCCGATGTGAAGCGGCTGTGCTCGGCTGGATGCCGAGGTGTATTCGGATCCGCGGGTCGTGGACTTCGTCCAGCAGCAGTTCACGCCTGTGCGCGTCCACGTGCGCGAGAATGCCGACGAGTTCAAGCGGCTGGGTTCGCGCTTCAACGCGCAGTGGACGCCGACGACGCTGATCGTCGACAGCGGCGGCCACGAGCGTCACCGGATCGAGGGGTTCCTGCCCGCCGACGACTTTCTCGCCCAGCTCGCGCTGGGGCTCGCGAAGTCGGCGTTCGCGCGCGGCAGCTTCACGGAAGCCGAACCGCTGTTCCGGACCATCGTGGAAAAGTACCCCAACAGCGATGCAGCGCCCGAGGCGCTCTATTGGGCGGGCGTGTCGAAATACAAAGCGAGCGGCGATCCGGCCGCGCTCGGCGAAACCGGGCGCGCCTTCAGCACGCGGTACTCTGATACGAGCTGGGCGAAGAAAGCGTCGGTCTGGAACACGTAGCAGGTTCCGGGTAGTCGACGTAATTACGCTCGGCGGTGCGAATCGATCGATACCGCCGGAAGACCTCGCGATCGGTTTCGAGGCCGACGGCGGATCGCCATGTCGATCCGCGGAACGTGTGCGCGAACATGCGCGCGCCGTTCCGCAGCACGAACCCGGGATCGTGCGCGAGGGCGACGGGCAGGTGGCGCAGTTTCATCCAGCGTTCCGCCTTCCATCGCATGAACTCGATTTCCTCCGGCTCCAGATCACGCGTGCGTGTCACCGCGGTCGTCCCGTCGTATTGGGCGACGTCCGACGTCGTGATGAGGCCGCGCGCCTCGAAGTCCTTGGTCATCGGCGTGCCGGGATACGGCGTCGGATGCTGGATGTAGGGCCAGTCGACGTATTTGCGCGCGAAGGCGAGATTGGCCTCGATTGATTCGCGTGTGTCGTCGGGGTTGCCAACGATCAATCCGCCGACAACGAGCATGCCGTGGCGGTGCAGCGCCTCGACTGCCGCCACGGCGGTGTTGATGCGCCGCCCCTCGATCTGCCGGCTGTTCTTGGCCTTCGCTTTCAGAAACGCGAGGTCCTCCTCGAGGACGTTTTCGATGCCGAGGAATACGTAGCGGAACCCGGCCGCGCGCATCAGTGGCGCGAGGCGTTTGCCATGGGCCGCGATGGAAGCGGTCATCGCCTGCACCAGGTAGTCGATCTTGTTCAGCCGCGCGCGGATTATCGCGGTACACAGTTCCTCGAAGCGCACCACATCGAGGGTGATGTTGTCGTCGACGATGAAGATGCTCCGGGCGCCGCGGCGTGCGGCATCCGCGATGTCGGCGATGACGCGCGAAATGGGGAACCGGTAGAAGTTGCGGCCCCGCATCTCGATGATCGAGCAGAAGCTGCAATCGAACGTGCACCCGCGCGTCGTTTCCACGACGTCGATTGGACGTCCGAGCAGGGTATAGCCGGAGAGCACGCGCCCGTCGCGGCCGGGCGGGCGAATCGTGCCGTCGTCGAGCCGCGCGGCGTGACGCGGCCGGTTGCGCCTGAACACGGCACCCTCGCGATACCACAGCCCATCGATGGTCGACAGCGGGCGCCCATCCTCGAGCGCGTTCACCAGCTCACGGAATGTGACGTCCCCTTCGCCGCGCACGATCGCCGTGACGCCGAGTTCCGGATCCATCCACGCCTCGGGAGCGAGCGTCGGATCGTATCCGCCGACGACGA
>JBKPLP010000129.1:0-24623 GCA_046731735.1 Acidobacteriota bacterium
GTCTCGCACGCGTTCGGCATGGGCGACTGGAAGCCCGAGAAGGTGGACCAATTCAAGGACGCGCAGGGAGACGATCGCGTCATTTACGTCTGGCGCGCCGTCGGGGTGGTGAGGCCTTAAGAGCGAATCCGTAATCCCTAATCCTGAAATCCCTGATCGCGAATCCGACAATCCTTGAATCCCACAATCCTTGGATCGGATCCCGCATCCCGGATCCCGCATCCCGGATGCCGCATCCCGGATGCCGCATCCCGGATCCCGCATCCCGGATGCCGCATCCCGGATCCCGGATCCCGCATCCCGGATCCCGCATCCCGGATCACGACTTCAGTAGCTGAAGAAGAAGATGAGATCGATGCCGGCGCGCTCGATGCGGCGGTAGAGTGAGGTGCGCGACCGGACGCCGTTGGCGTCGCTGACATTCGCGCGGATACGCAGATAGCGCGCCAGCTCGTACTCCGCCAGGAACTCGTTGTACTGCGTGGGGCCGAACTCGCGCGCGTAGGTCACGAAGAGCCCTCTCAAGAGTTCGCGGCCGGCGGACAACCGGAAGCTCGTGGTGCCGAGCGTTCCGGTCGGCTCGAGCTCCAGGAACGCCAGCCCGAGTGCTTCTCCGACCCGCGACACAGCTGGGCTGACGACGAAGCCGCTCGCCAGCAGCCCGGCCTGCAGCGCGAGTTCGTTGCGCTGCGCGAGGGCAAGCTCGTTGACCGGCTGATTGAAGACGAGCAGCGACAGGATGTCGTCGACGGCGAGCGGTGGCGAGCTGGTCAGCTCGAGTTCGGGCTCGGAGACTTGACCGCGCAGCGCTGCATGGATCTGGACGCTGTTGACCGTCCGATTGGCGGTAATCGAAATCAGCGGGTCCCACGAGTTCGGGCCGATGAAACGCAGCGTCCCGTCACGCTCAATCGTGAACCGCCGTCCCTGGTAGGCGTAGGATCCGCGGACCGTCTGCAGGACGCCCGTGAACTCCGGCGTCTCGTGCGGCGCCTTGCGGATCGCCAGGTCGCCACCGAACGTCACGTTGATGTCGCCGACGCTGGCGACGGCCTCACGAGACAAACGCATGTTCTCGCCGCGAATCACGAGGTTGTTGGTAGCCAGCAGGCGAAGCCGGAGCGTTAGGTTGTCCCAGAGCGCGGCCATGCCGGGGAACGCGGGTATCGCGGCGGTCAGAGCGCGGTTGGGCTCAGCGCCTGGCGTCGGAGGCGTCGCGGCGGAGAGCACCGCGTACGGTCGCTGGACCGCCAGCACCAGCGCGTCGGCGTCGAGGATGGCGCGATGGATCCCCAGGTCCCCCGCGATGACCGGCGCCGCCAGCGTGCCGGCGATCGTGATAACCCCGTTCAGCGCGACATCGCCCAGGCCGTTATGCAGCACGTCGAATCGAGTGGCGCTCAATTCGAATCCGAGCTCGCCGATGCTGAACGCGTGCGTGCCTGCCGTGCCCGTGACCTCGATGGGATCTCCCTTGCTGTCCTCGAGTCTGAACCGATCGAGCCTGAGCGCATCGGGCGTGAGGGTCAGGTGGAGGTCACCATTGCGGTATCGGATGCCGGTCGCGACGACGTCGAAAGAGGCGCCTTTCGCGTCGATGAATCCATCGAACCGCGGCTCGTCGGCGGGCCCTTTCGCGGTCAGATCAAGTTCGAGCGTGCCGACGACATTGCGCACCGCCGTCGTAAGGCCCTCGACCACGCCGAGATCGATGCTGCTCGATCGAATCGCCAGGTCGACAGGTTTCTTCGAGCCGGTGCGCGAGAATAGATCCATGGGCACCGACCCGCGTGCCGTCAGCCATACGCCGGGCCGCTGATCGAGTCGCACGTCGCCGGTAATCGACTCCCCTGTCACCGTCCCGTTCCCGGTCAGCGACTGGAACGCAAACTGGCGGACGCCTCCGTCGGTGACCTTGAAGTCCGCGGCAATCTCCGGCTTGGACACGGTCCCGCTGATGGTGGCGGTCGCGGTGAGGCGGCCGCGATAGCCCGCCATGACCGGCACCAGCGGCGGGAGATCCTCGAGCGCGACGTCCCGTACCTGCAATGACATCGTTCCCGCCGGCGTATTGCGGCCGATCTCGCCCGAGATCGAAATGCGTCCCGACGTTCCAGGTCCGGCATCGAAGACGAGGTCTTTCCCGGACACCGTCGCTGGGGTCCATGAAATCACGGGTGTGCCGGCACTGCTGTTCAGTGACCAGCGCTGGTTCGCGAGGTCGACCTGCAGCGCTTTCGGATGCAGCTCGTGATGATCCGCGTGCACGAGCACCTGACCCGACACTCGGGCAACGCGCCCGTCCGGCAGCTTCGCTTCGAGATCCCCTTCCACTTGTTCGTTCGCGTATGTCGCGTCCGTGCTGACGGTACCGAGGTCCCAGCCGAACGCGGACACGAAGGTCGCCGACAGCTTGGCGCCGAAGGTCATCTGCGCCGGGGTCCTCACATCTCCTTCCGCCCGATAGTCACCAGACGACGTCAGCGCCGAGACGCCGGCCGCATCGACGTTCAGCGCGGTGAACGTTCCGTCGAGCCGCGTGTGGTCGAGCGGTCCGACCGCATGGCCGCGCACTGTTCCCGATCCCTGGACCGACGCGCCGAGCAGATCCTTGAACTGGGATGCATCGGTTATCCCGATTTCGTACTCGAAATTCGACTCTCCTCGAGTGAGGGCGATGTTGCCTTTTCCGGAAGCCTGCCCTGCCGCGGTGGCGACGTCGATATTTGCCAGCGCCGCCAGGCCGGTGTCGAGGCTGCCGTCGAGCGACGCGTCGTCGATTCGGAAGCCGTTCACCACCGAATCCGCGAACGATGCCGTCCCCCGGAGGACGGCCGTGTCGATCATGAAGCCGGTGTTGAAGAGGCCAGGGATGGTGCCGGTGAGATCGAATCGGCCGTTGAGACTTCCCTCTACGCGGTCGCTGCCGGTAATCCTTCGTGCGTCGATGCGCTCGAATCCACCGCGGCCGCTCCCCTCCAGCGAGTCGTTACGCACGTGGAGATCGAGCGCTGCGTCGGTGAATCTGCCCCCGAACATCGCGGCATTGACCTGCTGCCCCTTAACGTCGATCGTCAGTTCCTCGAGCGTCGAGCCGGCGCCGGTCAGGTCGAAGGCGCCCTCAACCTGCCCCGCATACCGCGGGTCACGGAGTGTTTCGAGGTCGAAGGCAACACCGATCTCAGTCAGGTCGAGATTGCTGACAGCTCCGACCGCCGAGTACGTGACCAGGCGTCCCGACGTGTCGATCGCTCCTCTGGCGCCGGCGGCAACGCGCGCGTCCAGGAACGTGGACTCGTAAAATTCCGCGGTACCCGCGAGGAACGGGTTGGCGAAGCGCCCGGTCGCGTCGTACGCAAACGACAGGTTCGAGCGAATATGCGGCACCGGCACATCGGCGGGCAGCTTGCGCAGATCCATTGACGCCGCGCGGCCGGCGAGGTGGAACCCGTACGGCGCCGGAATGTCGATCCAGCCCGTGGCGGTGAACGGCGAGCCGTATGCCGTGCCTGACGCCGAGGCGACCAGCACGCGGTCGACGATCAGGGTGCCAGTCGTACGCAGGTTGGTCGCTTCGTAGCCTGCGTAGACGACGCGTGGACCAGAGAACGTGTATTTGCCACGCGGAAAATGACGGCCAAGCCCGAGCAGCAGATCGAAATCCGCGATGCCCGTCAGGTCGCTGCGGGTTTCCGTCGGCAGCCACTGCGCGATGTCGAAACGCGTGAGTGTCGCGCGCCCCTTCCCCTTCCAGCCGGGAACCGTCGAGTCGAGCACCAGGTTCGAGATCACGTCGCCCGCCGGCGATCGCGCATCGAGCTCGGTCCGCAACGCGTTCTGCGGCCCGCGCATCGTCAGCGAGATGCGGGCGGGCACGTCAATCGACCTCAGCCCGGGAACGATGCGTGACATTTCGGGAAAGTCGAACGTCGCGGCGTTCGCGACGACGTCGTAGCCGGTGTTCTTGAATGACACGTTGAACCGGACGGTGGACTTTGCGGATTGCAGGTTTCCGTCTGCGACAGACCAGCCGCCCGGCTGGAAGATCAGCTTCCCTGCAAAGCTGCGGACGATGAACTCCGGACTGGACGCATCGGCGCGCAGCGACTGGATTGGAAACTCGGTGCGTCCCTCGCGCGATTCCACTCCGAGCCTCGCCACGAGGTTGGTTACACGCCTGGGCAGCTGCATCCATGACGGTCCCCACGGATCGGCGAACGTCAGGTCGGCGCCATCGAGGCGGATGACATGGATCAGAATCGGGCGTCGCGGTCCAGGCCCCTTCGGTCGAGGCTTGAGCAGCGAGCCGATATTCAGACCGCCCGACGGAAGGCGATACACCGCGAGCGTCAGGCCGGAAATGTCGAGCGAGTCGAGATCGATCGCGCGGGCGCGAATCAGCTGGCGGATGCTGTAGTGGACGACGACGCGCTTGATGCGGACGGGAGCCGTGCTGCCCTGCCGCAGGACGACATCATCCAGGACCACGCCGGAGAGGAAATTCCCCTCCATCCGGCCGATCTCGAGATCGCCGTTGAGAATACTGCGCGACTGCTTGATGGCGAAGTCGCGCGCGAAGTGCTTGAACCACGGCGTGTGCAGAAGTGTGAAGAGGCCGAGCGCAAGAACGGCGCAGCCGACCACGAACCACGTCAGTGCCCGGCGCGCTATCCGCAGCCACCTCACGTATCAATGGTATAGCGCTTCAGCGCGAGCGCGGGCGTGCTGGTTCGCCGCTGAGCGAGCTCGGGGCATCGAGGTGCGCGCCATCGTCGACGCCGACGCCGAGCCGATCGACCAGCTCGCCGCCAAGCCAGCCGGTCACCGCGCCCAGCGCGATGCCGACGATACCGAGCACGGAGGCGGCCAGCGACGGGACGTGCCCGTCAATCTGGCGGCGCGTCAACCAGCTCACCGCGAACAGCGCGACAACGACGACATTGCCGACACCGTGATACAGACCGACCGATTTGGCGCGCGTCTTCGCAGGGATCGCCAGCCAGTCGATGAATCCGAAGACGGCCGCGAGCAGACCGCCGACGACGCCACCGGCGATGTTCCAGTACGCGACCGCGGCGAACGCGATGTGGTCCGTGATCATGTAGGCGATGTCGGCCAGCACCGCCATGATGAAGAGTCCCAGCGGGAAGACGATGAGCATCGGATGAATTGGGTGTCCGAAGAGCTTCGCCTTGCTTTCCATTCCAACCTCCTCTGGCGTCGCGGCAACAGGTTTGCTCCCAAAACCGTTCGCGCGCGATCCTGCGCGGTGCTGATGCATTAATCATGCAGAGGTTGAAATGAGTGAACTGGCTGAGCTTGTCGGCAAACAGGAGTGGATCGATCCCCTGGCCAAGACGCTCGACGGGGCGGTGGGCACGGCGTTCCAGGGCGAGGCGGGCCGCACCCTCAAGGATGGATTGAACGGCACCTGGCTCGGGCACCCGCTGCACCCGGCGCTGACCGATGTGCCGATCGGCGCGTGGATGATGGCGCAGGTGTTCGACACCCTCGACAGCGTCAACGGCGGAAACCGGTATGAAGAAGCCGCCCGGGTCTGCATCAACACGGGTCTCGTCGGCGCCGTCGCCGCGGCGGTCACGGGCCTGACGGAATGGAGCGATACCGGCGGCGAATCACGGCGCATCGGGCTGGTGCACGGCGTCATGAACCTGACGGCGACGAGCCTGTTCCTCACTTCCGCGCTGATGCGGACGCGCCGGCGCACGGCCGGGGCCGTTGCCGCGTCGACCGCCGGATTCGCGGTATCGATGGCGAGCGCCTATCTCGGCGGTGTGCTCGTGTACAAGCGCGAGATCGGGCCGAACCACGCGCTGGCGGGAGAAGCGCCCGAGGAATTCACCCGCACGATTGCCGATGCGGAGCTCCGTGAGGGGGACAAGCGCCGTGTCCTAGTCGGAGATGCGCAGGTCGTGCTCCTGCGGGATCAGGGGCGGATCTGCGCGCTTGCCGAGCGCTGCGCGCACCAGGGTGGGCCGTTGTCCGAAGGCGAGTTGCGCGATGGAACCATTACCTGCCCATGGCACGGTTCCACGTTCCAGGTCGCCGACGGCAGCCTCGTGCATGGCCCCTCGACGTTCGATCAGCCCTGCTACGACACCCGGGTCCGCGACGGATATATCGAGATCAAGCCACGAACCACGTAAAACAAATTCGGCGCGCGTAAAAGGGCCCGATGGTCGGGCCCTTCCACTCGCCTGCAAGCGTGCTCAGGGCGGGCCTGCCCTGAGCGAGCGGGGCGAAGCCGCGCGAGTCGAAGGGAACGCGGGGCCCTCTCCGTGCATCCAATACACAGGTCGGAAGAAACCATGGCAACGAAGCAGGTCATCCACGAGCACGAGACGGCGTTCGAAGCGGTCATGCGCCAGCACAACGGACGGCTCTTCCGTGTCGCCCGCGCGATTCTCAAGGAGGATGCCGAGGCTGAGGACGCGCTCCAGGATGCCTATCTCGAGGCATATCGGCACCTCGGCGAGTTCCGCGGCGACGCGCAGCTGTCCACGTGGTTGACGCGCATTGTCGTCAACCAGTCACTGATGCGGCTTCGCCGGCAGAAGCGCGAGCGCGTGGTCGTGCCATTCGACGGCCCGGAGCAACGTGAGGAGGTCGACGTGGCCGACGAGAACGCAGAGCCACCGTCGAGCGCCGCGATGCGCGCCGAGGTCCGGCGCATCCTCGAACGGCGGATCGACGAGCTGCCGGTCGCGTTCCGTACTGTGTTCGTGATGCGCGAAGTCGAGGACATGACCGTGGATGAAACCGCGGAATGTCTGGGTATCCCGCCCGCAACCGTGCGTACGCGACTGTTCCGCGCGCGCTCGTTGCTGCGCACGGCGCTGGCGCGCGACGTCGACAGCGCGACCGTCGACGTGTTCGGCTTTGCCGGGGCGCGGTGCGATCGAATCGTCGCCGCGGTGCTCTCGCGGATCAGAGAGCTGTCGTGACGTGTGCCGGCCCATAAAGGGCCGGCCTACCGACTCGTCGGCCTGTCATGACGTGGGCCGGCCGTAAAAGGCCCGGCGAACACAAACTCGTAGGCCGGGCCTTTCAGGCCCGGCGATCACTCTCAAATTGGAGGACTCAGAATGAAACTGTCATTGATTGCGCTCGCTTCCTCACTCGTGCTGCCCGTCGCCGCATCGGCGCAGGGGATCAACGACGCACAAATCGCGTCGATCGTGGTCACCGCCAACCAGGTCGACGTCGACGCCGGCAACTTCGCCAAGTCCCACGCGGCGAACGCACAGGTGAAGCAGTTCGCGCAGCAGATGGTCACGGATCACACGGGCGTCAACAAGCAGGCGACGGCACTCGCGACCAAGCTCAAGGTGACGCCCGAGGACAACCCGACGAGCCAGAGCCTCAAGTCCGGCGGCGAAACGAACATCACCAAGCTGAAGACGCTCAAGGGCGCAGAGTTCGACAAGGCCTACATCGATCATGAGGTCGAGTACCACCAGGCCGTGCTGGACGCCGTGGACAAGACTTTGATCCCCGGCGCGAAGAACGAAGAGCTCAAGGCGCTGCTCGTGAAGACGCGCCCGGCGTTCGTCGCGCATCTCGAGCACGCCAAGCACGTGCAGGCCGAGATCTCGGGCCGGAAGTAGATGCCCCGCACGCTCAGGCTCTTCCTCGTCATCACCGTCGCGTGTGCCGGCCTGTTGCCTACAGGCCGCGCCGCGGCGGCGCCGCGCAAGCCGGTGAAACACTCCGTCGCAATGGAAGCCGTCGCGTTCCAGCCGGGTGCCGTGACCGTCAACGTCGGCGATACCGTCGTGTGGACGAACAACGACCCATTCCCGCACACGGTGACCTCGAAGAACGGCGTGTTCGATTCGAAGCAGCTCGCCGCGGGGAAGGTCTGGACCTATCGCGCGCGGAAGAAAGGGGACTATCCGTACGTGTGCACGCTCCACCCGACGATGAGCGGCACGATCCACGTGCGCTGACGGCGGGCCATAAAGGCCCGCCCTACGGCGATGTAGGCCGGCCCTTTAGGGGCCGGCATTACCCGCCCTTTACAGGCCGGCATTACCGACCGTTCATCAACTTCTCCAGCACTGCCGCTTCCCTTCCCCGCAAGCTGCTGAGCGCGGCATCCATCACGACGGGATCGTCGGCATAACGTTCGAGCAGCGAAATCAGCGCCGCTTCACGCGCGTCCGGCGGCAGGACGCCGAGTGACGCCGCCAGCTGCTGCCGCACCTGCCAATCGTTGTCGTCGATCCGCTTCAGTAGAACCGCGTGGATGGGATGGGCGGCGTCGCCGAGCCAGCGCTCCGCGATCCGCACCGCCGAGACGCGCACGTCACGCGAGCCGTCCTCCAGCGCCTTCTCAACCGTGCGAACGTCGATGGCGTCGAGACCGTCGAGTGTCCACAAAGCATGCAGCCGTGTTCGCCAATCCTTCGCAGCGGTCGCCAGCTGCAGCAGTGCCGGCGCCATGTTCCGCGCGCCGCGCTCGACGAGCAGCCGTTGCGCGGTGTCACGCCGCCATCCGTTCGGGCTCGAGAGCGCCTGCACGAGCTGCTGCGGGGTGGCGCCCGCCAACGGGTTCGAGGGGCCACGCGTCGTCGTCTCGTGCATCACGCGATAAATCCGCCCAAGGCCGGTCGGACGATCCAGCTTGCGCGAAAGGATCTGATCGCGAAGGTATTCGGTCACCGAGATGCGGTGCTCGATGATCCCCCGATACATGTCCGCGATATACATGGTTCCATCCGGTGCGTCGGAAATGAATACCGGGCGGAATCGTTCGTCCGTCGACGCGATGAAATCCCCTTTCTCGTAGGCCCGCTTCGCACGAAGGCCTTTGCCGTCGTCCTCGATAATCAGGCGGCCGACGAGATTCGCCGCGGGCTCCGCGACGAAGACGTTTCCGTACAGTTCGGCGGGAAGCCGGTCGCCGCGATACACGAGCGGCGCACAAACGGCGGTGTAGTGCGCGAGCGTGCCGTCCGGCCTGTCGATGCCAAGCTGATACGCGCGATTCGTCCCCGGGTTCGGCCGAACCGGCCACACGGCGTTCGCCTCGTCGTCGACCAGCCGCTCGTAACTGCCGCGCGTCCGCGCGAGGTTCGGGTTGCGCGCGTAATAGTAGGTGGGAACGAGATCGACGTGAACGGCCGACTCGTTCGTGTTGCGATAAATCCTTCCCGCATCGTCCTGCGCGACGCCCCACTCGCCCCGCTCGAGCGTCTTCTGGACCTCGAAGACGCCATCCTTCAGGCGGAACTGCATATCGGCGAGGCCGGCGGTATACATCCGGTTGTCGAGCGCCCAGTAAAAGCCGTTCGCGTTGTTCTGCGGGTCCCCGTCAAAGCGGCCGAAGCCAGTGGCCACGAGCTGCTTGTCATCGGCTTGCAGGTCGCCGTTCGTGTCCCGGATCAACCACACGTTCGGTGGTTCCGCGACGAGGACACCGCGGTCGAGCACCTTCAGGGAGCGCGCGAGGACGAGGTGATCCGCGAACACCGTGCGTTTGTCCATCACCCCGTCCCGGTTCGTGTCCTCGAGGACGACGACGCGGCCGATGGGATCGTGTTCGTTCGATCCTCTCAAATCGGCCATGAAGCCCGGCATCTCGACGGCCCAGAGCCTGCCTTGCAGGTCCCAGTCGAGTGCCACCGGCTCCTGGATCAGCGGCTCGCTCGCAACCAGCTCGAGGTGATATCCGGGCGGCATATAGAACGTCTTCAGCGCGTCGGCCGGAGCGAGGACCGGAGATTCCGGCGACACCTGCTGAACGCCGGGAGGCCACGGGCGATTCGCCGGCGAACGCTGTTGGGCGCTGAGGCTGCCGAGCATGAGCGCGGTGAGGGCGGTAACGGCAAGAGATTTCGACAACGGCATCGGTTCGCAAAATTTGCCGGCCCATAAAGGGCCGGCCTACGTAAGCCGGGGCTTTAGCTCCGGCAAGCCAGTTCGCGCACAAAAGGGCCGGCCCACGTAGGCCGGGGCTTTAGCGCCGGCAAGCCAGTTCGCGCACAAAGGGCCGGCCCACGTAGGCCGGGGCTTTAGCCCCGGCAAGCCGGTTCGTGCACAATACGCCGCATGGAGCAGACGCGCCGCGATTTTCTCACGACCACCTCATTTGCCGCGATGGCGATGGCGCTTCCCTCATCCCCCCGGGCTGCGCCTGAGCCGATCATCGACATCCACCAGCATCTGGGGTACAGCGGGCGCCCGGACGACGCTCTGCTGCGTCACCAGAAGCTGATGGGCGCCACGACGACGATCCTCCTCCCCGCAGGCCGTTCGGTGAACACCGCGTCGACCCACGATGGGGCGGCGAACGGACTCCAGGCTCAGGCGCTCGGCAACGAGGCGTGCCGCACGTTCGCGCGGGCGCACAAGAACGAGTACCGCTTTGGTGCGAACGAGGTGCCCGATATCCAGGGCTCGACAAAGGAGATTGAGCGGTATCTGAAGGCAGGCGGCGTGATCATCGCCGAGCAGAAATTCGGCGTCGAGTGCGATTCGGCGCCGATGCAGAACCTCTACGCGCTCGCGCAGGAACACCGCGTCCCGGTGCTGATGCACTGGCAATACAAGATGTACAACTACGGGTTCGATCGCTTTCACAAAATCCTCGAGAAGTATCCGGACGTGACCTTTCTGGGGCATGCGCAGACCTGGTGGGCGAACATCGACAGGAACTACCGGGACGACGAGAAGAATCTCTACCCGAAAGGGCCGGTCACACCCGGCGGCCTCACAGACCACTATCTCAGCGACTATCCCAACATGTTCGGCGATCTATCAGCCGGGTCAGGCCAGAACGCGCTCACGCGCGACGAAGCCTTCGCGCGCGATTTCCTGACGCGGCACCAGGACAAGTTGATTTTCGGCAGCGACTGCAGCGACAGCGAGGGCGCGGGCGAGAAGTGTATCGGCGCCACCACGATCGCGACCATCCGGCGGCTCGCGGCGAGCAAGGAAATCGAGCGGAAGCTCCTCTACGGCAACGCCAGGAAGGCACGCCTTCACTGAAGCTCTACGCCGCACTTCGGGCAATACCGCGGCATCCCCTTCCCGAGATATCTGTCGCACGCGGGGCACCGCCAGTTGCGAAAACTGAAGATCAGGGCGCAGACGACGAAGATGAAGAAACTCACGCCGATGGTCTGGCGCGAAATCCCGAAGACGTTCACGCCGACCTTGTCGCTCAGCACCGCCAGGATCACAAAGGCGACCACGGGAATGGCAAGGATTATCTGCCGCTTGCGCCGGACCGCGAACTCGTGTTTGAACTGCTCTTTCTGCTGGTCGGTGTATTCCAACCTAGGTGCTCCCCTGGTAATAATCACGCACGCATTCGTCGAGCACCCAGGACGCTCGCGCGGCGGATTGTGCGGTGGACGGGCAGCTGCCATGCCCCTGGAGCTCGTCGACGATCGTCTGGATCAGCGGCTGGTGGACATGCGCGGGATTCCGGATGTCGTAGGTTCGCGAACCGGTGCTGGCGCGGACCACGACGTCGGTATCGCTGAAGATCGGCGTTTCGATCTCTCCTTGCGACCCGAGGAACGTGATGCGGTCAGTCTTCGAGCTCGCGTTGAAATTGAACACCGCCGAACCGACCGCACCAGTCGAGAATTCAAACGCCGCAGTGACGACGTCCTCGGCGGGATACGTGCCTCCCGTGTTCACCGCGATGGGCGAAATCCGCGCGATCGGGCCGATCAGAAAATCGAGCAGATCGAACACGTGGGACCCCAGATCGAACAGCAACCCGGCGCCCGCGACGGCGGGATCGACACGCCACATCTTTGCATCGTCGCCGGTGAGCAGCGGCGTCGTCACCGCGACGTGCACCGACGTCAGCTGGCCGATCGTTCCATCGCGGAGGCACTCGAGCACTTTCAGGAATCGCGGCAGCGCCCGCCGGTAATAGGCGACCCATAACGCTGTACCCGCGCGCTTGAAGGCGGCGATCATTTCCAGACACTCGGCATGATTGCGCGCCATCGGTTTCTCGACGAGGCAGGGTTTTCCCGCCGCCGCTACACGCAGCGCCAGGTCAGAGTGGCTGGAGGGAGGCGTGGCGATGTAAACGGCGTCCACGAACGGATCGTTGATGAGATTGTCGGCGGAGTCGTACCAATGCGCTACACCGTGCCGGTGCGCGTAGTCGCGGGCCTTGGCGCCGTCGCGCCGCATTACGGCAACGAGCTCCGAGCCGAGAGCCTTCTGGAAACCAGGGCCGCTCTTGACCTCGGTGACGTCGCCACAGCCGATGATGCCCCAGCCTACCGCCACGGCCTACTCGATGGCGCTTCCGCTGCGGCGTCCGGGATCGTTGATCCAGACCGTTTTGACGTTCACGAATTCGCGGATCCCGTACGCGCCCAACTCGCGTCCGAAGCCGGAATGCTTGACGCCGCCGAAGGGAAGACGCGGATCCGAGACCACCATGCCGTTCACGAATACCTGCCCCGCTTCGATGTCGTCGATGAACCGCGCGCGCTCGGCCGGGTCATTGGTCCAGACGCTCGAGCCGAGGCCGAATGATGTGTCGTTGGCCAGCCGGATCGCTTCGTCGATGTCGGGCACGCGAAAGACCGACGCGACCGGTCCAAACAGCTCATCGCTGTAGGCGGGGGATTCCTTTGGAATATTGGCGAGGACGGTCGGCGCGTAGTAATTGCCGGCGCGGTCGAGAACGGTGCCGCCGGCCAGCACCTTCGCGCCCTTCTCAACCGTCTGGCGCACCTGCTCCGCGAGATCGTTCAGCACATCGCGCGTGGACAGCGGCCCGATTTCCGTCGCCGGATCCAGCGGATCGCCGACCTTCAACGACTTCATGCGATCGGTGAATGCCCGCTCGAACGCGTCCGCGATCTGATCGAAGACGATGAAGCGTTTGGCCGCGATGCACGACTGGCCGCTGTTCACGATGCGGGCCTTGACCGCCGTTTCGATCGCCGCCTCGAGATCGGCGCTCGCGGTCACGATGAAGGGATCGCTCCCGCCGAGCTCCAGCACCGCCTTCTTCAATTCCTTCCCTGCCACCCCCGCCACCTGCCGGCCGGCGTGCTCGCTGCCGGTCAGCGAGACGCCTGCGACCCGGGGATCTTCGAGCACGCGCTGCACCTGACTCGATCCGATCAGCAGCGTGTGAAAGACGCCGTCAGGGAACCCGGCCCGCTGGATGATGTCCTCGATCGCCAGCGCGCACTGCGGGACGTTCGAGGCATGCTTCAGCAGGACGACATTGCCGGCCATCAGCGCCGGCGCGGCCAGCCGGAAGACCTGCCAGAACGGGAAGTTCCACGGCATGACCGCAAGGATTGGCCCGAGCGGCTGGTAATGTACGAAGCTTTCGGTCGCGGTGCTCGTCGCCGGCTCGTCAGCGAGGAAGCGCTGCGCGTTCTCTGCGTAGTAGCGGCAGCCCCACGCGCACTTGACCGCCTCCTCGCGCCCCGCCTTCAGCAGCTTGCCCATCTCGAGGGTCATCAGCCGGCCGAGCGCGTCCTGCTCGTCTTCCAGAATCTGCGCGGCGCGGATCATCCAATCCGCGCGCTGGCGGTGAGGCGTCCGCCGGTAGCTGCGGAACGCCGCGGCGGCGCGCGCGATCTTCCCATCGACCTGCGCGTCCGTCTGTGGCTCGAACGTGCGGAGTGTCTCGCCCGTCGCCGGGTTGATCGTTGCGATCGGCACGTCAATCAGGCGAGCAACTTCTCGACGAGGTTTCCGTGCACGTCGGTCAGCCGGAACTCGCGGCCCTGGAACTTGTAGGTGAGTTTCGTGTGATCGAGCCCCATGAGGTGCAGGATCGTCGCGTGCAGATCGTGCACTTCCACGGGATCCTCGACGACGTTGTAGCCGAGATCGTCCGTGCGTCCGATTGTGATTCCCGGCTTGATGCCGCCACCGGCCATCCACACCGTGAACGCCCGCGGGTGATGATCGCGCCCCATGAGCCGCGAGCCGCCGCGCGCCTCGTTCATCGGCGTCCGGCCGAACTCGCCGCCCCAGATGACGAGCGTGGAATCGAGCAGTCCGCGCTGTTTCAGATCGCGCACCAGGGCGGTCGCCGCGCGGTCCGTTTCGAGGCACAGCTCGGGCACTTTCGTGGCGATATCGGTGCCGACGCTCGCGCCGTGGGTGTCCCAGCCGCGGTGATACAGCTGCACGAACCGAACGCCGCGTTCCACCAGCCGCCGTGCCAGCAGGCAGTTGTTGGCGAACGAGACCTTGCCAGGCTCGGTCCCGTACATGGCGTGCATCGCGGCCGGCTCGCTCGAGATATCGGTCAGCTCGGGCACGCTGCTCTGCATCCGATACGCCATCTCGTACGATGCGATTCGGGTGTCGATTTCCGGATCACCCGTATCCGAGCGGCGCAGGCGGTTCAAATCGTTGACGAGATCGATCGAATCGCGCCGTCCTTCGCGGCTGATTCCCTCGGGATTCGAGACGAACAGGACGGGATCGCCTTTCGAACGGAACTCGACTCCCTGGTAGACCGTCGGCAGAAATCCGCTGCCCCAGCACGACTTGCCGCCGTCCGGCGCGTTCTCGCCCGACAGCAGCACGACGAACCCGGGCAGATCGCGGCTCTCGCTGCCCAGGCCGTAGGTCAGCCATGCGCCCATGCTCGGGCGGCCGAACACCTGGCTGCCGGTGTTCATGAAGATCTGCCCCGGCGCGTGGTTGAACTGCGTCGTGTGCATCGACTTGACGATGGCGATATCGTCCGCGATCGTCGCCAGGTGCGGCAGCAGGTCCGAGAGCTCCGCGCCCGACTGCCCATAGCGTTTGAACGTGAACGGCGATCCGAGCAGCTTCGGCGTGCCTTTGATGAACGCGAAGCGTTCACCCTTCGGGATGAACTCGCTCGGGATGTCCTGACCGTCGTGCAGCTGCAGCGTCGGCTTGTTGTCGAACAGATCCAGCTGCGACGGTGCGCCGGCCATGAACAGATAGATGATGTTCTTTGCCTTCGGCGCGAAATGCGGCGCGCGCGCCGCGAGGGGGGCCTCCCCCTGTTGTGCAAACAGCGGCCGCTCGATCAGCGACGAGAGCGCAAGGCCGCCGATACCGAACCCGGACTGCCGGAAGAAATGCCGGCGAGTAATCGTGCGGAGGGTGCTGGGGTCCATAGGTCTCATTCCTTGCTGAACGCCTCGTCGAGGTTCAGCAGTGCGTTCGCGACGAGAGTCCACGCCGCCTGCTCTGCCGGATCGATGCCGTCCACCGACCGGCCCTGAATCGTCTTCGCCGCCGCGGCGGGATCCTTCCGGAACCGCTGCAACTCCTTCTCGAGCGACGCGCAAATCCGCGAGACTTCCGCCGCGGAGGGTGCTCGCGTCGCGGCAAGCCGGAAGGCGTAGGTGGCGCGCGCCTCGTTGGATGCCGCCGGCGCTTCGCGCAGCACGCGCGCCGCCATCGCCTGGGCGGCTTCGAAGAATGCTTCGTCGTTGAGGGCGACCAATGCCTGGAGCGGTGTGTTCGTCCGGACGCGACGCACCGTCGTGTGCTCGCGGCTCGTCGCGTCGAAGGTCATGAAGCTGGGATACGCCGCCGATCGGCGGATGAACACGTAGAGGCCGCGGCGGTAGCGGCCGTCGCCGCCGCTCGGGATCCACTTCTCGCTGCTGTACGGAATATCCCAGATGCCGTCCGGCTGCGGCGGAAACACGCTCGGTCCGCCAATCGTCTCGCTGAGCAGACCGCTCGCGGCGAGAACGCTGTCGCGAACCATCTCCGCTTCCATCCGGAAGCGGGGCCCGCGCGCAAGCAGGCGGTTGTAGGGATCCTTCTCCGTGAGTGCCGGGGCCGCAGACGAGGACTGTCGATAGGCGGCGGACATCGCGATCGCCTTGTGAATCGGTTTCATGCGCCAGCCGCCGCCGACGAATTCGGTCGCGAGCCAGTCGAGCAGCGCTGGATGCGACGGCTGGCTACCCTGCGTCCCGAAGTCCTCGCTGGTTTCGACCAGGCCGCGTCCGAAGAACTGCTCCCACGCACGATTGACCGTGACCCGCGCGGTCAGCGGATTCCGCTCGTCGATCAGCCAGCGCGCGAGCCCCAGCCGGTTCGGCATCTGGTCGTCGCGGAGGGGATGCAGGATGGCGGGGACGCCGGCGTAGACGAGCTCTCCCTTGTCCATGAATGCGCCGCGGCGGCGCACGAACGCGGAAGGACGCTCGTAGGAGGTGCGCTCGCGCATGACCAGCGCGGTGGGGATACCCAGCGCGCGAAGCTGCTTCTGAAGTTCGGCGATGCGATCGCGTGCCGGTTTCAGTGAGGGCGCAATCGTCCGGTAGAACGCCACCACATCCGTCTTCTGCTGCTCGGTGCGCTGCGCCGTGGGAATCGCGAGCACCGGCCGCAGCCGCGCGGGCAGCTGCACGATACGCTCGGGAGTCCGGCTCGAAGTCGTTGACAGTCTGAAGCGGCCGATCGCCTGGCCAACCGCCGCCGCCTCGTGTTTCAGACGAATCGTGAGGGTGGTGCCCCCCGGCGCCTCCAGCGGTTGCTCGAGCGTGAAGACAATCTGGCGGGGCCGGCGCGGCGTCTCACGGCTCGCGTCAATCTGCCAACCCTTGGGCGCATGCGCGCCTCTCGGCAGGGTCTTCGGGAAAAACGTGTCCACGCTCGCGCCGCCCGCCGCGTCGTCAGCCTTGATGGACGAGATCGCGAGCTTCGCGCCGCCCGATGCTTCGATCTCGACACCGTTCATCTGGAAGTTTCCGTAGACGTCCCGGCCCGGTCCGCCTTTCGGCAGCGACGCGTCCGGCAGCGCCTCGAGCCGAATCGCGGTGATGCGCGGCAGCATGCTGACGGCTTCAACGGTATAGGTCGTGTCACTCGGGTTGCCGCCGGAGGCGATGATCGATCCCTCCGGGCCCGGCGTGAGCCGGACGCCGCCCGTCGCCGCGACGTGTTTCGGCGTCAGCGTGCTCCAGTGCAGCGCGACTTCGGACTTCGCTGCCGCCTCCCACTCGGCCTGCGCACTCTCGAACGCCGGCGTCGTCACTTTCATCTCTTCGGTGAGCTTGTCGATTTCGGTCTGGATGATCTTCCGCTTCGCCTCCTGTTCGGGGGTCGGCAGATCGATGATCGCCTCCGAGAAGCGCGTGCCGTCGCTGAAGGTGCGCGACTGGTAATCCGTGTTCTGGAAGAACGCCATCAACCGGTAGTAATCCTTCTGCGTGAACGGATCGTACTTGTGGTTGTGGCACTGGGCACAGCCAAGCGTCGTTCCCAACCACACGGTCGCGGTGGTGTTGACGCGGTCCACCAGCACTTCGTACAGGGCCTCGTCGGGGTCGATGCCCCCTTCCTCGTTGGTCATCGAATTGCGATGGAAGCCGCTGGCGACGAGTTGCTCGGTCGTCGCGTTGGGCAGCATGTCGCCGGCGATCTGCTCGATGGTGAATTGATCGAACGGCATGTCCTGGTTGAGCGCGTTGATCACCCAGTCGCGGTACTTCCACATCACCCGGGGCAAATCCTTCTCGTACCCCTGCGAGTCGGCGTAGCGGGCGAGATCGAGCCATGGCCGAGCCCAGCGTTCGCCGTAGTGCGGCGAGGCGAGAAGCCGATCGACCAGGCGTTCGTATGCTGCATCGACGCCATTGCTGGCGGCGTCCGCGATCACGTCGTCTACTTCCTTCGGGGAGGGAGGCAGGCCAATCAAGTCGAGCGACACACGGCGAACGAGCGTGTCGAGCGGCGCTTCGGCCGAGGGCGCGAGCCCTTCGGACTCGAGACGCGCCAGCACGAACCGATCGATGGGGGTGCGCGCCCAGCCGGCGCGCTTGACCGCCGGCAGCTCAGGCCGCACCGGGACGCGGTACGCCCAGTGCTGCGGCGCGTCGTTCGATGGGGACGGAAGGCCCGCGCCGCCGGCGCCGGCCGTCTGGCTGGCGTCACCAATGGCTACGCCGGGCGGGAACGCCGCGCCCTGATCAATCCATGCGCGGATCAACGCGATCTGCGCTGCCGGCAGGGGATCTTCGTCCTTGGGCATCCGGTCCTCGCCGTCGAGACCAAGGAGGCGCCGGACCATCGGGCTCTTTTCGCCGTTTCCAGGAACGACAATCGCGCCGTTCTCGCTACCCTTCATGATCGCGGCAGGCGAATCGAGGCGCAGGCGCGCCTTCTGCTTGCGCGCGTCGTGACACTCGTAGCAGTTCTTCTGGAGAATCGGGCGGACGTCGCGCTCGAAATCAATCGCCGCAGGGCGTGGGGCGATCTGCGCGTTCAGGGTCAACGCGAGCGGCAGCGCCAGGGCGGCGGCCGCGGCGAGGGACCGGAAGAACATGACACATTATCGCCTGACGGGCGCGAGTCGAAAAGGCAGAGTGCGGCTGGGATGTTGCCGCGTCATTCCGCCGCCACGGCGGCGAGCAGCGCCTTGATATACCCGAAGGTGAAGGCAAATGCCTGGGCTCCCCGCGCATCGGCCGCGATCGACGGGACGTGGTCCGGCATCAACATGCCGTCATAACCCACTTCCTTATATACGCGGAGCGCCGCCAGCATGTCGACGTCCCCATCGTCGATGAACGTTTCCTGAAACTTGAGAAAGCCACCGCGAATGTTGCGGAAATGGACGTTGAAGATCTTCTTGCGTGTTCCGAAATAGCGGATGACGTCGAAGATTTCCTTGCCTGGGCGCTCGAGCATCTCGCTGACCGTTCCCTGGCAGAAGTTGAGACCGTGATACGCGCTCGGCGCGATGTCGATAAACCGTTTCAGCCCGTCAACGTTGCCGAGGACCGTTTCCACGCCGCGGAACCCCTTGCCGCGAGGCATCCCGGGATCCTGCGGGTGGCAGGCCATCCGGACCTTGTGTTCCTCGGCAACCGGGATAACGCGCTTCAGGAAATAGGTAATACGCTCCCAATACTCGTCCGCGCCCACGACGCCGGCTTCGGTGAGCGGCGGGTCCTGCTTGGCATCGGCGTAGACGAAGGTGCTGTAGCGCGCACCACCGCGGCCGGGAGTGCTCTCCGTGCGAACCACGCCGAGCAGCGTGAGGTTGTACTTCAGCGCGGGGATACCCGCGCGCGAGGTGTTACGAATCATCTCGCAGATAGCGTGAATCTCGCGATCCCGGTCTGGCGCCTTACCGAGCATGATTGCCGGGTTCTCGGCTCTGGCAATCGGATTGGAGCTCATCGGAAGCGGCACCATGTCGAGCGTGATGCCCGCAGCCTCGACACGTTCGCGCAGCCGCGAGAGGGCATCGACGCTCCAGTTCTCGTCCAACCGCGCCGAAGGAAGACGGCTGCAGATGTGGTTCACGCCGAACGCCGCGAGAATTGGCAGCACTTCGTCGGACGAGTCGTGCTGCGTGCCGACTTTCATCCGCCCGCTTGCCGTCGTACCCGCGGTTCGTTGCGGGGACTCCGCCGTCGCATTGCGCGACGCCGCGGTGCCGGCAGCCAGGCCGAGTCCGGCGAGCCGGACAAAATCACGCCGCTTCATCGTCAGGCTCCTTTGAACGCTGGCGGGCGGCGCCCGAGGCTCGACAGGCCTTCGTACGCGTCCGCGCTGCTGAAGATCTCTTCGAGGCGTTCGAGCTCGAGCGCCACCGCCTGCTCGATCGGCAGTCTTTCTCCGCGGTCAATCAGTTCCGACGCGATGCGCAACGCGATCGGAGCTTTCGAATCCAGCCTCCGCACAGCGGTGGCCACGCGCGGATCGGCCGGAGCGGCGGCCCGAGCCGCGGCGTCCAGCCCAGCGCGCTCGAAAAACTCGGCAACCGCACGATGGGTCTCCGGGACCGCGTGTGGCTGGCGACCGGCAGGACGACCTCGTGCAACCAGCTCCTGAATCGCGGCGTCGAGCTCGCCGTATCGAACGACGCGATCCACCAGACCGATTGCCAGCGCCTCCTCCGCCCCGACCGCCTGGCCGCTGAGCACCAGCCACTTCGCGAGCCCCTTGCCGAGACGCCGGGTCGTGCGCTGCGTTCCACCCAGACCCGGATAGATTCCGATGCCTGTTTCCGGAAAAGCGAACGACGCCTTCGGCGTGGCGACGATGTAGTGGCACGCGAGGGCCATCTCGACGCCGCCGCCCAGCGCCAACCCGTGAACCCGCGCAACGACCGGCTTCGGCGATCGTTCAATGGCGAGCAGCAACTGCTGCCCCTGCTTCGTGAACGCGACGATTCGATCGAGGGCCTTCGACTCGATGTTCTTGACGAAGAACCGGATATCTGCGCCGGCGACGAACGCTTTACCAGTTCCGGCGAGAACGATGCCTCTGGTCCCGGGATCCTCGACTGACAGCAGAAACAGATCGTGCAGCTGCTCGACGACCTGCTCATTGAGAGCATTCATCGCGTCAGGCCGGTTGATCGTGATCGTGGCGATGCCGTCGGCGACGCTTCTGGTCACCAGACGCAACTCGAATGGATGATTGGACGCCGCCTGCTTCAGGAGTCTGTCCGGCACACGCACGTTCCAACGTCGGGCGACGTCGGCGGCGAGCGCAGCGGCCTCCCGAATGCCGCGCTGGTTCATCATTTCGAACGGGCCGCGGCGCCACCGTAGCCCCACGCGCGCGCCAATGTCGGTGTCCTCGACCGTCGCGACACCTTCGTCGACGAGCCCGGCTGCCACATGGAACGTGACGGCCGCGAGCCGATCACCAACGATGTCCAATAGCGATCCGTCGATGTCTCCGGAGAGATCCCAGGGCCGACGAGATTCGAACTGTTGCCTCAGAAGAGCCGGCGTCCCATACAGCGGGCCGAATGCCCGCCCGAGCGTGTCAGCTGTATGAACCGCAATTGGAATGCCGGTGACGTTCATCAGCTCAAACGGTCCCATGCCGATGCCAAACCGCGCCCTGGCTGCGGCCTCGATCGTGACCGTGTTCGCGATGCCTTCTTCGAGGAGGCGCACGGCCTCGTTCAGCCACGGCGAGAAGAAACGGTTGACGATGAAGCCACACGAATCCTTGGAGCGGATGGGTGTCTTGCCCAGCGCCTCCTGCAGCGCCCAGGCCATCGCGACCGTCGACTCGGTGCTGCGTGCGCCGGCCACGACTTCGACAAGGCGGTTCTTCGCCGGATGATAGAAGTAGTGCAGGCCGACGACGCGCTCGGGCGAACGGGTGTGCGATGCCACGTCTGTGACGGCGAATGACGATGTGTTGGTGGCAAGAACGGTGTCCGGGCGGCAAATTCGATCCAGGCGCGCGAACACGTCCTTCTTCACATCGAGGTCCTCGAAGACCGCCTCGACCACGAGATCTGCGCCCCCGAGATCTTCGAAACGCGTGGTCGGACGAACGCGACCGAGGATCGCGCTGGCGTCGTCCTCTCTGAAGATCCTGCGTGCGACGCCGTCCGCGAGAGTGCGCCGAATCGACTCGACTCCTCGCGTCACCTTGTCGTCATCAAGATCGACGAGGACGACGTCGAAGCCTTCGGTCGCCATCTTCTGCGCGATCCCGCTCCCCATGTTCCCGGCCCCGACGACCGCGAGCGTTCGAAAGGTTCTGTCGGTCACGGCTGCGACGGTATCATAGCCCTCCGATGCCGATCACCAGCATGTCGTCGGCGCCATATCGCCGCGTTCGTCTCGGCGACCTGACGCCCGTGATAGAGCGGCGCGATGATGGCACGCTGATCGTTCGCGCGCGAGAGGCGCTGGGTGACTACCCGCGGACGATCACCGATCGAGTCGCTCACTGGGCGGCCGTCGCTCCGGATCGGACGCTGCTCGCCTGGCGGTCGGGGACCGAATTCGAGCGGTTGCCCTATGGCGCGGTCATGGCTCCGGTCCGGGCCATCGCGCAAGCGTTGTTGACGCGAGGATTGTCGACTGAGCGGCCGCTGGCAATTCTCTCCGGCAACAGCGCCGAACATCTGCTGCTTGCCCTGGCGGCGCAGCATGTCGGTATACCGTATGCTCCCGTCTCTCCTGCGTACTCCCTTCTTTCGTCAGATTTCGGAACTCTGAAGCACGTCATCGACACGCTGACACCGGGCCTGGTGTTTGCGGACGATCGGGCGCGATTCGCGCGCGCCATTGCAGCTTCGGTCCCAGCGGACACCGAGGTGATCACGGCGCAGGCCTTCGGCACGCTCCGCTCGACGGCATCCACCGAGGACGTGGAGCGTGCGCACGCAGCGATACGCCCAGATTCGATCGCGAAGATTCTGTTCACCTCGGGGTCGACGGGAATTCCGAAGGGGGTCATCAACACTCATCGCATGCTCTGCGCGAATCAGCAGATGATCCTCGAGGCGCTTCCGTTTCTTGCCGACGAGCCGCCGGTGCTGGTGGACTGGCTCCCCTGGCACCACACCTTCGGCGGCAACCATAACATCGGCATCGCCATCTACAACGGCGGTTCGCTGTACATCGACGATGGGCGGCCGTTGGCTGGCGGCTTCGATGCGACAGTCCGCAATCTACGTGAGGTCGGGCCGACCGTCTACTTCAACGTCCCGCGCGGATACGAGGAGCTGGTCCGCGCACTGCGCGCCGATCGGTCGCTCGCGGAGAGCTTCTTCAGTCCGCGGCTGCGGCTGCTGTTCTACGCCGCGGCGAGCCTGTCGCAGCACGTGGCCGACGAGCTCGCGCGAATCGCGGTGGAGACCTGCGGCGAGCGCCTGCTCCTGGTGACGGGACTCGGTTCCACGGAGACCGCGCCGATGGCGATCTGCCGGCCGTGGCAAAGCGATCTGGCGGCGGCGATCGGACTGCCGGTTCACGGACTCCTCGCGAAACTGACGCCGACTGGCGGCAAGTATGAAGTCCGCGTGAAGGGACCGAACGTCATGCCTGGCTACTGGCGCAACCCGGAAGCGACCCGCACCGCATTCGACGATGAAGGGTTCTACCGGATGGGTGACAGTGTGCGGTTCGCGGATCCGGAGGATGTCGCCAAGGGCCTCCTCTTTGACGGACGCCTCGGCGAAGACTTCAAGCTTTCGACGGGCACCTGGGTGAACGTCGGGCCACTGCGCGCAAGAATCGTCGCGCACTTTTCACCGCTGCTGCGCGACGCCGTGATCACGGGGCATGGCCGCGACGTCGTCGGTATGCTGGCCGTACTGGATCCCGATGGCTGCCGCCGCGCGTGTCCGGAGCTTCGCCAAGGCGCGGACCTGGCCGAAATCGCGGCGCATCCCGGTATCGGCGATCGGCTGCGCGAGCTTCTCGTCACGTTCAGGCTGGCGGCGACCGGCAGCTCGACGCGCGTCGAACGCCTGATCGTACTGGACTCGCCGCTGTCGCTCGACCGGCAGGAAATCACCGACAAAGGGTCGATCAACCAGCGCGCCGTGTTGACGTCGCGCGCGCATCTCGTCACGGAGTTGTACACCGATCCGTTGCCGCGGCATGTCATCGCCGCGCCGCGGTGATTCGACTGGGGATTAGGGATTTCAGTGGACATCAAGCGACTGAGCGCAATCGACGTTCACGTTCATCTCGAAGTGCCTGGCGAGCTGGAGGGCGCCGACAAGGTGGCGCAGCAGTACTTCAATACGTCGGCGCCGCGGGATTGGAAGGCCCAGGCCGAGTATTACCGCTCGCGCAATATCGGCTGCGTCGTGTTCACCGTCGACGAGCAGCTGACCGGCCGGCGGTATCCATCGAATGAGGACGTGGCGACGTTCGCCGCGGATAACGCGGACATCGCGATCGCCTTTGCGAGCATCAATCCTTCGCGCGGCGCCGAAGGCGTTGCCGAAGCGAAGCGTCTGGTCGCCTCGGGGACGGTCCGCGGACTGAAGCTGCACCCGCCGCTGCAGGAGTTCTTCCCCAACGATCCCGCCGTGTATCCCCTCTATGAAGTCTTCGCCGAAGCGAGACTGCCGGTACTGTTCCATACCGGGCACAGCGGCATCGGCACCGGAATGCGCGGCGGCGGCGGGGTCCGGTTGAAGTACGGCAACCCGATGCCGATAGACGACGTGGCGGTGGATTTTCCCGACATGCCGATCATCCTCGCGCATCCATCGTTTCCGTGGCAGGACGAGGCGATCTCGGTCTGCATGCACAAGCCGCAGGTCTACATCGATCTGTCCGGGTGGTCACCGAAGTACTTCTCCCCCACACTCGTCCAGTACGCCAACACCGTGCTGAAGAAGAAGGTGCTGTTCGGCTCGGATTACCCGTGGATCACGCCGGACCGCTGGATGGCCGACTTCGCGCAGATCGCGATCAAAGAGGAAGTACGGCCGCTGATCCTCAAGGAGAATGCGATGCGACTGTTCGGCTTGTGAGTAATCCTTATTGCACGCGCACGCTCTGCAGGGTGACATGGCGGCGCACCACAGCGAGCGCGATGAACGCGACGCTCAAAGCGATGGCCATGACCGCGAAAAACGACGCGCTGCCGCGAGACTCCAGCGCCCACGGGCCGGCGTAGCCGCTGAGGATGGCGCCGGATCGTCCGATCGACACGGCGGTGCCGACCCCGGTCGCCCGGATCGCGGTCGGATACACGTGCGCCGCGAGCGCGAACATCGTGGTCTGCACGGCGTTGATCATCGCGCCGCAGAACGTCAGCAGCACCAGGATTCGCACGACGCTGTCTCCGTCGATCGACGTGCGGCTCAGCACGATCAGCCCGGCAATGCCGGCGGCAGCCATCGTCAGCATCGTCGCTCGCGA
>JBKPLP010000130.1:0-4871 GCA_046731735.1 Acidobacteriota bacterium
CGCGCACACGTAGACGACCGCGGCGGTCCCGATCAGCGGCATTCGCATACGTCCGCTCAGTGAGATTCGTCGGAGCGTCCCGACCACAACGGGACCCGATAGGACCACACCGGCGCGCCAGCTTCCGCTATCCACTCGCCGGCGCCCGGCAGGAAGTCCTCGGGCGGTGTGGGCGCACACGCCATCGGGATCGAATACTCGACGCCGACGAGCCGCAGTTCGTTTCCGAACAGCATGTAACTGAGCGCCTGCGGTTGCAGGACGTCGAGCGTGCAGTTGACGAGCGCGAAATTGACGAATTCGAGCTCGTTATCCTCGAACGGGTTCGGTCCCAAGTCGGTGTATCCGTCGGCGAGCGCCTGGTTGACGTCGTGATACTTCGCCGTGGCGGCCCTCGCCGCCGCGAGCTGGCGATTCACGCTCGATTCCAGGTCGTCGCCGTGAATCGTGGCCGAACCGCTGACCAGCAGGCATGCAGCCGCAAGGGTTGTCGACACCACACGATGGACCGTCGTCATAGATTCCTCCTCGCTTCGTTGAGAACAGCGCCGCTTATGTAGGCGGGAATGGCGAGCAGAAACCGTCATGTCGAGCCGGCGCTGCGTCCGCGCTCCCTATGACGATTTCTTCCTCTCTTTCGCGCCTAACCAGACGGGAACTTTTGCGGGGGAACCGATGAACACCATCGCGTATTCGTCTCGACTTGCTGCGCTCGGACTCGTCGTAGTCGCCGTGGCCTGCGGGCGATCGCCGACGGCCCCAGGCCAACCGTCAGCGCAGCCCGATCGGGTCTCGGGCCAGACGACGTTCACGATCATCAACGGCTGGTCACGAGAGCCCGTGGCCGGGGCAACTGTGACCGCGAACGGTGGGGAGGGGCTGACCGACGCGTTGGGCCAGGTTCAGTTCCCGGCGACGCCGTCGAATTGTCTGACGATCGAGGTGAAAGCGGCCGGCTTTCTCGAGCGGCGCGCGTGCGGGTCGGCAAATGTCCGTCAGATTACGTTGTGGCCTGTCGCGAACGCGGACGAGAGCGAAGCCACCCGCAAGTGGATCTTCAACAACGATCAGATAAGTGGCGACTCCTGGTCCGCTCTGACCAATATCGCGCTTGCACCGGAGCTTTCGGCGCGAGCAGGCATCGCGGAAACATGGAGCGCCGCGACGGATGCCATCAGTGAAGTCAGCCAGGGCCGAATCAGCTTCCAATGGGTGACGAGCGCTCCAGAGGAGGGCCTCCTCGTCGTGGCCGCCGGCGCGCCGGTGTCATGTTCCGTGGTGCCGCCATGGCCGTTCGAGATCGGGGGATTCTGCGTGAAGTACGACCCCAATGTGTACTATCGCGACAGGTTGCAGGTGTCCCCTGATCGGCTCGCCGATCGAAGTACGACGCTGCGCGCGTTGCTCTCGGCGGTTAGGATCAGGGCACACAGCCTGCCGGGCCTGATGAACATGACCCGACCGGAATCCGATTTCTCGGAATACGAACGCAAGACGCTCGGCATGCTCGGGCTCAGGCCGCGCACGGTCATGTGGCCCGACTACGATCAAATCCAGTGAGCGCGACAGTTTTGACGGCTATCGACGCACGCGAAACGAGCGGCCCGCTTCGACGGTGTAGACGTGCACGTCGTGGGTGTTGTCGCCGCTGATCGTTTTTTGAAACGAAAACGACAGGTCCCACTCTCTCCAGTTGTACGAAGCGCCGGCGCCGGCGTGAAAGTAATCGTCGCGCAGCAGCCGATGGAACTCGGTGTAAAGGGCGGGAGCCGCAGGATGATCCTTGATCTCCGCGATTCGGACGCCGCCGTGCGTCCGCTGCCAGGACAGGATCAGATGCCCGGCAAGCCGCCTGGGCAAGGCATAGCCTGCGTCGAGTCCGGAGTTGCTCCGGTCATGGCTGATGTCGAGCGCGCGCTCGACGAACGTGTAGGCGTAGCGGCCGTCGATCGACAGTCCGGGCAGGAGGACGTTCAACTGCTGCGAGGCGTCTGCGCTCAGGCTCAGTTCCTTCAGGGCAAATCCCACGACCGCTTCGCCGACGTACTGGTAGGCATGACTCGGAACGCCCGTCGTGACCGACGTCATGAGCGAGAACGAACGGCGCACTCTGAGCAGGTTGTAGTGTGCCCCGAGGGTGACGTCCTGAAATGAGCTGTGCCGGCAGCGACATTCATCGACCGGAGATAACGTCAGCCAAGGTGGTGGCGGCGGCGACCCCGGGTGGTCTCTGGCCCAGAACTTCGCGAAGACGTACGGCATCCCGGCGGAGATCGACCAGCGATTCGTAAGTCCGTAGGTGGTGTCGACAACGAGCGCGACGTTCGTCGTCTCGCAGCAATCGAACCTGACATTTTTGAAGACACGCCCGAGATGGTCGATGGTCTGGACGACGAACGTCACCTCGCCTTGGCGCGCGCGCGGCGCCCAGGCCTGCGCCGCGGCCGGCCACGCGCTCCCGACGATCGCAAGAACGATGGACAGCGCGGTCGTAGCCGCCCGCCACGGCGTCAACGCGTGGCCGCCTTCGCCGCTTTCGCCGCCGCACGTTCCTCGATTTCGTGCAGGTCCATCGCGTCGTCGACGACGTCGACGAACGCGCGGGTCTTCGTCGGCGTATTCAGCACCGTGTCGTATGTCTTCACCGCCTGTTTCAATTCGTCCTTCGTCGGTCTGGTGAGCACGGGAACGAGGTGCGGAGCCGCAGGCTTCTGTACCCGTTGCGCGACCGCCGCCGTGTCGCGTCCGTCGACGACGACGACATCCCACTTGCGGTTCCGCAGCGCCGCGTCGAGCTCGGACGGCGAGGCGGCGATGACCGGCCGATAGCCGTCTTTGGTCATCGCCGCTTCGACTGAGAGCGCCGTCAGCAGGCGGGAAAGCTCGGAACCGGGGTTTGCGTACATCAGGACGGCGGCGGCGCGGCGCTCGGCCGCGGATCGGTGGTAATGGGTCCCGAGTCCGAGACTCAGATACTTGTCGCCGCACGCAGCAAGGCGATCCGCTGCCAGGACCCCGGGACCGATGACGAGCAGGGCCGCGATCCACCCTCGGGCTTTCATCTGTAAACTCCTTTTGAGAGACCACATCAAACGCGGCTTTCAAGCGCACTGTCAAGAGGGAAGGCCGACGTGCGTCACCGCGGCGGCGAACCGGCGATCCGAGCGGACCCCCTCCCACGCACGATCGACGTTCAGGAACACCATCCCCGGCGATCGCTCCGCCAGCGCCTGATCCAGGTACTCGAATGCGCGATCGTTCTCGCCGAGCTGTGCGTACGCCCTCGCGAAATCGATCGGCGACGCGTAGGCCTTTCGCGCCCGGCGTTCCAGTGTGCGCAGCTCCAGACGCTCGACGGCGGTCCTCTCGATTCGCAGGTACCCTTCCCTTCCCGCTGCGTCCGACAACGCCGCATCGAGGTCGTCGTCGGAATCGTCCCTCAGCGCGTGCGCCTTGCGCCGGGCCTCGATGGCCTCATTGAACCGGCCCTGCGCACGGCGCACCTCCGCGAGTGTGAAGTAGGCGGCTGCGTCGTCGGGATGCGTATTGATCACGGAAAGGCAGCGCGCGGCAGCCTCCTCCGCGCGTCCCGCGTAGAGAAGGTAGGAAGCTTCGTGAAGCACGAACATCGGGGTGAGCGGGTCGATCAGGCGGGCGCGTCGAACCAGCCCAAGCGCTTGATCCAAGTGGCCGAGCGCCCAGGCGGCCAAGGCGTGGCTCGCCAGCAGCTCAGGCTGGATATCGCGATCAGGCGCGGATTCGGCGGTCCGCCATGCGCGATCCGCACCGGCCCAGTCCCAGTCGGCATAAAAGCTTTTCTGCGCGCGGCCGAACGACAAGTCCGCCAGTCGCGAGTTGAGCGCCGCCACGTTGTCGAGGCACCGATCGACCTGCGGCCAGCCGGCCGCGGGCGGCATGTAGTTCTCCAGTACGGAATTCCAGTAATTGCCGGCCAGCGTAATCCAGGCTTCGGCGAAACGGGGATCCTTGGCGACCGCCGCCGCAAGCAGCGGGCGCGCCGCGAGGTAGTCTTCCTCCGTATAGCCGAATTGAAACCGGCGCGCCTGCAGGAAGAGATCGAAGGCTTCAACGCTGTCGGTCGGCCGGCTGAGCAGTTCGCGCCGTTCGTCGCGCGTCAATCTGAGATGGAGTCCATCGTCGACGATCGCCGTGGCGAGTTCGTCCCACAGCTTGAAGATGCCGACGGTGAGCTGGTCGTACCGTTTTGTCCACAGCTCCTCGCCGCTTCGGACGTCGACGAGCGCCGCCGTCACCAGGAGACGCGTACCTTCGACGGCTACGCTGCCGGTGACGACTCTCTCTACGCCGAGCTCGCGGCCGATCGTGCGCGCGTCGGACCGCGACTTGGCGAAATTCGACACGAGGCCGAAGGACTTCACCGCCAGCGGCAGATGATTCATCCGCGCGATAAGGCTTTGCGTCAGACCCATGCACAAGTACTCGGCAGCATGGTTGTCCGCGGTGTTGGCGAAGGGGAGAACGGCGAGCGTGTGCGGCGGCCAGAGCAGCCAGGTCGCAGAGCCGGCGATCGTCGTCGCCGCGGCGCCCGCGCCGATCCAGAGCACCTGCCGTCGTGTCGGCCAGCGCGCCATGTCGTCGCGGATCTTGCGGAGCAGCAGCTCGAGGTCGCGAGTGTTCGCGTACCGTCCGTCGGGCGACTTCGACAGACAGCGTGCAAGGACCTGTCGCAGCGACACGGGTATGCGGCGATTGAGCAAATGAACCGGAGGCGGTTCTGCGCCCACGATCGCTTTTAAGGTCTCAGTCCGCGATTCACGCTGGAAGGCGTGGTGGCCAGTCAGCATTTCGTAGAGAATCGCGCCGAAGGCGAACTGATCCGATGCTGGACC
>JBKPLP010000131.1:0-5625 GCA_046731735.1 Acidobacteriota bacterium
TGTGGACATCGCGCCGTCGATCGAGCCGGAGCTGGTGGTGCTTCCCCGCGATGACGGATCGTTCACGTTGACGTGGCGGATGCGCGTGGCCACGCGGCGCGACGCGCGGCAGTACTTCATCGACGCGACCACGGGCGAGACCGTCTTCGACTACAGCGATCGCGAGACGCAGAGTGCCGTGGGAAAGGCGCTGGGCGTGCTCGGCGACACGAAGAAGATCAGCGTGCGCGCGGCCACGGGTCAGTTCCTGAGCAGCGACGAACTCCGTCCCCCGGAGATCGACACCTATGACCTCAAGGGGAATCCGGTGCGGACCGACCGGTTCCTGGACCGCTTCCTGACGCTCGGGACGGCGGATCTCGGCTCCGATTCGGATAACGACTGGACCGACACCGCGATCGGCGACGCGCACATTTACGCGGGCTACACCTACGACTACTACTTCAAACGGTTCGGGCGGAAGGGGTTGAACGACGCCGACCTCCGGATTCGGACGGTCGTGCATCCGGTCCATCGCTCCGATTTCGACATCTATTTCAAGGCGTACGAGGACTACTTCGACAATGCCTTCTACGATGGAAACGGCATTGTCGTCTTCGGCGAAGGCTTGCCCGCCAACATCACGCTCGGCGGCCAGAACTACGATTATCTTGCCGGCGGGCTCGATATCGTCGCGCATGAGCTGTCGCACGGGGTGACGGAATTCACCTCGAACCTGATCTACCTGGGGGAATCGGGAGCGCTCAACGAGGCGTTCTCCGACGTGATGGGAACGAGCGTCGAATTCTTCTTTCAGCCCCCGGGCAGCGGCGCGCTGCAAGCCGAGTACATCGTGGGCGAAGACGTGGTGCGGCCGGGCGGCATCCGCAACATGGCGAATCCGGGCGTGTTCGGCGATCCCGACCACTACTCGAAGCGGTTCATCGGCACCGGCGACAACGGCGGCGTCCACCTCAACGCGACCATCGTCACGCACGCGTTCTATCTCGCGATCGAAGGCGGCACGAACCGCACGTCCGGTCTGGCCGTGCAGGGAGTCGGCGGCGGCAGCCGCGATCAGATCGAGAAGACCTTCTATCGCGCGTTCACGCAGCTGCTGCCGTCGAACGCGAATTTCTCGGTTGCCCGTGCGGCGACGATCCAGGCGGCGCAGGATCTCTACGGCGGCAACAGCGCGGCGGTACGCGCGGTTACCCAGGCCTGGACCGCCGTAGGGGTGAACTGATGGCGGCGCCAAACGTGTTGATGGCCGCCTGCCTTGCCGGCGCGCTGGCGACGGCGAGCCCGGCCCAGGGGCAAACGGGCGCGCGCCGGCCGGCGCCCCGCCGCCTGGGCGAACCGCGTGTCACGCTCGGCATCAGCGGCGGCGCACAGGCCCCGGCCGATCGTGTCACCGATCAGATCAAATTCGAGCGGAACGTCGAGACGGAAACGATCGACGTGAAGTACCCGAACACGCCAGGCGTGCTGGTGGACGTCGGCGTCAGCGTGCGAGTCTGGAAGAAGCTCGGGATCGGGGTGAATGTCGGTCACGTCGCGGGTGACGGAACCGCGGATGTCACCGCAAGCGTTCCGCATCCTTTCCTCTTCACACAGCCGCGCACCGTGACCGGCAAACAGAGCGATATGTCGCGCGAGGAAACCGGCATCCACGTGCAGCTGCAATACTTGATACAACCTTCCCCGCGTATCCGCGTCGTCCTGGGAGGTGGCCCCTCCCGGATCCAGCTCACGCAGGATGTCGTCACCGACGTCAACGTCAACGAGACCTATCCATACGACACGGCGGAATTCCGCGACGCCACGACGAAGGGGGCCACGGAATCGGTCATCGGCTTCAACGCGGGCGTCGACGTGACGTGGAAACTCACCCGCAACGTCGGCTTCGGAGGACTCGTGCGGTACACGCGCGCGAACGCGGACCTGGACGTTCGTACGGGACACACGTTGGCGATGAAAGCCGGGGGCGCACAGGCGGTGGGGGGAGTGCGCTTCGCGTTCTAATGATGAATGATGAATGATGAATGATGAAAAGGACCTCTTTTGAGAAACCTTCGTCATTCATCATTCATCATTCATCATTCATCATTGACACTGTTCTCTTCACGTGTCCTATCCCTCGTCCGACGCGTTCCGCCCGGACGCGTCGTCACCTACGGGGACGTCGCAGCGGCCGCGGGACGCCCGCGCGCCGCGCGGGCTGTCGGCAACATCATGCGTGGCTGCCGACGTCACGACGTCCCCTGTCATCGCGTCGTGGCGGCGGCTGGCAAACTGGGAGGCTACGGCGGGAACCTGGAGATGAAGCGAGCCCTCCTGCGCGCCGAAGGGGTGCAGGTAACCGGCACGACGATACGCGAGTTTCGGGCCAGACGCTTCGCGTTCGGCTCGCGCTCCGGCCGCGGTCGCCCCGGGCATACCAAGTCGCGCAGAACTTAAAGAGGCGTTTACTCGTTTAAAGTCAAGTGCATACGAACTGGGACCGGGACCTGCGCGGCGCCGTGCGCTCGCTCCGGCGAGGCAACGCGGCCCCTCCGTGGCTACGTCTAAGATGACAGTGAACCCGGCAGCCTCCTCCCCGCGGGCGGAGGACATGGCTCTCGTTGAACGCTGCCGCAGCGGCGATCTGGGGGCTTTTGAGGAGCTCTACCGGGCGCACGCGGGAAAGCTGTTCAGCGTCGCCTGCCGGATGCTGGGGAATCCCGCCGATGCGGAGGACCTCCTGCAGGAGATTTTCCTGTCGGCGCACCGGAAGCTCGATGGTTTCCGCGGCGAATCGGCATTGGGCACGTGGCTCTATCGGCTGGCGACGAACCACTGCCTCGATTACCTGCGGAGCCGCGCGGCGCGCACCAACCAGGTGACCGACGCGCTCGAGGACGACGCGGGACCATTCGAGGCTGGAGCGCAGACGCTGGCGGACCAGACAGTGGCGAAGATGGATCTGGAGCGCGCGCTCGCGAGGCTGCCCGAAGGTTGCCGCGCGGCGTTCGTGCTTCACGACGTCCAGGGATTGGAGCACAAAGAAGTGGCGCAGGCGCTCGGCATCGCGGAGGGCACCTCCAAGTCGCAGGTGCACAAGGCACGCCTCCGTTTGCGGACGTTACTCGCCGCTTCGACTCGCGCGGGCCGCTGAGCCCGCTCAGAACGATGACTTGCACGCAGTATCGCGAATGGATTGAGGAGCTGGTCGACGGCACGATAGTACCGATCCGCCGCGCCGAGCTCGAGCGTCATCTCGCCGAGTGCCGCGAGTGTCGGGCGCTTGCCGCGGATCTGCAGATCATCCACGACACGGCGGCTTCGCTCGATCCGCTGGAACCTCCCGCGGGCGTGTGGCTGCAGATTGCCGGCCGCCTGCGCCAGCAGGGACGCGTCGCACCGCCGCCGCAGCCGGAAGTCAAGCGTCGTGCGCGTCACACCGCACTCCTGGCGATTGCCGCCGCGCTGGTGCTGCTCGTCGGCGGATCGATCACGCTGCTGTGGACCCAGTATCGCGGGCAGAACGCGCCGGCCGCGCCGGTCGCGTCCGCGCCGGGGCCAGGCCCCGCTCCGGCCGGCAACGCGCCGGCGGACGTGAACGTCGAAAGCGTGGAGTCGGAATTCCGGCTCGCCGAGCAGCACTATCAGAACGCGATCGCGAAGCTGGAACAGGCCGCGCGTCTCGATCAGGCGGCGTCGGGTGGATCGCCGTCAGCCCTCGATCCGCAGACGGCGGCGATGCTGCAGAAGAACCTGCAGGTGATCGACCAGGCGATCGCGGAAAGCCGATCGGCGCTCAGGGCCGAGCCGCTCAGCGCGCCGGCGCGCGACAGCCTCTTCGACGCGCTGCGCCGCAAGGTCGCGCTGCTGCAGGACACGATCGCGCTGATGAACGAGATGCGCAAGGGAAACGCGGCAGGGGCCGCACAGATCGTCGATGGCGTCAACAAATCCTGACCACCGGACACGCAGATCAACACGGACGAACATATACAGGCACATGCGAAAGACACACTTCATCGTTCTCGCCGCCGTTCTCGGCGTGGCGACATCAGCCGCGGCGCAGCCCTCCCGCGAACGCATTCGCGACTCCGCGCGCACCATCGTCGAGAACTTCACGGCGGTCCATTACCAGCAGGGACGTGAAGAGCAAACCGATCGCCAGACGCGGACGTTGAAGCTCGGCGCCAACGGTGAGCTCTCCCTGTCGAACATCGCCGGCGACATCACCGTGGCAAAAGGGAACGGCAGCGAGACGACAATCGAAATCGTGAAGACGGCGCGGGCGCGAACCGCCGACGAAGCCAAGGCCCAACTGGGCCTCGTCAACGTGGAGATCACCGAGCGGAACAGCCGCGCGGAAGTGAGGACGGAGTATCCACGCAACGATCAGTCGGGCGGCTGGGGCTGGGGACGCCGCGGCGGCATCAATGTATCGGTCGCCTATAACATCAGCGCGCCTGCCGGTACGCGGCTCACGATCAATTCCGTCTCGGGCAGTATCCGGGTGTCGGACGTGAAGGGAGACCTGAGCGTCAATACCGTCAGCGGCGGCGTCCGGCTGGCGAACGCGGGACGGATTGCGTCGGCGAAATCGGTGTCGGGCGGGGTGGAAATCCTCGACACGCAGATTGACGGCGCCCTCGAGGCCCAGAGCGTCAGCGGCAGCGTCACCCTGCGCAAGGTCACGGCGCGGCGCGTCAACGTCGGCAGCGTCAGCGGCATGGTTCAGGTCGATGACGTGCAGTGCGATCGCGTGGAGGCGCATTCGATCAGCGGCGACGTGCAGTTCGCGGGAGTGCTGACGAAGGGCGGCCGGTACGAACTCAACTCTCACTCCGGCAGCGTCCGCGTCGGGGTCACCGGGAACACCGGGTTCGAGCTCGAAGCGAACTCGTTCAGCGGATCAGTCCGCTCCGACCTGCCGCTCACGAATTCGTCGACCGGCGGCGACAACGGCATGATGCGGCGGCGTTCGCTCCGCGGCGTGTATGGCGACGGAAGCGCCGTATTGACCGTCACCACCTTCTCCGGCAGCGTCGTGATTTCGAAGCGGTAACTCTTCTATACACACTGTCGGAAAACACGACAGCCGTTTCCTTTTTCCTTTTTCCCTTTTCCTTTTTCCTTTTACCTTTTACCTTGACACAATCCATTTCTGGCACCAGCCTTGCTCGACGTGGATGAGCCTCCACTCGCGTCGCAAGGCCTATAATCACGGCTGAGTGTGATGGATATGTCAGGAGAGGTCGTTATGAGAAATCAGTGGATTCTGGTGGGTATCCTGGCGGGGGCGCTCACGGCTTCCCCGGCGTTCGCGCAGCACAAGACGCCGAACGAACAGCCAAAAACGGATGCCGCCCCGGCCGCGCCGACCGGCGAACTGGTCCTCGGCAGCGTGCATCTGCCGAAGGCGATGACGGCGGACGGCAAGCCGCTGCCCGCGGGCACCTACCAGGTGCGGCTGACCGCGCAGGAGTCGAAGCCCGATGCGAAGGGGGCCAGCGAGAACCTCGAACGCTGGGTCGAATTCGTCCAGAAAGGCACCGTCAAGGGACGCGAAGTCGTCTCGATCGTGCCGCAGGCCGAAGTGAAGAACGTGGTGAAGGACGCGCCACCCCCCGCCGGCGGAGCGCCGAAGGT
>JBKPLP010000132.1:0-4424 GCA_046731735.1 Acidobacteriota bacterium
ATCCGCTCCGCGCCCGAATCTCATAACCTCCTTTGTTCATGCGCACCTTGATCCGGTGGAACTTGCCATCCGTTGGCGCCGGCGATCTGTATCCCAGCAGGTAATAGGCACTCGAATCGCGCACCATCTGTGGGAGTTGCACCTCCGGACGATTGGATCCCATGAACGGTCTGCCTCCGGTCTCTTCGGCCAACGACAACAGCGAGTCGGAACGCCGCCCGACTTCGGACGCCGGATCCAGTGTGTAGATGGCGGTGTTGTTGGTGTTGGCAGTTCGGACGATGTCCCGATAGCGTTCCGCTTCGTCGTTTCGTCCGTAGAGCGGGATTCCCTGGCTCACGAAGAGAATCGCCTTCCGCCCCTCGCGGAAGTTTCCGAGGAACGCCGCCGCGGCGTTCAGTGCCGACGTGGTCACCTCGTTGCGCAGCCGGTAGATCTCGCGTGGATTCTGCAGGTGGGCCTCCTCGACAGCGCTTCGCGGTGGCACGAGGACGCCCAACCGGCCTTTCAGTCCGTGTATCTGGTCGGCCAGCTGCAGTCGATCCCGGGTGAATTTAATTGCCTCGACAATCGTCAGCTGGTCCATGATCCCGACGAGGTCGGCCGGCCCAAACGCGGTCCTGACGAACTCGGTCAACATCTCTCGGCCGCGCGTCGCCGGCAAGAACTCACTGATGTGATACTCGTCCCAGAAGATCAGAAACAGCCTCACGTCGTCGCGCGCCGCTTCGGTCGCCGCCTGACTGGTCGTGTGGATCTCGAGCGACCGATCGTCACTAGGCTCGCCGGTGACGCGTACCAGTTCGAACGAGTCGATCGTCTGCGGTGCCCCGTCCTCAGTCAGGGAGAAATCGTCTCGCGTGAGATTGGTCGCCGGTTCCCCGTCGCGACTGGTAACGGTCACGTCCACACGGACGACGTTCGTGACACCGCGGAAGATCGGCGGCTGCCCCTGGGGAGTCTGTACGGCCGCACGGGAGGACGCGAGGGCGGTCACCACGACGAGGCCGATCGCTACACTACCTGCGCGAATCGAGAAATCGACCATGGGCGCCCGGCTGATTGACGAGTTCGCCAAAGAGGAGCTCTATCGCTCCCCGCTGACCTCATCGTATCCGACAACGCCATAAGAGTAGAATCCCGCCATGAAAGCTTTTTTTGCCGGCATCATCGCGACGCTCTTCGCCATCACAGTGAGCGTGTTCGCGGTCGCGCACTTCGGCCTCTATCCGATCGGCGCCGACAATCCGCCGGGCGGCCTCGAGCGCGCGCTCGCGAGCCGGGCGATGGACGTCTACGCCTCGAAGCACAAGCCCGAAGGCGCCAATCCCACGACGATCACCGCCGCGAACCTGACCGAAGGGGCGAAGGAATACGAGGAACACTGCGCGTTCTGCCACGGCGGCGCCAAGGCGAAGATCAGCCCGATGCGGGACAAGTTCAGTCCGCCGGTTCCACAACTCATCAATCGGATTCCGCACGATGACGATGCCTGGCTGTTCTGGGTGACCAAGCATGGCGTGCGGATGACCGCCATGCCGTCGTGGGGCGGTGTGCTGTCCGACGAAGAGATGTGGAAGATCGTCGCATTCATCAAGCACAGCGACAAGCTGCCGCCGGAAACGCAGGCGGCGTGGCAGCAACTGGCCTCGACGCCCGGTGAGATCGAAGAGCACACGCCCGAGCAGCACCCGCACGATTCTGGCCGCGTGCCGAAAGGATGATTGGCAGATTCACTCCTCCAGCAGCTGTCCGAATAGCGGCTGACCTGCTCGCGCGGCCGAGTACGCGAACCACGCGACGGCGATCAACATGAGGAGCGACGCGATCATCGGCCCCGACCACCACGCGGACAGATTCGTCGTGATGGGCACGGCGGTCACGATGTTATCCACGAAGAGCGTCGTCGCTGTCGCCAACAACCCGAAACGGTGGAGGACGAGCGTCAGGAGGAGCGTGAAACCGAAGTTGTTGAAGCGATCGAACCAGTTGCCGGAGATGACCGAACCGCCGTTCAGGACCAGCAGCAGCACGAGAAAGCCAACGACGAGCGCCGCTCGCGGCCGCTTCAAGATCAGCCGCAGGACCAAAAAAATCAACGCGATCGCGAGCGCGCTCGCGACCGCACCGATGACGACATCGAGCCATTGCGCGAGCACCGATGGCACACCGTACAGGTACGGCAGGGTGTTCCCCAGGGGCAGCCCTGGAATGCGCCACTCGAGCGCCATCGGCACGAGCTTCAACAGATCGATGAGCACGCCGGCCGCGCCGCAGGCGAGCCCGATCAACAGCTCGCGGCCCACGCGAGGATCGCGGATCCGGCCCGACAACAGGCGCGTCCATCCCAGCAACGCATCCGGCCAGAAGCGCCGAGCATATGGCTCGATCGCGAGGTAGTACACCCAGACCATTCCGCCAGTGAACGTACCAAAGGACAACGCTCCGAAAATCTGCGGCGCCTCGATAGCTGGGTTGACCGAGTGGCTGGCCTTCAACAGGTTCACCGCGACTGACACGGCGGTCATGCCGATTGCAAAGCGTGCGGCACCGCGGCGGTCGCTGCGATTGGCGCGAAGATTCCGCCGTGCGAGCAGAACCCCTCCCGCGAGCATGGCGATCCACAGCACCATGCTGCTGGCGTCCGTTGCCCGCTGAAGAGCAGTTCGCTCGGCAACCGCACGCGGCGGCCTCGTCCATGGCCAGATGATTCGAAACGACACCGGATGATTTCTGTACGACGCCGCTTCGATGCGGACGCGCATCTCGGCGCGTCCGGGCACAGGCCCCTCCCACGCCGCCGTCGCATCGGCGAAGACGGGCGGCAGCCATTTCGACGGTGTCGGCGTGAAGGTCCCGGCATCAAGCCCGGCGGCTTCAAACAGCGCCGGCCACGGCGGGAGAGCCGCCGCGTTTTCCACGGCGATCGCCGGCGGCACCGATTGAAACTCGACGAGGCGACCGTCGGCATCGAGAAACAGCTGATGCATTCCCGGGACGTTCAACGGAGGGTCGCTCGCGCTCACGCGACTCGTCGGGAATGAAGGCGCAAGCGGTTCTGGACTGGTTCGATACCAGAAAATCACCGCCGAGGGACGCCCGATCCGAAGGTCGGTCCACCACGCGGGTGGACCATTCTGCTGGGCCCATTGTGTGTAGGCGCTGTCGAAATCGAATCCCATCGCCCGGTCGGTGATATCGCGGTCATAACCCAGTTTTGCGAGAAGCTGATTCGCACGATCCGCCAGCGCGTCACCAGAGATGCTGATCGGCCGCTGACTGAGTACGGATCCGCGACTCCCCGCGACCACGGCCAGCACGAGCACGACCAGGAAGGCCGCCAACGTCGCGAGCGCACGCCCGACTGGCATCGCGACGCTCTCGCCGGCCGCGACGAGCAGTTCTGGCGATGGCGTCTCGCCTGCGGCCAACGCTGCAGCCAGCGGGTCGCCGCCCGGGAGTGCCGCTGCCACCGTCAGCGCCGACGCCGGCCGCCTCTCCGGGTCCTTCTCGAGGCACCGCAGAATCACCCGCTCCACTGCCGGGTCGACGTCATTGACGAGCGAAGACGGCGTCGTCAGTGTGCCCGTGTCGTGCAATTGCTTCAGCTCGCCGATCGTTTTCGCCTGATACGCGCGCTTGCCTGTGAAGATTTCAAACAGAATCAGGCCGAGCGCATAGATATCGCTTTTCGCAGTCGCCGGCTTGCCGGCGAGCACCTCCGGCGCCATGTATTGGGGCGTTCCGGCAACGCCTTCGCCGACGTTCGCGCCCAGAGTCGCGATCCCGAAGTCGGTAATGCGGACATCGCCATTCCCGTCGATCATGACGTTCGCCGGCTTCAGATCCCGGTGCAGCACCCCCTTTTCATGAGCGGCGCTGACGCCCGCGCACAGCTGCCGAGCGATCTGTACCGCCTTGTCCGGAGGCATCCGTCCGAATCGTCGCAGCGACGACGACAGATCCTCGCCGTCCACGTACTCCATGGTGAGGAAGCGGCGGCCGTCGGATTCTCCCAGGTCGTACAGCCGGCAGACGTTCTTGTGGGAGACCTGGCGCGCGACGCGGAGCTCATTGTGAAATTGCGCCACCCGTCCGTCGCTCGCTGCGACGCCTTCCGGCAGGAACTTCAATGCGACGGGTTGATCGAGCGTCAGGTCGTCCGCGCGATACACTTCACCCATCCCGCCGCGTCCCAGCAGCGCCACCAATCGATAACGCCCCCCTACTATCGCGCCCGGCGCAAACCCCGAGGGTCCCGGCGCGAAGGGCGTCGCTCCTCCCGACGTCATCCCGTGCCCGGTTGCCCCGACGGTCACGTCATCGAACGGCGTGGTCATTTTCGGTTCTCAATCTGCTGCTACGGTAGCCTCACTCCTCACGCAAGGCAATCAGTGGAATCCGGCGCGGCCGGACGGTAGATA
>JBKPLP010000133.1:0-11519 GCA_046731735.1 Acidobacteriota bacterium
CGCGATATAAGGCCACGGCCTGCGACGTGTCGCATCGCGTGCGTAGGGCGGCCCTTTACGGGCCGCCTCGGTAATCCCTTATGAAATCAATTCTATGTGTGGCGCTCGCGTTCGTCGTGGCGCAGCAGCCGATATTCCGCACCGGCGCAAAGACCGTGGCGGTCTACGCGACGGTCACGGACAAGGACGGCCGACTCCTGCCAAACCTGCAGCGTGACGCGTTCGAAGTCCGCGAGGGCGGCAAGGCCCAGCCGATCACCGTGTTCTCCAACGAGGTTCAGCCAATCAGCGTCGTCATCATGCTGGATCGCAGCGGAAGCATGCGCGGAAACGTCGGCCTGGTCGAACGCGCGGCCGAGGAGTTCGTCCAGCGGCTTGGTCCGGCGGACGCGGCGCGGATAGGAACCTTCGCCGATCGCATCGAGATTCGCCCGGCGGCATTCACCGGCGACAAGGAGGAGCTGCTGCGGACTCTTCGGTCCGATCTCCCCGTGACCGGACCGACGCCGCTGTGGAATGCCACCGACGAGGCGATTACCGCGCTGCGCGAGCGCGAAGGACGCAAGGTGATCCTGTTGTTCAGCGACGGCGGCGACGCGCCGATGAACTTCCGGTTGAACAACCGGAGCATCATGGACGTGATGCGCCGCGCGCAGCAGGAAGACGTGATGGTGTACGCGATCGGACTGCAGACGACGGTGTTGAAGGGACCGACGGGCCCGAGAGGGGGGATCGGTTCGCTCGGCGGATCGATGACATCGGTCAGACCGGATCCCGGGCTGGCGACGGTCGCCGACGACACCGGCGGCGGCTATTTCGAGCTGACCCGGGCGGAGAACCTGGGGCAGACGTTCGCGCAGGTCGCTGAGGAGCTGCACCACCAGTACGCAATCGGGTTCGAGCCGTCGAAGCTCGACAACCACATGCACAAGATCGACGTGCGCGTCAGCGAGAAAGGCGCAAAGGTCCGGAGCCGAAAGGAGTACTTCGCGAAGGCGTCGGAATGAATCTGCCCTGGAAGCGGCGCGACCAGCCATCCCGCCGATCGAGGGCGAGAGGCTTGATGTCGCCCGCGCGCTGGCCTGTGCTCAACGCCGCCGACATGTAGGTCCGCGCAGCCTCCTTCGCGCGGAAGATCTGGACGCGTCCGAGCTGACCGAGGAAGCGCGCGTAGTCGTACTGGAAGTTGCGGCGCAGGCCCTCCTCCACGGCCGCGGCCGCGACGGTGAGCGTCGCATCAACCGCCTCGCCGTCCACGTACAGGACGTACGCCGGTGGTGACAGCTCACGGTCGCAGGCGAGCATGGCAAAGGCCGGCCTGAAGGCCGGCGGCACCCGCGCGAATGCATCGCGGAGCACGGCAGCCACGTGCGCTTCGTGGAGCTTCTCGCCGACCCAATCCGACACGTACTCGTGCTTGCCGACGAACCGGATCAACGGACATTCCGCGACGTGCCCGATCACTTCGATGACGTCATTCAACCGATAGCGGTACAGACCGCCGCCGGTGGAGATGATGACCGTATACCGTTGCGCTTCGGCCAACTCGTGGGCGAGAACCGGTGACTCCTCATCGGCTTCACCCGACGACCCGATTGGCGCAAATTCGAAGAAGTGTGACCGGACCGCCAGCGCCGATGCCTGCGCGCCACAAAGCGGGAAGGAAACGAACCCTTCCGTGGCAAGCAATCCCTTGGGTTGAAGGCGTGCCTGCGGGAACGCCGACGCGAGCGCGGCAGCCGGACCCTCCGCATTCGCGTCCGCCCAGCAGCTGATCAGGCGCAGTCGAGGCCAGAGCAGCGCGTGCCGCTCGGATGGTGTGGATGCCTTCAATGCGGCGCGGAGTGGGCCGGCACGGTCGGGATCGCCACGCAGGTCACGCAGCAGCTGGTTTCCGAACTGCGGCAGCCGTTCCAGGATCACTGCGAGGAATGACGGGTTCCAGATCGAGATCAACCGCAGGCTGCCGCTCCTGACCAGCGCAAGCAGCGTCTGGTACTGAAACGTTTCGATGTCGGCAGCACTACGCAACGCCGCAGGCGCCGCCATCACTCTCTGCACCAGCACGCGGCGCCAGCTTCCGACGTATGCCGAATCGTCCTCGAACCCGATCGGGATGCCGCCTCGGGTTCGCGTGGCCGCGCTGCTGACGGGACTGACCGACCAATACGCCTGCCCTCGCATCAGGTCGGGATCGTGGGTAAACAGATCGGCGATCCACGGTTTGATGCCGCGCTGGAATTCACGGCGGAGCGACCGCGTGTACGGAATCAGTTTCGTCGCGGAAGCCGAGCCTCCGGTAGGTTCGAAAATGCCCACGCGGTCACGGGTCAGAACGCTTTGAGCCCCATCCGCGATTCGATCGACCTCGCCTTTGTACTCATCGTACGAGCGTATCGGGACGCGCTGCCGGTAGTCGCGCGGCGTGCTCGCGCTTCGAAATCCGTGGCGCCGCCCGAATTCGGTGTCCCGGTTGACGCGCAGAAGCTGCGCGAGGAGCCGCGACTGCTCCTCGGCGACACGGGTCGTCGCACGGCGGAAGCATGCGGCTTCGCCCAGACATGTCGCCAGCCAGAGGCCGTTCGCAGCCGTACAGATCATCGGGAAACCATCCGAAGACCGGCACGCGTGAGGTTCGCCCGCGACAGCCGTGTGATGCAGGCGAGCTCGTCGCCGTACAGGTGTCCTGGATTCATCCGCGCAAAGAAGGCGATGCGCGGGTCACGGAGGCGCTCGTCGGTGATCTCGGCGACGCCGCGTTTCAGCGGCGTCGGCTCCTTGAAACGGACGATTCCCTGCTCCGGAAGGTATTCGTTTCCGAACCGTTGCGCACCCAGCGTGTCAAGGAGGCGCTGGATATGCGAAGGAGTAGGCGCGGCCAGGTTCGGATAGAACTCGCGGAAAAAGAGCGGCAGAAAGCGCCACGTTTTGTAGCCTGACGAGATCAGGAACCAATACACGTCCGTGTGCGGATCGGCCGCCGCAATCCGCTCGGCTTCCGCGAAGACGGTTTCCCCCCATATCCGGCTCAAGACCGTTTCTCCCCAGAACTCCCGGTCGATAATCGTGTCACCCGAAAAGAAGGCAACGATGCCCGAGCTCGGCGTCATGCGCGCGAACGTCGAGAATCCCTGGATGCGGCCGGACGACTCGTCCCGCAGCACGATCACGGCTTCCTTGTCGCGGAGATCCGCTTCGAAGCGCTCGCGCGTCGTACCGTCGAAGTACGTGCGAAGCAACGCGTACATCTCGTGCCGATCGCTCAAAGTCACCTGCGCGGTCGGCACCATCGCACCGACCAGGTGGTTCGCCGCGTCAGAGCGTGGCGATGTCGACGTGCGCGGGACGGGCATCGAGTGGTTCATCGGGGTGACCTCCAGTCGGCCAGGACGCAAGGTAGAGACGGCTCGGGTATGCGATGTGCGAGTACCGGCGGGCGAGCTCGAACAACGGATCGCGCACGTCGAGACCGATCAGCAGGTAGTCGAACCCGCGTTCCGAGGCCAGGCTGTCAACCTCGCGCAGAAGCGATCCGAAGATTGCGGCATCGTCATTGGCGATGGCAACCAGCGAAACGTACGCGCTGCGAAGCTTCGTCCCCAGGCGCGGCAACAGTGGCGCAGCGGCGCGCAGCCACCCGGAGTAGCCGCGGATGACCGACTGCTTGTATGCGGACTGATCCCACAAGGCCATCACGCCGGCGATCGCGCCATCTTTCCGCGCGACCCGGATGTTCTCCGGCGGCAGGCCGAGGGCGTCCAGACGTCGCAACGCCTCCACCGTCCAGACAGAAGAGAGCTGGCGCCGGGGGCCTTCGCTGTAGAGGAACTCCGCCACTTCCTCTAACGGCGGCTGGCACGTCGCTCGCGGACCCGGCCGGGGCCGCACGCGCAAGGCAAGCGTGACGTAGCGCGCGACTTCGCGGAATTGCGGAAAGCCTCGCCGCGCCTTGCGAACCAGGACACCGGTGGCTTCGTCGTTGGCATCGACGATGGACGCCAGGTATGCGGGCAGCGGATCCTCGCGATGCATCTGCTCCAGAATCGCGAAGCCGCGCGAGACCAGCCATCTGCCGCGATATCGCTCGTCGACGCGCAGCTGACCAAGGTATCCGATGCGCTGCTCGCGGCCGTTGAGAAACACGCGCCGGACCGAACGGCATGCGACGCCCACCACCTCATCGTCCGGCTGCGAACGAGCGATCAGCACCCGGTAGTCGTCGCCGGTTACCGCGCACCCAATCGAGAAGTCCGGCTCGCGGCAGAAGGACAATCGCACGCGTCCAGGCATCACCTGACTCCGCAGCAGCTTCCGCACTCCTGCATCGTCTGCCGGCGAAGCGAAGCTGACGGCAACAGTCATGACGCGAGCGCCGACGCGGAGGCTGCCTTGAGCAGCGGCCCTGAATAGGACTCGTCGCCGAGTGGGAATCCCTTTCTCAGCAGCACTTCCGATCGGAAGAGAAGGTTGATCGAGAAGAAGTGAGTCCACATGAACAACGTGCGGCTGTTCACCTGGAAATCGAGGCTCCGCCGCAGGATCGACGAGTAGCTGTAGAAGCGCTGCCGCGCCTCGATACACCGCTGCTCCACCTGCGCCGCGGTCATGCCGCGGGGCGCGAACGGCACCATTCCGTATCGATACGCGGGATCGAGCCACCAGCGGTCGTAGAGCAGCCGGCCTTCGGCCCGGAGCCGCTCGTAGAGCGGCGTTCCCGGAAACGGCGTCAGGTGGTTGAACGCGACGATATAGAACTTGTGCCGCTCGGCGAAGGCGAGCGTCTCTTCCAGCGTGTCGCCGTGATCCTCGTCGTAGCCGAGGATGAACGTCACATACAGCCGGATTTCGTGGCGGCGCAGCTTCTCGAGCGCGCGCTCATAACCGCCGTGCATCATGTTGAACGACTTGCGCATCCGCCGCAGGTTGTCCGGATTGAGGCTTTCGAATCCGATGAGCAGCCCCTGGCAGCCGCTCGCCTTGATCAGCCGGAGAAACTCCTCATCGTGCGCGGCGTTGATGCTCGCCTGACTCACCCACCGGATCTTCAGCGGGATCAGCGCGCGGAAGAATTCCTTCGCCTCGTCCATGTTCGAGGTGATGTTGTCGTCGACGAAAAAGATCAGCGGCTTGCGGATCCGGCGCACCTCCTCGACGATTTCGTCGATCGGGCGCCGCGTCTGTGTGTTCGAGAAGTACGATTGGATGGCGCAGAACTCGCACCTGAAGTGGCAGCCGCGGCCGGCCTCGACGAGACCGACCGGAAGGTATCGCTTGCCGGCAAATATCGACCGATCCGGGCGCAGGCGCGCCAGCGACGGCCGCGCGGCTTGACGGTAGACCGGCCGCAGCCGGCCGGCGCGGAAATCATCGATCACCTGTGGCCAGAGCTGCTCCGCCTCGCCGATGACGATCGACTCGGCGTACTCGCTGACTTCGTCCGGCACGAGCGTCGGATGAAATCCGCCCATCACCACCGGCACGCCGCGCCGGCGGAATTCTGAAGCGATTTCGTACGAGCGCCTTGCCGTGTAGGTTTCGACGCTGAGCGCGGCGAGATCGGTCGGCTCGTCAAAGGGAATCTGTTCGGTGCGATCGTCGTAAAACCGGACCTGCACGTCGTCGCGCGGCGTCAGCCCGGCGAGCGTCGCCGGCGCGAGCGGCTCCATCTGCCACGTTCGGATGTACGGCTGGTTGCGCCGCCGGCCGATGCACGGATGAACGAGCGTCAGCCTCATCGCGTGCCATGCACGAGATCCGCGGGCACCCACGCCGGCACGAGCAGAAGGCTCGTGACCGCCGTCCACGCAAACGCCAGGATCAGGATCAGGTTACCGAGATTGCCCGGGCCGTACCAGTCGGCGATGGCGAGCGCGAGTATCAGCACAGAGAACGCGGTGGTCGCATAGGTGTAGCCGCGCGGAAACCCGCCGTAACGCAACCCGACGAATGCGGTCGCCAGTGACAGCGTAAAGATGAGCGATGGGGTCAGAATCATGACCATTTCCTGGGCAAGCGTCCCCGCAAGACGCGCTCCCGCCGGGTTGTTGTATTGCGCGGCGAGCGAAATCGCCGAGGAGTTGAGCATCGCGCTCAACAGCCAGATCGCGCCCCACACGACGCCAATCCCGAACGCGATCGACGCGAGACGGCCCGGCTCCCCCTCCGCCATGCGCAGCCGGCTGCCCAAACTGCCCATGAACCAGATGATCATGATGCCGCCCATCACCCGCAGCGCGGTCGCCCACTCCCAGGCCATCCGCTGATCGAGCAGGGTGCGGACAAAGTCGCCGTCCGGGTTGAGCGCGCCGGTGACCGGGTTCGCCATCGCATTGTGCAGGATCAGGTAATGAAGGGACAGCCACAGGACCGCCCATGCGCCTGCGCTGGCGCCAAGCTTCTCTGAAATCGTCGCTCCAGGGACGGCTCTCATCGTTTTTTCCTCCTCTGGCTCTATCCGGCGGCGCCGGCCCTCCGCCCCGCAATCCGTTCGCGCAGATACGTGCGGGTCGGCGGATCGACGGCGATGAACACCATGCTGGGGACAACGCACAGAATGACGAACGCGGTTGGAAACACCCACACAAATGCGCCGGGGCTGGCGGCGAGCGCACGATGCGCGGCGACGGCGACGGCCGCGTAGGTCGCACCCATCGTGAAGTAGCTCGGCGGCGCGAACCGCCACAGCGCCTCGATGCCGCCGTCGACCTCGATCTTTCCGGCGCGCACCGCCTGCATGTCGTGGAAACATCCGCCGAATGCGGTTGCCGCGCCCGTCACGAGAATGACGGCGATGGCGTGGAACGGCGTGACGATCGACTCCATCGATCGCGCGACCAGCAGCAGCGCGAAGGCGAGCTTGGATCCATAAATGAAGCCGTGGTGCAGGTAATACGATCCCACCCGCGGCCCGCTGGTAAAGCGCCAGCGCCGCACGACGCTGGTCGCGACCCACGGCATCAGGTAGCCGAACAACACCGGCACCGCCATCACCAGGATGGTAAACGGCCAGGACGCTCCGCTGGCGTGCCACGCGTAGGTGACCAGCGGAAATGCGATCGCCGGAAACAGATACGTCGAGGCGAACAGGAATGGTTCAGCGCGCACGTTAAACGTCCGTACTCAATCGTCGGTAGTGTCCGCCTTCAGGCGGACCCACCCGAAGCAGTACCACGCTCGTCGCCGCCATCCAGACAAGCGCGAGCGTCACGATCAACCAGCCGATCGACGCGCGGCCATACCAGTCAACCAACGCGAGCACCAGCATCAGCGCGGCAAGTCCGCCGGTTGCGTAGGCATACGATTTCGGAAACGCCGTCGACCTCAGCGCGACCAGGCAGGTCGCCAGCAGCAGCGTGAACACGACCGCTGCGGTGAGCACCTCTGGAATCTCTGCGGCGAGGACACCCGCAATTCGGGCGCCCGCGGGGTTCGCGTAGTCCGCCGCGAGCATGATCGACGCCGAGTTGAAGAACGCGCTCAGCAGCCAGATGCCGGCCCACACGACACCGAGCCCGAAAGCCGTCTCCGCCAGACGCGCCGGCTCCCCTTCCGCGAGCCGCAGGCGATCGCCGAGAAGGGCGGCGAACCACAACACGAGCGTGCCGCCGACGAGCCGCATGAGCGTGATCCACTCCCACTTCATCCGCTCGCCGAGCAGCACACGCGCGTAATCCCCATCAGGCCCGCCGAGAGGCGCCGCGGTCGAACGCGCGATGACATAGGCGGCAGCGAGCGACACCGCCGCGCAGATACCCGCTATTGCGCTGGTCATCTCCCATCGTCGAAGGCGCGCCATCAGCGCGCGGCCTCTGCCGGCCGGGTGGCGCCGAGCAGGTGCACGCTGGTCACGACCACCCACATCAACGTGAAGTCCATGATGCGCATCACAAGGTCGGCGTCGCCGTGCCAGTCGACGAGTGCGAGGACAAAGCGGAATCCCGCGGCCCAGAACGCGGCGTAGGCGAATCGGCGCGGGAACGTCGGCGCCGCCAGGACCGCAATGCCCGTGGCGACGAGAAACGCGATCGACAGAGCGGGCGTCAGCACCAGCGTGCTCTGCGCGCCGAACACGCCGAGCAACCGGACCGCGTCCGGATCGCCACCATAGGCGATGGGCAGCGAAAGCGCCGCCGAATTGAACGCCGCGCTGGCCAGCCAGACGGCGCCCCACAATAGTCCCGCGCCGAGAACGACGCGAGCGGGACCCGTGGGCTGGTCCGTCCAGCGGCGAAGACGCGCGGCCAAACCGGCGGTGAACCAGATGATTCCAACACCGCCTACGACGCGCAACAGCGTCACCCACTCCCACCGGGCGCGATGTTCCGCCACCGCCTCGATGTCGGGCGCTGTCGTACCCGCGATGAAAAACTGGATCGCGATCGCGGCGACAGCAATCACGCCGGTCGCGCCGCCCACACGCTCGAACCTCATCAGCCTTCGCTCCCGCCGTATGACGAGGAGGCGGGAGCTTCGCCTGGACCAGCCAGAGGCAACGCCTCGACGAAGCCTGCGTAGCGCTCGAGGGCTGCATCTGCCGGGGCAAATGCGCCGGTCCAGTGAATCCGCTCCATCATTCTGAGATCGTCGAGTGCGGTCGACCAGAGGACGGCCAGTGCGCGCGGCAGGTCCGTCCTGCGGCGCAGGAACAGCATCGTGCGCGTGCGCGCCCGGAACTGTGCGTCCTGCCGCAGCGTGAAAAAGATCAGGTATTCGATCGGCTTGCGCACGTGCACGTGCACGATGCCACCACCGTACTGCACGAATGAGAAGTCCAGCTCAGTTCCCGCGAGGCCTACGAAGCGAAGCGTCTTGCGTTTCGACAGCCGGCCGACGATCCGATGATCGATGGTCCAGGGTCCGACGTCGAGCGACGCCGTGCTCGCCTCGATTCCGTGCGACGGACCGAAGTGCGCCAGGTCAAAGCCGTTGGAAAAGATCACATCCGGGTGCGCGTTCAATCGATGCGGCAGGAGGACGACTTGCCGACCGAGATGCGCCGGTACCGCCGGCAGCGGAAACGCCGGCTCACAGCCCGTCCACGCCCAGATGAACCCCCAGCGCTCTTCCGACGCGTAGCGGCGCAGACGCCGGCGGTTCGGTGTGGGATTTCCCGGGGCAGCCACGCAGGAACCGTCCGCACCCCAACACCAGCCGTGGAACTCACAGAGCAGGCCTTGGGGCACAACGCGCGCGAGCGCCAGATCGCTACCGAGGTGCGGGCAACGGTCGTCGGTGACATGGGCGCGGCCGTCGCGATCGCGATACACGATCAGACGCCGCGATCCGACGTCGATCGGCTTCACCTGCCCGCACCGGAGCTGCGAGCTCCGCGCGACGAGATACCAGCCTTGCCGAACGACGCCCGGACGCGCGAATGTGCGGGCCTCCGTTCCTACCATTCCGGCATCTCCTCGACGAGTTGCGCGTAGCTCGCGAATACCGCGTCGGAGGCGACGAATCCAGGGCGGAAGTCGATGCCTTGCAGCACGCGCCGGTCGGCCCAGGTCGTCGCAATCATCATCGGCACGGCACGTACGAGCGATCGCCAACGCGGCAGAAAGAACAGCGTCTGGGTCATGCAGGAGCCGTCGGCGAGCGGACGTGCGGCCCACAACAGTTCGAACGGCGTCGGCGAGGTCACGGCCACCCATGCCAGGCTCGGACCGATGTTCGTGAACGTCCATCGCGCGGAGCGGTTCGCCACCCCGAGCAGGCGCCGCATGACCGTCGCGCTGAATCGTGCCTGAACGCGCACGGATATGCGATGCGGGGGCTCGAGTTCGACTACGGGATCGTCGACGAACCTGAACCCGTGCACGGGAACGACGTGGGTGAGGTCGAGGCCATTACCCAGGACGACGTGGCCGTGGCAGGCCAGACGTTGCGCGGGAAGACGCAAGACGTGCCGGCGGTTCCGGGGGTCCGGCAGCGGCAAGTCGTAGGCCGGCCGGTTACCAGCCCACACCCAGGCGAGTCCCCAGCGTTCGCACACGTGGTAGGTGCGAAGCCGCGCGCCGACCGCCGCTCCGCCGCCGGACGTGCACGATCCGTCCGGCGCCCAGCACCATTGATGGAAGGCGCACTGCAATCCTCGGCCGGTCACCGTCGCCAGCCCGAGATCGGCGCCCAAGTGGGGGCAGGCGCGGTCCGCCGCGCGCAAGACTCCCGACATGTCGCGATACAGCACCATATCGCGCTTGCCGATCGATACTCGCTCGATCTGCCCGCGCGCGATTCCCGGTGCCACGGCGACGGCGTACCACCCTTCGCACACGACGTCCGCGTTCGCGAACCTGCGGAGCGGCGCCGCGAGCGCGGCGGTTCTTTGCGCCGCCCTGAAGGTCACCGTCATCGGACGCCCATTGGCGATTCGTCGCCGTGGAGGAAGCGGCCGATGAAGCCGGCGAGAAAGCCCGAATAGGAGCGAGCCTCCACCGCGTGCGGCACTCGCGTCTGCAGCAGCGTGTGCAGCCGCGGCAGGTTGTAGCTGGGCACTTCGGGAAACAGGTGATGTTCCAGGTGGTAGTTCTCGTTCAGCAGCAGGAACGAGACGAAGGCGTTGCTCCGCACGGAGCGAGACGCGAGGAGTGGGTCGGCGGGATCCGTGAGCGCGTGCTGCGCCAGCGCACGCACCGCCGAGATGTAGCCGACCACGATCCCCGGAATCAGCCACACCTGCAGCAGGTCGCGGATCGGGAATATCCGGAACACCATCAACCACACGACTGTCATGGCCGCGTACTCAATGGCGATCGGCCCCCGCTCCGCTTTCGTCGCACGCCGCCAGGCGACGGCCGGAATCAGCGGCATATACACGAGCGTCCCGATCGTCAGCCGCACCCACTGCAGCGTCCATCGGAGTCGCGGATTCGCCGTGTAGTTGCGGTACTCGTCCGGATCGCCAGGGCCGCCAAGGAAACGGTGATGCAGCTCGTGAAGGACGCGGTACGCGCTCGGCGAATGCAGCAGCGGGACGCACAACAGGATGTTCGCGGCGTGATTCGCGACCGCATGTCTGAAGAGCAGGTGATGATGGCCTTCGTGGGACAGGAGATAGAAAGCGTTCAGCGCGGCGGCACCCGCGGCAATAGCGATCAGGCGCCCGATCCACCCTGGCCAACCCGCAGTGTCGATAGCGATCAGGCCGACCCATCCGCTCGCGCCCCACAGCAGGGCGAAGAACGCGATCTCGGCCAGCCGCCGCCCGGCGCGAAGCTGACGAAGCGCGGCCATCTCCGGTTCGATCCCGGCCGACAGCCGGCGCCGCACGTCGCGTGTCGTCGCCATGGCGGTGTTCACAGTGTGCTCGCCTTCAACAACGCCGCCGGTCTATCCATGAACCAGTCGCAGCTGTAGAACGTGTCCAGGTGATACGCGTAGAACCGGTACCCGAGATTCGCGGGAACAGCGATCGAAAGTCGCGTTCTCGATCCGCTCAGCCGCTGCCAGATCGACCTGTAGCTGTACGTCGTCTTCCACACGCGCCGGGTGTGGCGCAGCAGCTCCTCCGCCGTCATGTT
>JBKPLP010000134.1:0-35601 GCA_046731735.1 Acidobacteriota bacterium
TCGTCGAGGTCGGTGTGGACGTGCCGAACGCGTCGGTGATGCTGGTGGAACACGCCGAGCGGTTCGGACTGTCGCAGCTGCATCAACTGCGCGGCCGCGTCGGACGCGGTGCCCACCAGTCCTATTGCGTCCTGCTCTATCAGTCGCCCTTGAGCGATCAGGGACGCGCGCGGCTCAAGGCGCTCACCGAAACGACCGATGGCTTCGACATCGCGGAGCGCGATCTCGAGCTCCGCGGTCCGGGCGATTTCTTCGGCACCCGGCAGTCCGGCATGCCCACGTTGCGCGTCGGCGATCTCGTCCGCGACCATCAGTTGATGGAAGAAGCACGGCGGGAAGCGGTCGCCGCATTGGATGATGCGAACCAGGCCGCGACACTTGCGGCCTACGTCAGAACGAGCTGGGAGCAGCGATTCGGGTTGGTGGGCATCGGCTAGGGAGAGAGAGAGGACGGAGGAGACGGAGGGAACGGGGACAAACGCTGGCGCGAACCGCGGAGGCGCGGAGTCGCGGCGCTACACTTTCGAGAGAAGAACGTCTCCAAAAAAAGACCCTCCGTTAGCTCCGTTGCTCCGTGGTTCAATTCCTCCGTGCGCTCCGTCCACTCCGTTTGCTCCAGATGCGGATCATCGCTGGCAGTCTAAAAGGCCGTCGACTCGACGTCCCGAAGTGGGACGGGCTGCGTCCGACGTCGGGCAAACTGCGCGAGACGTTGTTCAACGTGGTCGCACCGCGGATCGCCGGAGCGATCGTGCTCGACGGCTACGCGGGCAGCGGGTCGGTAGGGATCGAGGCGCTGAGCCGTGGCGCGGCGCATGTCACGTTCGTGGAGCGCGATCGCCGTGCGGTGGCGCTCATCGAGGCGAACCTCGAACACTGCGGCGTGACCGACCGCTATGCTATTATCCGCGCGAGGTTTGCGGGAAACGAGCGGCCGCCCGGAGGGGGCCGATTCGACCTCGTTTTCCTGGATCCCCCATACGGAGCCACGGAGCTGGCGGCGGCGCTCGAGGCCGCCGGTCCGCTGATCGCCAGCGGCGCGCTGCTGATCCTCGAGCACGCCAAGCGCGACGCCGCGCCGGTCACCAGCGGACCGCTCGTGCGCACCCGCGAGATCGTGTCGGGCGACAGCGCGCTGGCGTTGTACCAGCGGTCCGGTGCAGCCGGATCCGACAAGGGCGGCGACGCCGCAAGCAACAAGGATTGAAGTGAATAACGTCGTCGCAATCTATCCCGGTTCCTTCGATCCGCTGACCAACGGACACGTCGATATCATCCGCCGCGGCGCGCGCCTGTTCGATCGCATCATCATCGCGGTGCTGATCAACCTCGAGAAGGCGCCGCTCTTCACCGTGCCCGAGCGGGTGGAGATCGCCCGCGAGGCGTTTGCCGGGGCGCCCAATGTCGAAGTGGACACCTTCGACGGGCTGCTCGTGGATTACGCTCGTCGGCGCCGCGCCGGGGTCATCGTCCGCGGTTTGCGCGCCGTCTCGGACTTCGAGTTCGAAATGCAGATGGCGCTGATGAATCGCAGGCTGAATGCCGAGGTCGAAACGGTGTTCATGATGCCCGCCGAACCCTACACTTATGTGAGCTCGCGGCTCGTGAAGGAAGTGGTCGCGCTCGGCGGATCCGTGCACGGGCTGGTGCCGGACAGCGTGGAGAAACGGTTGCGCGAGAAGAAGCTCGCGCGCGAAACCTTGAGGGCCTGACGTACATGCTCGCAGATCGCACGAAGCGGATTGGCGTGTCTCCGACGATGAAGGTGACGGCGGAGGCTTTGAAGCTCAAGGCGCAGGGAGTCGACGTGCTCGACTTCGGCGCCGGCGAGCCGGATTTCCCGACGCCCAAACATATCTCGGCGGCTGCGCACGCGGCCATCGACGCGAACTTCACGAAATACACGACCAACTCGGGGACCGACGAGCTGAAGCGCGCCGTCGTCGCACGTTACCGCGCCGATTACGGCGTCGAGTACGCGCCGGCCGAGACGATCATTACCGCGGGGGGGAAACAGGCGCTGTACAACGCGGCGATGTGCCTGTTCGGGGCCGGTGACGAAGTCATCACGCACATGCCCGGATGGCCGACGCTCGTCGAACAGGTCAAGCTCGCGGAGGCCACGCCGGTCATCGTGCACACGCACGCGGAAGACGGCTTCACGGTGCGCGCCGAGCCCATTCTGTCGGCGATCACGCCGCGCACCCGCGGCATCATCATCAATTCTCCGGGCAACCCGACGGGCGCGCTGATTTCCGAGGAAGCGATGACGGCGATCGCCGACGAGGCGGCGCGCCGCGACATCTGGGTCCTCCTGGATCTGTGCTACGACAAGCTCATTTACGACCCGACACCGCACAATCTGCCGCGCATTCTTCACGACCGTTTGCGCGATCGCGCGGTCCTTTGCGGATCGGCCTCGAAGGCGTACGCGATGACCGGGTGGCGCTGCGGCTGGGCGATCGGCCCGGCGTCGCTGATCGGAGCGTGCAACGCCCTTCAGAGCCATTCGACCTCCAACGTGTGCTCGATCACGCAGAAAGCGGTCACCGCCGCGCTCAACGGTCCGCAGCAATGTGTGACCGAGATGCTCGACGAGTATCGCCACCGCCGCGATCAGACCTGCGAGTGGTTGTCGGCCGAGCCGCGTATCCGGCTGGTGAAACCGGCCGGGGCGTTCTACCTGTTTCCCGACGTCTCCGAGTTCCTGTCGCCCGACGGCATCCGCACGACGGGTGAGCTCGCCCAGGTGCTGCTCGACGAAGTCCGAGTCGCGGTCACACCCGGGGAGGCCTTCGACGCGCCCGGCTTCCTGCGCCTGTCCTACGCCACGTCGCTCGACGTACTCCAGCGCGGCACCGAGAAACTGCTGATGTTCGTGCGATCGATGGAGGGGCGCAAAGCCGTCGCCGGGTGATTGCCGCGGATGTCGTCGACGCGTTCGTGTCGCTGCTTGGCGCGGCGCACGTCAGGACCGACGCCGACGCGAGAGCCCTCTACGGCACGGACGCGCTGAAGCGCGGGTCCCCCGCCGATATCGTCGTGTTTCCCGGCACCACGCAAGATGTCGCCGGAGTGGTGCGCATCTGCGCCGAACGACGGCTCCCCATCGTCCCGCGCGGAGCCGGGACCGGCTACACCGGCGGTTCGGTGCCGACCCACGGCGGGGTCGTCGTGTCGCTCGAGCGGATGCACCGCATTCTCGAGATCGACGAGGCGAACCTCGTCGCGGTCGTGGAACCGAACGTCGTGACCGGGGATCTGCAGGACGCGGTGGAGCAGGTGGGCCTGTTCTATCCGCCCGATCCCGCGTCGCTCCGGCAGTCGGTCATCGGGGGCAACGTCGCCGAGTGCGCCGGCGGGCCGCGGGCTTTCAAGTACGGGACGACGAAACGCTACGTGCTCGGGCTCGAAGCGGTCCTGCCAACCGGAGAGGTGATTCAAACCGGCGGCAAGGCGGTCAAGAACGTCGTCGGATACGATCTGACGCAGCTCCTCGTCGGATCCGAAGGGACGCTGGCGATCATTACGAAGATCGTCCTCCGCCTCATCCCGAAACCCCCACGGCAAATCACGCTTCGCGCGACCTTCCCCGATGTCGAATCGTCCGCCGCCGCGGTCGTCAACATCATCCGCGCGCGGGTCGTGCCCGCAGCGCTCGAACTGATCGATGGCGATTCGCTCGACGCCGTCGCGCGAAACCTCGGGGTGCAATCGCTGGCACCCGAAGGTACGGCGGCGTTGCTCCTGCTCGAGGTCGACGGCATCGAGCAGGCGATCGAAGAGGAAGCCGGACGTGTCGAGGACGCGTGCCGCGCCGCCGGGGCCACCGAGGTCCTCCGCGCGCACAGCGAGAAGGAGCGGGACGAACTGTGGCGCGTCCGGCGCGAGCTTTCGCTGTCGCTGAAGACGATTGCCTCACTCAAACTCAACCACGACGTGGTGGTCCCGAAAGGACGGATTCCGGAGCTCTTCGCGCTGGTGCGGGAGATTCGCGACAGGTTCCACCTGCGGATCCCGTGCTTCGGCCACGCCGGCGACGGGAACATCCACGTGAACATCATGGTGGACAAGGACGACCGCGAGGCAATCGTCCGGGCGCACGAAGCCGAGGAGGTGCTGTTCGCCGGCGTGGTCGCGCTCGAAGGTTCGATCAGTGGCGAGCACGGTATCGGGTTCGCCAAGGCGCGCTTCCTCCCGCTCGAACTCTCGGACGACGAGATCGCGCTGATGAAGCGGGTGAAGAAGGCCTTCGATCCGCTTGGCATCCTGAATCCCGGCAAGATGTTCCCGTAACTGGTACAATGTTGCGTCCGATGGTCCTTAAACTGTCCAGCATCACCCTCCTGGCACTGCTGTCGCTGTCGCCGCCGCAGACGCAGAGCGACGAGCTGGCCGCGCTCAAACGCGAAGTTCAGTCGCTCAAGGCGCAGCAGGCGCAGATACAGCACGATCTCGACATAATCAAGGGGATTCTTCTCGGCCAGCGCGCGCAGGCCCAGCCCGAGGGGGATCAATTCCTGAACAAGCAGATCGCGATCGCGGGCCAGCCGACCAAGGGGAACACCACAGCAAAGGTCACGCTCGTCGAAGTGTCGGATTACCACTGTCCGTTCTGCCGGCGGCAGGTGCTGCAGACGCTGCCGCAGCTGCTGGCGGAGTACGTGAACACGGGCAAGGCGCAATACGTGTTCGTCGACTACCCGATCGCGCAGCTGCATCCGGATGCGTTCAAGTCGCACGAGGCGGCCGCGTGCGCCGGCGACCAGGGCAAGTACTGGCAGATGCACGACCTGCTGTTCACCAATTCGCCCGCGCGCGAAGCGTCGCAGCTCATCACCCAGGCGAACATGCTCGGTCTCGACATGAAGAAGTTCGAGGCGTGTCTGAACAATGGCAACGGCGGCGCCCATGCCGCCGACATCCGCGCCAGCATCGCGCGCGTGCAGCAGCTCGGCGTCGGTGGAACGCCGCTCGTGCTGATCGGCCTGACGCCGCCTCCGGGTTCGCCGATGAAGGTCATCGGGTCCGTCTACGGCGCGAAGCCGTACGCGGAGTTCAAGACCGCGATCGATGCGGCGCTTGAAAAAGCGCACTAACGGTTCTCAGCTGTCAGCTATCAGCGAGCTGACAGCTGGCTCAAAGCTGAAGGCTGATAGCTGACAGCTTCAGATCAAGCGCAGCCTGCGGCTGCCCGGCAGGAACGGCGTCGATGCGATCTGCCCGGCGAATCGCTTGCCCCATCGCCCCGGAATCGCTGTGCCGCAATCAGGGCACGTCCCGTTCTCGGTAAGCCGGTACCGCTGGATGTAGTAGCCGTAGCGCTCCACCAGCATCGCGCGGCAGTTGTGACACCGCGTGTGTTCCAGATCGCCCACCCGTCCCGGCAGATTCCCGGCATACACGTACCGCAACCCGTTGCGGCGGCCCCGCTCGGCTGCCGCGATGAGCATCTCCGGCGTCGTGTTCTCCGGATCGTTCATGCGGTAGTCCTTGTGAAACGCGGTCACGTGCCACGGAATGTCTGGGGAGACGCTCGCGATGAATGTCGTCAGCCGCTCGAGTTCGTCCTCCGAGTCGTTGAAGCCCGGGATCAGCAGCGTCACGATTTCGAGCCAGATCCCCATCTCGTGCAGCGCCCGAATGGTGTAGAGAATCGGCTCGATGCGACCCCCGAGCTGGCGGTAGTGGCGGTCGTCGAAGCTCTTGAGGTCGACCTTGTAGAGATCGACCCATGGCCGGATGTATTCGAGGACGCGCGAGGTGCCGTTGCCGTTCGAGACGTACGCGGTCATCAGTCCCGCGGCGCGCGCCTGCTCGAAGATCGCGACCGCCCACTCACTGGTGATGAGCGGTTCGTTGTAGGTGCTGACGACAATCTGTCCGCCCAATCGAACGGCTTCCCGCACGAGCGCGTCCGGCGAGGCGTCGATGGGTGGCGCGATCGCCTGCGGATCGCGCAAGGCCTGCGATGTCACCCAGTTCTGGCAATAGGAGCAGTGGAGATCGCATCCGAGCATGCCGAAGCTGAACGCGAGCGCCCCGGGATGCGCGTGGAAGAAAGGCTTCTTCTCGATCGGGTCGCACTGGATGCCGCCAACATAACCCCACGGCACGCGCAGGTGCCCGCCGCGGTTGAAGCGCACCTTGCACACGCCGACAGCGCCGTCGGGAATCGGGCACTCGTGTCCGCACGCGTAACAGCGGATGCGATCCTTGGAGATGTGCTCGATGAGCTCCGGCGCGGCCTCAGCCGTTCGTGCCTCGAGAACATCGGCCAGCGTGGCCATGCGATCGATTGTACGACTGAATGCAGGGCGGGGCTTCATGCCCCGCCTTGCCGGCCCGTAAAGGGCCGGCCTACAAGGGGCGGGGCTTTCATGCCGCGCGTTGCCGGCCCGTAAAGGGCCGGCCTGCAAGTGGCGGGGCTTCATGCCCCGCCTTGCCGGCCCGTCAAAGGGCCGGCTACAAGTGGCGGGGCTTCATGCCGCGCGTTGCCGGCCCATAAAGGGCCGTCCTACAAGTGACGGGCTTCTACAAGTAGGGCCGGGCTTCATGCCCCGCCTTGCCGGCCGTAAAAGGCCGGCCTACGGGTCCATATACAATCGACGCATGTCGAAGATCGTCGCGGTGATCGGCGCATCCAGCAACAGAATGAAATTCGGCAACCGCGCGTTGCGAGCATTCGAGCGGCAGGGGTTCTCCGTCGTCGCGATCAACCCGAACGAGGCCGAGGTCGAAGGCCACAAGACATATCCGTCGGTGCTCGAAGTGCCAGGGCCGATCGACATGGCCACGGTCTACGTCCCGCCGCGGTATGGGGTGCGGGTGATGGAGCAGCTCGCGCAGAAAGGCGTCCCGGAGGTCTGGCTCAATCCGGGAGCCGACGGGCCCGAAGTCGTCGCCCGCGCACGAGAACTGGGGCTCAAGACGATACAGGCCTGCAGCATCATCGCGATCGGGGAGTCTCCCTACGCCTGAGGGAGGATTCTCTCGGCGCGGGTTGACATGCCCCAACCCGCCGCCTATACTCGACCGAGCACAACACTTCCGCATAATCCGCCGTAGCCGCGGAGCCTTTCGCAACGCGCACTCCGCTCCGCTCCGAGCAGTAGTCAAGCACTAACACAAACCGTAACTTTCTCAAATCGACAGACAGCGCCAGTAGTCTCATGCCGAACAAACGCACGCCCGGGCGTCAGCCCGCAGATCAAGTCGCCACCGCCGACCAGCCAAACGGCGAACAGGCTCCCCAGGAAACCGCCGCTCCCGCACCGCAGGCACCGCAGGCACAGCCTGCCGCCCAGGCGCCGGCGCAGCCGCCGCCGCCGCAGCAACGCGGTGGGGAAGAGGGGCGCCGCGGGCGCGGCCTCAACATCAACGATCTGAAGGACAAGAGCATCCAGCAGCTCACCCAGATCGCCAAGGACCTCAACGTCGCCGGCGCCACCGGGATGCGCAAGCAGGAACTGATCTTCCAGATCCTCAAAGCGCAGACCGAGCAGAGCGGCTTCATTTTCTCGGAGGGCGTCCTCGAGGTGCTGCCCGACGGATTCGGGTTCCTGCGGGCGCCTGACTACAACTACCTCCCGGGCCCGGATGACATCTACGTGTCACCGTCGCAGATTCGCAAGTTCGACCTCCAGACCGGCGACACCGTGTCGGGTCAAATCCGGCCGCCAAAGGAAGGGGAACGTTACTTCGCGCTCATCAAGGTCGAAGCCGTCAATTTCGAATCGCCGGAGCAGGCGCGCGACAAGCTGTTCTTCGAGAACCTGACGCCGCTTTACCCGCAGGAGCGGTTCATCCTCGAAACGACATCCGACCAGCTCTCGGGCCGCGTCATGGACCTGATGGCGCCGATCGGCAAAGGCCAGCGCGGGCTGATCGTCGCGCCGCCCCGCACCGGCAAGACCATGCTGCTCCAGAGCATCGCGCAGTCGGTCGCCAAGAACCATCCCGAAGTGTTTCTCATCGTGCTCCTCATCGACGAGCGCCCCGAAGAAGTCACCGACATGCAGCGCTCGGTCAACGGCGAGGTCATCTCGTCGACCTTCGACGAGCCGGCGCAGCGCCACGTGCAGGTCGCCGAGATGGTGATCGAGAAAGCCAAGCGTCTCGTCGAGCACAAGAAGGACGTCCTGATCCTGCTCGATTCGATCACACGGCTCGCCCGCGCCTACAACTCGGTCATCCCGCCGTCGGGGAAGGTCCTGTCGGGCGGTCTCGACTCGAACGCGCTCCAGAAGCCCAAGCGCTTCTTCGGCGCCGCGCGCAACATCGAGGAGGGAGGCTCGCTCACGATCATCGCCACCGCGCTGATCGACACCGGGTCGCGCATGGACGACGTGATCTTCGAAGAGTTCAAGGGCACCGGCAACATGGAAATCCACCTCGATCGGAAGCTCACCGACAAGCGCGTGTTCCCGTCGATCGACATGCAGAAGAGCGGCACGCGTAAGGAGGAGCTCCTGCTTCCGCGGGAGGATCTGAACCGCGTGTGGGTGCTCCGCAAGGTGCTCAACCCGTTATCGGCGGTCGAGGCGATGGAACTCCTGCTCGACAAGATGGGGAAGACCAAGTCGAATCAGGACTTCCTCTCCTCGATGCAGAAAATGGGCTGAAGCAAGGTTCTGCAGGGTTCGGGCTCTACACGGTTCAGGTTATCCCAGAACGACGCGCACGACGTGGTCCGAGCCATCAGTTGCGATCGGCACGTTCTTGCCGGTGACATCGACGCCGTCCACTTCCATCCGTGACACACCCCTGCTCACACCCGCGGGATTGGTGACCACGATGTGGTAGGACGCGTGGCCGCGTTTTACGACGGCCTCGAACCCGGGCCACGCTTTCGGAATACATGGATCGATCCGCAGCGCACCGTCGCGCAGCGTGATGCCGAGAATTGCTTCGATCCCCACTCGATACATCCAGCCGGCAGACCCCGTGTACCACGTCCAGCCGCCGCGGCCGGTGTGCGGGTTGACGGAATAGACATCCGCGGCGACCACGTACGGCTCGGCACAATACCGCGCGACAGCCTCCGGCGTGCGGCTGTGATTCACCGGATTGAGGAGCGCGAACAGCGACGTCGCGCGATCGCCGTCGCCGAGTCGGGCGAAGGCGAGCACGTTCCAGATTGCGGCGTGCGTGTATTGACCGCCGTTCTCACGGACGCCAGGCAGATACCCGCGGATGTATCCGGGACTCGGCTCCATTTTGTCGAATGGCGGTGTGAGCAGGAGAACGACGCGGTCGCCGGCACGGACGAGATGCTGCTCGACAGCGGCCATGGCGCTCCGGGCGCGATCCGGGTCGCCGACGCCGGAGATGACGGACCAGGACTGCGCGATCGCGTCGATGCGGCACTCCGTGTTTTCCCTGGATCCGAGCGGCGTGCCGTCGTCGAAGTAGGCGCGGCGATACCACTCGCCGTCCCACGCCTGTTCGATCGCCGAGGCCACCGCCGTCGCGTGCTCGCGGTAACTCGCCGCCCGCGCGGCATCACCGCGGGTCTCCGCAAGGTCCGCAAACGGCCGGAGGATCGACACCAGGAACCACCCGAGCCACACGCTCTCGCCGCGCCCGTCGGCACCGACGAGGTTCATGCCGTCGTTCCAGTCGCCGGTGCCCATCAACGGCAATCCGTGAGCACCCGTACCGAGACTGACGTCGATCGCCCGGACGCAGTGCTCGTACACCGACGCGGATTCGCGGGCGATGCCAGGGACCTCGTACGCTTCATGTTCTCCCGGGTTCAGCACCCGGGCCGACAGGAAGGGAACGTTCTCGTCGAGCACGCCGGCGTCACCCGTCGCTCCGACGTAGTGGAGCGCGGCGTAAGGCAGCCACAAGCGGTCGTCCGAGAATCGCGTGCGAACACCCTGTCCGGCCGGCTCGTGCCACCAGTGCTGCACATCACCTTCGACGAACTGGCGCGCGGCGGCCCGCAGCAGCTGACGACGCGGGATCGCCGGGACGGACGCAATCAGCGCGAGCGTGTCCTGCAGCTGGTCGCGGAATCCGAACGCGCCGCTCGATTGGTAGAACGCCGAGCGTCCCCACACCCGGCACGCGAGTGTCTGATACAGGAGCCACCCGTTCAGGAGGACGTCGATGGCTCGATCCGGCGTCCGTACGGTGACGGTGCCGAGGATCTCCCGCCAGAAACGACGAACCTCGTGGAGCGCCTGGTCCGTCGCAGCGGGATCACGGTAGCGCTCGACGAGCGTCCGTACCTCGTCGAGGTTCGCGGCGTCTCCGAGCAGACCGGTGACGACCCGCTCCGCGGCGGGATCGAGATTGATCACGATGCGAATGGCGCCGCACGGATCGTAGGCGGCTCCGACCCGGTTCGACAGCTCGTCGCGGCCCATCGCGGCCGGACGGCGCAGCCTGCCGTTTCGTCCGATGAACTCGCTGCGATCGCCCGTAACGCTTCGGGCCGCGCCGGGCCAGAGATCGAGGAACGCGACCCGCTCGCGAAACTCCTGCCGGAAGTGATTTCGTGCGATCACCGCGCCAGTTTCCGGCTCGGTCCCGGTGAGCACGTGGATCGACGTCCGCGTGCGATTCTCCCCGAGCACCCAGTCGGCATAGAAGGTGATCGACAGTCGCCGTCGCGCCGCCGAGGTGTTCTTCAGCGACAGGCGAAAGATCTTCACCGGATCCTCGCGCGGCACGAAAAGCGTCAGCGCGGAGGCAATGCCGTCACGGGAGTGCTCGTAGGCCGTGAAGCCGTGCCCATGCCGCACGACGTACGGCTGCCCGCCCCCCGCCGGCAGCGGCGTCGCGGACCAGAACGCGCCGCTTGCTTCGTCGCGGATGAACACCGCTTCGCCAGGCGGATCGCCGACCGGGTCGTTGTTCCACGGCGTGAGGCGGTTCTCGTGGCTGTTACCCGACCATGTATATCCCGGACCGCACTCGGTGCAGGCGAAGCCGAAACGCTCCTGTGCGACGACGTTCGTCCAGGGAACCGGAGGAAGGCCGGCACCGTTGGCGCCGACGCGTATGACGAACTCGCGTCCGTCGTCCGCAAAACCACCGACGCCGTTGAACATCTCGAGCTCCGGCATTGTCGGCGGCGGCGACGGAGTAGGCACCGCGACGGGAGCGTCGGGGTCCGAGATGCTGGACCGCGTCGGTCCCGGCACGAACGGCAGCTGCTGGCGGCTGAGTTGACTCGACAGGTCCCCGTCGGCGGCGTCCATGACGACGCGCGCCGCCGCCCTGAGCAGGAGTTGATCGTCGGGTGGAAGCAGGTCAGCGCGGCGGGGGAAAACGCCGCCAGCCTTGTCCAGCCACGCCTGCTCAGGCCCGCCCTCGATTAGCCGGAGCAGCTCGTCCTGCAGCGGCTGCAGGTAACCGGTCGGGTGTTCGTTGAGGATGACCAGATCGAACAACAGTCCCTTGCCGCGCAGATATTCGTGCGCCTTCAACAGCTCCGCGACGAGCGGCACGCCGCCGACCTCCGTCACACGGACCAGAAGGATGGGAAGATCGCCGGAGATGCCGTACTTCCAGAGGTCACGCTGGCCGGCGCCATTCTGTTCGATGGCTTCGGCGGCGCGCAGCCGCGCGTCGCCGGAGATCAGTCGTCCGCCGAGCCGCTGGAACTCGATCGTGTCCTCGCTGGTGAGGCCAAGGTGTCTGAGCTCGATCTGGCTGTGCGTGCTCGCGAGAGCGATCGCGCGCGCAACCGCGCGACGGTCGTGGTATTTCTCGACCAGCAGGCGCGCCCCCTCGTCACTTTCCGCGTAGGCCGTAGTGAAAGTGAGGCGCGCGGTGGCACCAGGCGCCAGCCGGACGGCGGTGCGAAGGCTGACGATCGGATCGAGCACCGGTCCGGTGGTATTGGACAGCGGAGCGCCCGTGGTCAACGCCAGCGGACGGTCGAGCGCGCCACCGCGGCCGATGAACCGCGCCCGATCCGTTTCGAACTGTGCCGCCAGTCCGCCGCGCGCGCGTCCACTCAGCACGTGCACGAGAAACCTGCGGTCGTTTCCGGATCGCGGGCGCCGGACACACAGCAACGCGTCGCGCTCCGGGATGCTGAACGTTTCGACGAACAGGTTGCTGAACGCCGGATGCGCGAGGTCGGCGTCCGCCGGGGCAAGCACCACCTCTGCGTAGCTGGTCAAGTCCAGCCGGCGCGGCTTCGATCCATGGTTGGTCAACGAGACGCGCCGCAGCTCCGCATCGTCCTCTGGAGAGACCACGATCTCGGTGCGGGTCTCGATCCCGGCATCGAGCCGGCGGAAGACGGCGCGGTCCGGCGCGAACACCGCTTCGTGCTCGTCCGCCTCGTGCGCCGTTGGTTGATGCGTGGTGGACCAGAGCTGGCCGCTGTCGAGATCGCGGATGTAGCAGAAACTTCCCCAGGCGTCCATCGTGACGTCTTCCCGCCAGCGGGTCATCGCCATCCCCTGCCGCCTGCTGTAACCGCCGCCGGCGTTGGTCACCATGACCACGTAGGACCCGTTCGAGAGCAGATGCGGCCGGGGACTGAGGGTGTGAGGCGTGGCGTACCGGCGTACCGAGGTACTGACCGCAGCGCGGGCGGACGGCACGTGCTCGGCGACGTCCACGGGAGCGGTTTTGAGAGGGACCTGATGGGGAATGCGTTCCTGCAGCAGCAGGTCTGCCGCCTGGACCCGAGGCTCGGCATGGAAATGACGCTGCATCGGGTAGTCGTGTAACGCGTTGTCGATCGAGACCAGGGTCATCCCCACGTGGTGCGCCATGAACGTTCGCACTACGACGCCGCCGTTCGCGCCTTCCGGGATACGCTCCGGCGTGAAATCGATCGATTCGTAGAGGCCATAGGCGCCCGACATTCCAAGCCGGGCGAGCCGTTCGAAATTGCGCACGACGGCGGCCGGCGTCAGCGGCGCGGCCAGCGCGCTCGCGTAGGGTGCGGAGACGAGATCGTCTCCGAGCCCGCGCTTCAGGCCGAGGCCAGGCACGCCGAACGCACGATACTGGTAGTTGCGCTCCAGATCCTGGGCGTTGTACGCGGACTCCGAGATCCCCCACGGCACCCGCCGCTGCGCGCCGTACTGCATCTGGCGCTCGAGTACCGCGCGGTAGGTCTCGTCGAGGAGCGTGCCGGGGTAGGCGCGCATCACGATCAGCGGCATGAAGTACTCGAACATCGACGCACTCCAGGAAAGAAGTGCGCGCGCGCGGCCGCTTGGCGTGAGGGCGCGGCCCAGCTTGAACCAATGCTCGGGAGAAACCTGGCCGGTCGCGATGGCGACGAAGCTGGCGAGCCGCGCCTCTGATGCGAGCGTGTCGTAGTACGAGCGATCGAGCCGTCCGTCCGTCACGCTGTAGCCGATCGAGAAGAGCTGGCGCTGCTCGTCGAACAGGAAGCGGAACTCCATCTCTTCGACCAGGTCGTCGGCAAGGTCGCCGAGCCGAGCCGCGCGGTCTTTCAGGTCCGCCAGGTCGGCTGCCGGCCGCTCGAGATCCGCGTTCCGCTGGGCGAGGGCGGTGTTCGCGCGATCGAGCCAGAACGCGGCCTCCGACATTTGCGGCGCTGTGTCAACGCCGGCAGCATCCTCAATCTCGTGCAGCAACACGCCGATCGATGACAGCTGATCGCCGATCCGCATGAGCAGGTCGCCCCATCGTTCCAGTGACTCGGGGCGCTCCGCGAGCGCGTGCTGCAACTGGGTGAGCTCCCGCCGCAGACTGCGTGCCGCGGCGGGACTGATGCCGCGAAACGACGACGGAAGACAGTCCTCACATAGCAGTACCGCATCCGCGATCCCCGACAGCGCGCGGCCGTCGATGAGCGGATCCGACTCCGCCATCTCCGCCAGGGCGTTCTTGAGCGTGACCAGATAGCCCGCCAGATTGCCACTGTCGACGGTCGACACGTAGGACGGTGCGAGCGGCGTCAGCGTTCGGGTCTCGTACCAGTTGTAGAAGTGGCCACGATAGCGGGGAAGCTGCAACAGGGTGGCGAAGGTCGGCTCGAGCCGCTCGATCACGACGGCCGCGCTGATGTATCCGAGATCGTAGGCGGCCATCGTCGCGAGCAGTTGTAGCCCGATGTTCGTGGGCGACGTCCGGTGCGCGATGACGTCCTCGCGATCGTCCTGATAGTTGTCCGGAATCAGCCAGTGGTCTGCCGGTCCGAGCAGATCCTCGAAATACCGCCAGGTCTTGCGCGCAACTTTTCGTAGCGAGGTGCGGTCGTCGTCGGTCACCGGCCCTGGGCCCCAGACGGTGACTTGCCCGGTGCGATTTGCGATTACCGGTGAGACCAGCCACAGCGCAATCATCAGTAGCGCGATCATCAGGCGCGCGGGCGCAATCGCGGCAGTGAGCGCGAACGCGCTGACCGCAATGACTGGCGCTGCCCACATCGACGCCAAAACCGTGGCCAGGTTCCGCTCGACGCCGGCCAGGCGGTCGGCGGAAATCCACTCGAGCAGATGGCGCCGGGTGACGAGCAGCCGGAAGACCGTACGCGCGATCGCGTCGGTCATCAGCCACGCCTGATGCGCGAGAAACGTCGCGGACAACAGCGACTGCCGCGCGCTCGTGACCACGTACTCGTGCTCGGCGAGGATGTGCTGCCAGATGGGGACGCCGCGGATGCGGCTCGAGAGCGAGCGTGCCACCTGCACGTAAGCCGGGAACCCGAGCACGAGAACCGCGAGCACCGTCCAGAGAAGCGCCGATCCGGGAAGGATGGTCCAGCCGGTCAGGAGCAGGACGATGAGCGCGGGTGGAATGAGGCTGCGCCGCAGGTTGTCCAGGATTTTCCAGCGGGCGAGGAGCGGCAGCGTGTTGCGCACCGTCCGTCCGCTGGCATCGGGAACCGTTCGCCACAACCAGCGCACGATTTGCCAGTCGCCGCGCACCCACCGATGCTGACGTGCGGCGAATGCCAGGTAGTGCGAGGGGTAATCGTCTACCAGGTGGACGTCGGTGCACAGCCCGGCCCGCGCGTAGGAGCCTTCGAAGAGGTCGTGGCTCAGGAGCGCGTTTTCAGGCACCCGATCGTGCAGCGACGCCTCGAAGGCATCGACGTGATAGATGCCCTTGCCGACGAAGCTGCCCTCGTGGAAAAGGTCTTGATAGACGTCGGACACGGCCGTCGTGTAGGGATCGACGCCGACGTGACCCGAGAACACCCGCGCGAAGCCGGAGCGATTCGCGCTGACCAGATTGACGGCGACGCGCGGTTGGAGGACGCCGTACCCTTCCGTGACGCGGCCGACGGCCGGATCGAACCGCGGCGCGTTCAGCGGGTGCGCGAGCGTACCGACGAGCCGCCGTCCCACTTCCATCGGCAGTTGCGTGTCGGAATCGAGCGTGATCACGAAGCGTACGCCGGGAAAAATCGCGGAATCGCCGTGAATCACGACGAAACTCGTGTCGGTCGCGCCGCGGAGCAGCCGATTGAACTCGGCCAGCTTGCCGCGCTTGCGCTCCCATCCCATCCAGCGCCCCTCCGCTTCGTTCCACCGCCGCTCGCGGTGGAGGAAGAAGAAACGCCCCGCCCCGTACTGCTGGTTCAGCGCGTCGATCCGGGCACGCGCGTGCTCGACCAGCGCTTCGTCGCCTGGCCGCACCCGCTCGTTGGCATCGGCGAAATCCGAGAGCAGCGCGAAGTGCAGGTGCGCATCGCGATTGCCGAGGAACCGCACCTCCAGGTCGTCGATCAGGGCGTCCACGCGCGAGATGGAGTCGATGATGACCGGCACCGCCACCATCGTGCGATCCGGCGCGGGAATGCCGTCGCGCAACGCGAGCTTGGGCAGCGCCCGCGGCGGAATCTGCGATGTCAGGATCAGGTTCACGACGCTGATCATCAGCTCCGTGATCGGGAGCAGCACGACGAGCGCGACCAGCCACAGCTCGCCGGCACTGGCACCGTGCCGCTTCGCGTACTCGATGAAACTCCAGACGCCGAATGCCGTCCCGACGGCATTCAGCCCGAGGTAGCCAAGCGCCGGGTGTGCGAACGCGAAACGCGCGAAACGCTCGCGGAGAGTGGGTGAGTAGCCAATCGCCCGCTCGAGCAGAAACCGGCCACGCGAGATGAGGTAGTAGCCGACATGATGCCGCCGGTCGTGCGACGGGTCCTCGCGCCGCGCGGCGTCCGCCATCTCGACGGCCTGGCGCGCGACGGCGGTTTCGGCCTGACGCGCCCTTTTGGCCAGCGCTTCGACGGCGTGCCGGTACCGGTCGCGCGTCGGGAAATCCATCAGCGCATAGGTTCGCGACGGATCGCCGCGGAGCACCGCCTCGACGAGGCTGACGCCCTCGAAGAAGAGCGTCCAGTCGATCGACGACACCAGCCGCATGCTGCTGATCACGTTCCCGATCGCGAGCTGATCGGCGGCTTCCCGCTGGTGTTCGCGGCGCAGCATCTCGTCGGCCGAATCGTCCTGCGCCTCCAGCGCGCGATGCAGCGCCTGCCAGGCGGGCGCGCTGGTATACGGCTGATCGCGGAGCCACTGCAGCAACTCGACGACAAACGCGGCAGACAGCCGGCCGTCCTCCTCCCGTCCGTCCTCGAGGACGCGCTCCAGCAGCCGCTCGGTGAACTGCGGCGCCGCGGTCAATTCGTCATGCCAGCGCCGCGCTTTGTCGCGGTTGCGCCGCGCGTCGAGCACCCCCTCCGCCAGACGATGGAGCTCTTCGACCAGCGCGAGCCGGAGCATGATCGGAATCGCCCACGTTTCGCCGATCGACAGTTCCGAACCGCGCTGGTAGGCCCGCGCAAACTCGGTCACCGTCTCGAGGTCGATGCGTCCCGCGGTATGGGTGATCAGCTCGCGCGCGAGCAGGTAGATGCGCGGGAAGCCCTCGAGCGGCCCGTCGGCGAGTTTCGGGAGCTCGACGTAGTAGCGGCGCGGCAGGTGCTGGCGGATATCCCTGATCTGATCCTGGACGACGTGGTAGTTGTCACGAAGCCAGTCTTCCGACCCGACATTCTGTGCATCCGCTCGGGCCGCGGCAGAAAGGGACCGATAGATGTGGTCGAGCCGGTCGGCGCTCTCGTCGAGCCGCGGCAGGAGTGGCCGGCCCCGCCGTGGACGCGAGGCGAGCGTGTGCGTCCCGGCGATCCGTGCGGCGTGGGCTTCAAGCTGATCCGGAGTGAATAGCTCTGCGGCGTTCGGCCCGATGCTCACGTCCGTCCATTAGAACCTATTTCTTCGCGTCACGGGTGATAGGGCGAGTCGCGAGGTCGCTGACCGTCGTTCGAGACCGGTTGGGAAGCGGCTTACGCGGTAATGCCAGGGTCGGGAATCGGCACGGGGACGGTCCCCTCGGGATCGCGAGGGGGAACGGGACCCATAATCGCCTTCAGTTCTTCCGCTTCGATCACTTCCTTTTCGAGCAACCGTTCCGAGAGCGCATCGAGCGTCGTGCGCCGCTCGCGGAGCACGCGGCGCGCGGTCTCGTGCGCCTCGGAGAGAATGCGTTTCACTTCCGCGTCGATCTTGAGCGCGGTTTCCTCCGAGTAGTTTCCGCGCTCCTGACCGAATGCGTTTTCGAGGAACATCGGCCGCTGGTGTCCGTTGTAGCTGACGGCGCCGAGCAGATCGCTCATCCCGTACTCGGTAACCATCGCACGCGCGATATCGGTGGCGCGCTGCAGGTCGTTTTGCGCCCCGGTCGACACCCTCCCGAAGGCGATCTCTTCGGCGCTGCGGCCGCCCAGGAGTACGGCCAGCTGGCTCAGCAAATCCTCCCGCGTCAAGAGGTAGCGATCTTCCAGCGGCAGCTGCATCGTGTACCCGAGCGCCCCGAATCCGCGCTGAACAATCGAGATTTTGTGCACCGGATCGAGCCCCGGCAACACCGTCGCCACGATCGCATGCCCCGATTCGTGGTAGGCGACGATGCGCCGCTCCTTGTCGCTCATCACGCGCTTCTTCTCGAGTCCGGCGATCAGGCGATCGATCGCTTCCTCGAAATCCTTCATCTCGACCGCCGTCTTGTCCTTGCGGGCGGCGAGCAGCGCTCCTTCGTTGACGAGGTTGGCCAGATCGGCGCCGGCGAAGCCCGCGGTGCGCGCCGCAATCACCCGAAGATCGACGCCATCGGCCAGCTTCACCATCTTGACGTGGATCCGCAGGATCTCTTCGCGGCCGCGGACGTCGGGTTTGTCCACGAGCACTTGCCGATCGAACCGTCCGGGGCGAAGGAGCGCCGGATCGAGGACCTCCGGACGGTTGGTCGCGCCCATGATGATGACGCCTTTGCGCGCGTCGAAGCCGTCCATCTCGGCGAGAAGCTGATTTAACGTCTGCTCGCGCTCTTCGTGGCTGCCCATGGGGGTCTGAATGCGGACTTTTCCCAGCGCGTCCAGCTCGTCGATGAACACGATGCAGGGCGCCTTGATCTCGGCCTGCGCGAACAGATCGCGGACCCGCGCGGCGCCGACGCCGACGAACATCTCGACGAACTCGGAACCGCTCAGGCTGAAGAACGGCACCTTGGCTTCGCCCGCGACCGCGCGCGCGAGGAGCGTCTTGCCGGTGCCCGGCGGACCAACGAGCAGGACCCCTTTGGGAATGCGGCCGCCGATGCTGGTGTACTTCTTCGGGTTCTTCAGGAACTCGACGATCTCGCGCAGCTCGTCCTCCGCCTCGTCGACCCCCGCCACGTCGCCGAACCGCACCTTCACGTCGTCATCGGCATAGATCTTCGCGCGGCTGCGCGCGAACGACATGACGCCCCCTTCCGCGCCGCCCATCCGGCGGAAGAAGAAGCTCCACAGCGCGACGAGAAAGATGAGCGGGATGATCCACCCGATCACTTCGGTCAGCCAGCGGTTGGCCGGCTCGCCGGTGTACTTGACGCGCGCCTTGTCGAGTTCCTCGATGAGCTTGGGATCGTCGATACGGACCGCGGTGAAGGGATGGGTCTCCCCTTTGTCGTCGCGCAGCTTGCCGCGAACGCGATCCTCGCCGACGAGAATGTCCTGAATCCGCCCTTCGCGCAGCCTCTGCTTGAAGTCGCTGTACGAGAGGGTCTGGCCCCCCTGCACGGCGAAATACGTGAACTGACCAAGGCCCAGCAGCAGGAAGAGCGCGAGGACGTACCACACCGCGGCGAACGGCCCGCCCCGCGGCGTGAGCCGGCGATCCGATGCGCGCCGCCCGCGCGTCGGGGGACGTGCCGGGATTTCGTCCGCCATGTCCCGATCTTACGCGTGAACGGGTTCGCCGGCGCGCGTGAATTCGAGCTCGCCCTTCGGCGCGTCGATCCGCACGCGCGTTCCTTCGCGGAACTCTCCCTGCAGCACGCGCATCGCCAGCGGGTCGAGCACCCGCCGCTGGATGACGCGCTTCAACGGCCGCGCGCCATAGGTGGGATCGTAGCCCTCCGCAATCAGGAGATCCTTGGCGCGATCGGTCAGCTCGACGCGGATTTTGCGATCCTCGAGCCGCTTCATCAGGCCGCGCAGCTGGATGTCGATGATCTGCCGCATTTCCCTCGGCGCGAGCGCGTGGAAAATGATGATCTCGTCGACGCGATTCAGGAACTCCGGGCGGAAGTGGCCGCGCAGCGCGTCCGTGACCTGGCGCTTCACGCCTTCATCGAGCGCGGCGCCGTGCGCCGAGTCGAGCGTCAGGCGCGCCGCCGTCTCGGCGATGAAGTGGCTGCCGATATTCGACGTCATGATGACGACAGTGTTCTTGAAGTCGACCGTTCGTCCCTTTCCGTCGGTCAACCGCCCGTCGTCGAGCAGCTGCAGCATCACGTTGAGCACTTCCGGATGCGCCTTCTCGATCTCGTCGAAGAGGACGACGGAGTAGGGACGCCGGCGCACCGCTTCGGTGAGCTGACCCGCCTCCTCGTATCCGACATATCCGGGAGGCGCGCCGATCAACCGCGACACGGTGTGCTTCTCCTGGTACTCCGACATGTCGATGCGAATCATCGCCTGTTCGTCGTCGAAGAGGAATTCGGCGAGCGCGCGGGCGAGCTCCGTCTTGCCGACGCCGGTGGGCCCGAGGAAGATGAAGCTGCCGAGCGGACGATTGGGATCCTGCAGGCCCGCACGCGCGCGCCGCATGGCGTTCGCCACGGCGGTAATCGCTTCATCCTGTCCGACCACGCGTTCGTGCAGCCGGTCTTCCATCCGCAGCAGCTTCTGAATTTCACCTTCCATCAGCCGGCTGACCGGGACGTGGGTCCAGCGGCTGACGACTTCCGCGATGTCCTCCTCGTCGACTTCTTCCTTGAGCATGCGCTGGCCTTTCTGCAGCTCCGCCAGCCGTGCTTCTTCGTCGCGGATACCCCGTTCGAGCTCCGGCAGCCGGCCGTACTGCAGCTCCGACGCCTTCGCATAGTCGCCCGCCTGCTGGGCGCGCTGCATCTCGAGACGGACCTGTTCCAGCTCCTCTTTCAGCTTGCGTCCTTTCTGAATCGTGTCCTTCTCCTGCTGCCAGTGCGCGGAGAGCCGGTTCTTCTCTTCCTTCAGGTCGGCGAGCTCCTTTTCCAGCTTGTGCAGCCGCTCCTGCGACGCCTTGTCCTTCTCCTTGCGCAGCGCTTCGCGCTCGATCTCGAGCTGCATGATGCGGCGGGCCACTTCGTCGAGCTCCGCCGGCATCGAGTCGATCTCCATGCGCAGCCGCGATGCCGCTTCGTCGATCAGATCGATTGCCTTGTCCGGCAGGAAGCGGTCGGCGATGTAGCGGTGCGACAGCACCGCCGCGGCGACCAGCGCCGAGTCCTTGAACTTGACACCGTGGTGAATCTCGTAGCGCTCGCGGAGCCCGCGCAGGATGCTGATCGTGTCCTCGACCGTCGGCTCGCCGATCATGACCGGCTGGAACCGCCGCTCGAGCGCGGCATCCTTCTCGATGTATTTGCGGTATTCGTCGAGCGTGGTCGCGCCGACCGTGTGCAGCTCGCCGCGCGCCAGCATCGGCTTGAGCATGTTCGACGCATCCATCGACCCTTCGGCCGCGCCGGCGCCGACCACGGTGTGCAGCTCGTCGATGAACAGGATGACCTGCCCGGCCGAATCCGCGACCTCCTTCAGCACCGCCTTGAGCCGCTCTTCGAATTCGCCGCGATACTTCGCGCCCGCGACCAGCGCCCCCATATCGAGCGCGACAATCCGCTTGTTCTTGAGACCTTCGGGGACGTCCTGGCGCACGATGCGCTGCGCGAGCCCTTCGACGACCGCGGTCTTGCCGACCCCGGGCTCACCGATGAGCACCGGATTGTTCTTCGTTCGACGCGACAGCACCTGGATCACCCGGCGAATCTCGTCGTCGCGCCCGATGACCGGATCGAGCTTGCCCTTGCGCGCGAGGTCGGTGAGATCGCGGCCGTATCGCTCGAGCGACTGGTACGTGCTCTCGGGGTTCTGGCTCGTCACCCGCTGCGACCCGCGCACCGCGGTCATCGCCTGGAGGATGGCATCCTTGCTGACGCCGCGCTGCTCCAGCAGACGGACCGCTGGCGATTTCGTTCCTTCGCCCGCGATGGCGATGAAGAGATGTTCGGTGCTGACGTACTCGTCCTTGAGACGCTCCGCTTCCGATTCCGCGGCGTCGGTCACCTTGCGCAGGCGAGCGGACAGACCCGGTTGCGAACCGCCGCGCGCTTTGGGCTGGCGATCGAGCTCGCTCCGCACGGCCGCGGCGAGCGCCGCGGGATCGGCGTTCATCTTGCGAACGATCTCCGGGACGATTCCCTCACGCTGCTCGAGCAGCGTCAGCAGTAGATGCTCCGGCAGAATCTCCGGGTTGCCCTCGCGATCGGCGAGTTGCTGTGCCGCAACAATCGCCTCCTGTGCCTTCTCTGTGTACTTGTTGATGTTCATGACACTCAGCTATCAGCTATCAGCTATCAGCTGTCAGCTGTCAGCTCCTCTCCAATTTCGACAGTGCCTCGTAGTGCTGGCGCTGATCCTTCGACAGCGAACGGGGAAGCTGCACCTCCACCGTCGCGTACAAATCTCCACGCTGGTCCGGGTTCCCGATCGATGGCATCCCGTGCCCCTTCAACCTGAAGACCTGGCCGCTCTGGGTCGTCTCGGGAATCTTCAAACGCACGGATCCGGCGATGGTCGGCACCTGCGCCTCGCCGCCAAGCACCGCCGTCGTGACCGGGACCGCGACCTTGATGCGCAAGTCGTTGCCGTCGCGCTCGAAGATCGGATGCGGCTTGATGCGGACCCGCAGATACAGGTCGCCCGATGCGCCGCCGTTGGATCCCGATTCCCCCTCACCAGCGGCGCGCACGCGCGAGCCGTCCTTCACCCCTGCGGGAAGCCGTACGTCGACGGTACGCGCGTGACCGCCCTGCTTGATCGAGATCCGCCGGGTTGCGCCGTGATACGCCTCCTCGAGCGTCAACTCGACCTCGTGCTCGATGTCGCGGCCCTTTTGTGTCCGCGGCGCACGGGCCTGCCGGCCGCGTGGGCCCGCGTCGCGCGCGCCGCCGCCACCGAAGAACGTCTTGAAGAAATCGGAGAACGGATCCTCGTTGCCGAAGAGGTCGTGCATCTCCTCTTCCGTCATCGTGCGGTATCCGCCCGGCCCGCCGACGTTGATGTTCCACGCGCCGCCGGCGCCCGCGAACGGGTTGCCGCCGAATCCCTGACCCGCCTGCTGCGCCTGCTCGTACATCCGCCAGTTCGCGCCGAGCTCGTCGTATTTCTTGCGCTTCTCGGGATCGCCGAGGACTTCGTAGGCCTCGTTGATTTCCTTGAACTTCGCCTCGGCGGACTTGTCGCCCGGGTTCACGTCCGGGTGGTGCTTACGCGCCAGTTTCCGGTACGCCTGCTTGATCTCCTTGTCGGAGGCGGACTTCGCCACGCCGAGGGTCTGGTAGTAGTCCTTGAACTCCATCTACGTCGTCGCGGGAATCGCCGGAATTGCCAAAATCGCCGGAATTAAATTGAGGAATTCAGCGTGAGATGATTTTGGCAATTCTGGCAATTCTGGCAATTGTGGCAATTGTGGCAATTTTCACAGTCCCACCATCTCCGAGATCCGTTTCAACTCCTGCGCGATCCGGCGGCGCGCGTCGGCGCGTCCGGCGTCCTGGGTCATCAGCGGCCGTATGCGCTGAACCGCCTCCGCGATTGACAGCAGCCGCTGCACGCCCGCGAGATTGATCCCCGCCTCCTCGACGAGATGTTTGATGATGCGGAGCCGTTCGAGCTCGCCGCGCGAATACAGACGCATGCTGCCGATCGTGCGCGTCGGACGCACGAGCCCGAGGCGCTCGTATTTGCGCAACGTCTGCGGGTGCATGTCGAGCAGGCGCGCCGCCGTGCTGATAAAGTAAAGGTCCGGATCCATGCAACCTTGCGTCGATCCAAATATAGGCCTTGATACGCCGCGCGTCAAGGTGGGGTGGTCACCAGGTGGACGTCCAGCTCAGCGATTTACTCACCGTCGGTCTGCTCGTCGTTCTCGAGGGGTTGCTGAGCGCGGACAACGCGCTGGTCGTCGCGGTGATGATTCTCGGGCTGCCGCTGCGGCAGCAGAAGAAGGCGCTCCGCTACGGGCTCATCGGCGCGTTCGGATTCCGGATCGCAGCGACGCTGCTCGCCGTGTATCTGATTCGCCTGGCATTCGTGAAGCTGCTCGGCGGCCTGTATCTGGTGTACCTCACTTACCAGCACTTCTTCCGGAGCGGCGACGCGGAGCAGCGCAGCAAACCGCGGCCGGCAAAGCCGTGGCTCGGGCTGTCGGCGCTGTGGGGCACGATCGTGAAGGTGGAGCTGGTCAACATCGCGTTCTCGGTCGACTCGATCCTCGTCGCCGTCGCGATGTCATCGAAGACGTGGGTGGTGCTGACGGGAGGGCTGATTGGCATCGTCGCGATGCGGATCGTGATCGCCCAGCTGCTCGCGATCGTGCGCCGCTATCCGACCCTCGTCGACGGCGCGTTCATCATCATCGCCATCGTCGGGCTCAAGCTGCTGCTCGAATACGCGACGGCCATGAGCTGGATCCACTTCGAGCTGCCGAAGTGGCTGTCGCTGGGGATCATCGCGATCGTATTCCTTGTCGCTTACGTCATCGCGCGCCGCAAGGGTCCCGTCCCCGATGACGAGGACGAGGCTGCGGCGGCGTTCCTGGAAGAAAACAAGTAGCGAACCGCGATCGCTACTGGATCTTGAGCTCGAGCGTCTTCGATTCCCCTTCATCGAGCGTGAATTTCTTCGCATTCGTCTTGAGCCGCTCGAGCACTTCCGGGTCGTTCCATTCGCCGGACGGAAGATACTCGACGGCCGCGGCGTAGTAGCTGCCGGGTGGCAGCGGCTTCACTTCGAACTTGCCGTTGAGATCCGGCCGGCGGCCCGCCACGTAGCGGGTGTTCGGCAGCGTCCAGCGCTGCGGATCGTCGGAGAAGATCACCACGGTGTAATCCTTCACGGGCTCCGATCCCGCGCCGGTCACCGTTCCCGTCACCTGCGAGAGCTTCGACGTCAGCGTGATGTCGACTCCGGTGACGGCTTCGCCCGGCTTGAACTCCATCCCCGTGTCCGTGATATCGGCACCGTTGACCCGCACGGATTTCACCGTCCAGGCAGCGGGCACGTTCGTCAGCCGGAATAGCCGCGACCCCAGGAGGCCTTTCACTTCGAACGTGCCGTCCGCCTTGACGGCATTCGCATTTCCCATCATCATCATCGGCCCGCTTTCGCCGTCGGCCGATGCCGGCGTCACCCGAATGTTCGTGATGCCGCTCGGCGGGGCGCCCCCTTCGAAAGTCAGGCGACCGCTGGCGCTCGACCCCTTCGCGGTCACGAGCACGAGGTTCGGGACATCTTCGCCGCTCACGCTGAGCGGCATCGATCCCACTTCGCTGTCCGCGCCCCCTTCGCCTCCGCCGCCGATGCGCGCGGTGAACATCATGTTGTCACCGCCGCTGCTGCTCACCTGAATCTGGAACGCGCGCGATTGCAGCATGTAGTCACCCGGTGCGACGTTCGCAATCGTGAACGCGCCGTTCTTGTCGGAGCGCGCGGTGCCGCCCATCATCATTCCTATGCCGTCCATGCTTTTTGGCTGCGCGGTAATGATCGCGCCCTCGACCGGCTTGCCTTCCGAGCTCACGACGATGCCGGTGACCTTCGCCAGGCGCACGGGCAGCAGGGCAAAATCCGTGTTCGCGGCCTCCTGGCCGGCAGCCACGGTAATCTTCTGCGCCTCTGCGCCGGTCGAAGTGCCCGGAAAGTACGTGGGGGCGTATCCTGAGTTCGGATTGGATCCAACCGGCCCGCCGCCCGCCCCGCCCATCACCGATGCCATCGCCATCTCCATCGCCATCATCTCGGCACTGCCGCGCATGGTCGCGCTAACGAAATAGTCGCCGGGCGAGAGTCCGTAGATCCTGAACTGACCGAGATCGTTCGTCGTCGCGCTGCGACCGGTCGACTGCAGCCGGCGCCGCCCACCCGACCATACGGACCGCATCGCCATCACCATCGCTTCCGACATTGGATCGCCGAACTCGTCAACGACGCGGCCCGAGATGACGCTGCCGCGGGGCATGAGGAAGTCTGCCTTGTCCATCACCTGCGCATCCACGAGATCGATTGTCTTGCCCTGCTCGAACGGACGGACCTGTCCGTACTGCATCGTCACGTAGCCGGCCTTCGACGCGGACAGGTTGAAGTGGCCGGCCGGCAGGTCGCGAAACTCGTAGCGTCCTTCGCCATCGGTCATCGCGGTTTTCGCGCCGATGTCAGGCCCGGAGATCCGGATTACGGCGCGCCGCACCGGCGCCCCCGTGTCTGCAGTCATCGCGCGGCCGCGCAGGCGGCTGGTTCCGGTTTTGGGCTGACGCGGTCCCATGCCGGGGAATGGGATTGGCATTTCGGACGGCTCGCCGTTGATGATGATCTGCTGTTCGCCGGCGAAGGCGGACGAGGTCATGTCAGCGGCACAGAACAGCGCAAGTACACACATCGTAGCGATTCGTGGATTACTCATGATGGCCTTCCGGTAGCGGCATTTTCACACGCTCCGTCGGTTAAGAATGTTAAATCTGGCCGCGACCGCGAATCCCGCCGCACTCGCGATGACGCCGGCCAGAACCGGCGAAATCACGCCGTAACCGCGCCCGCTCGTCGCCACGTGAACGAGAAGAAGAACCGGAATCCCGCTGCACACCGAGGCGAGCCCCTGGGCGCGCCCCGCGCCGGCGACGTAAAGCGCACCGACCACCGGAACGAACAAGGTGACGGTCAGGACTGCGTAGAACACACCGACAGCCGCCCGAACGCTGCCGTAGATCATCGCAACCCCGATTCCGCACACGCCGCCAACCACCGCAGCGATGCGTGCGACTCGCAGCAGTTCGCGATCGTTCGCACCGGGACGCACGTATCCACGATATAGATCCCGCGACGCCGAGGTCGCGAGCATGAAGAGGACCGCATCGGCTGAACTGATCTCCGCCGAGAATACGGCCGCGAGTGCAAGCGTTCCCAACCACGCCGGCAGCGCGCGCGCCATCATCGTCGGAAGCGCGAGATCGGGGTGCGCAAGCGCGGGCACGGCGGATCGCGCAGCCAGGCCAATCAGCGCCGGCGCACACGCGAACAACAGGAGAGCGACGCCGTTCCACGCGATGCCTTTGCGCGCGGCGTCTTCATCGCGCGCGCCGAATGCCTTCTGCAGCAGTCCCGGCGACACCACGAACGCAGGCCCCAGGAGGAAGAGGAGACGCCAGCCCGATGCCGGCCCTGTGCTCGCAAAGAGATCCGTACCGGCGAAGTTGGCGGCCCGCCAGCCGCCGGCCGCATCGAGCGAGTAAGGAACCGCGATCGTGAAGCCGGCAATAATCACGATCAGCTGTACGAGGTTGACCCATGCGGAACTGAGCAGTCCGCCGGCGATGAAATAGGACACGGTGACGAGGGCGCCGATCGCACAGCCGGTGAGCGGCGAGAACCCTGCGACGACGTTGAGGACTGCGGCGACTCCGAGCAGCTGCGCGGCAAGGATGGTGAGAGTGCCCAGCCAGATGAGAGTCGCGACGATGCCGCGCATCGCTGCGCCGTACCGGCGCTCGAGGAAGTCGCCGACGGTGAGGTCGCGATGGGCCGACGCCTCGCGCCAGATGCGCGGGACAACGCACCACGCGAGCACCAGCGATCCGATTCCCGCGGAGCCGTTCCACCACCAGGCACTGAGCCCTTCGGCGTAGGCGAGCGAGGTCGCGCCGACCGTCGAGCTTGCGCCGATGTTCGCGGCAAGAAAAGTGGAGAAGATGAGTCCCGGACCGAGCGCGCGGCCGGCAACGAAGAACTCCGCCGTGCGGGCGCGCCGGCCGATCCACAGTCCGAGCGCGACGAAGAGCGCCGTGTAGACGCCGAGCAGCGCGAGCGACGCGTTCAACTACTTGACGTCCCGGGCGGCGGGATATCCCGGAATGCTCGTTGCGGCACGAACCGCGCGAACGATCGCGTCTGCGACCGCATCGACAGTCAACGCCCCGAGCTGATCCAGATCGACGGGGCCGGCGTGCGTCCCGGTCGCGAGCGCGAAGATGACGTCGCCGTCGACGGTCAGGTGCGCCGGGTAGATGGCGCGGGCGTAGCCATCGTGGGCCATCTGCGCCAGCTTGGTTGCCTGCACCTTGGTGAGCGTCGCGTTTGTCGCGACGACGCCGAGTGTGGTGTTCCCGCCGGGCGTGCCAGGCGCACGCGAGCGGCTGCGCAGCAGCGCACGGACATCCGCGATCGATCGGCCGTCCTCGGTACGGCCGCCGGCGATGAACCGGCCGGTTGCGGGATCCATGATGTTGCCAGCGGCGTTCACCGCGACAACCGCTCCGACGACGAGGCCGTCGGGAAGCGCAATTGCCGAACTCCCAATTCCACCCTTCATTCCGCGATCGCTGCGGATCCATTTCCCGACGGTCGCGCCGGCGCCGGCGCCGACGTTGCCTTCCGCCACGGCGGCCGTGGTTGCCCGCTGCGCAGCCGCGTACCCGCAGTCAGGGCCGGGACGAACGGTCTCATTGCCAATCCCGAGATCGAACAGGATCGCCGCGGGGACGATGGGAATCACGCGTCCGCCGTACGGAAACCCGATGTGCTTCTCTTCCAGATACTTGATCACGCCGTCCGCTGCCGCGAGGCCGAACGCGCTGCCGCCGGCGAGCACGATCGCATGGACCTGCTGAACGAGGTTGGTGGGATTGAGAAGGTCCGTCTCGCGCGTTCCAGGCGCGCCGCCGCGCACGTCCACGCCGGCGACCGCTCCCTTCTCGGCGACAACCACAGTGCAGCCGGTCGGTCGTGCCGACAGCGTGTGATGCCCGACCTTGATGCCGGTGACGGCGGTTATCGTGCGGTTCTCCAGCTGACTCTCGGTAGCGGCGGCCCTGCCCGTCGTGGCCGCCTGAAGGCCCATCAGGCAGACCACACCGATCGCCGAAACGGCCAGCGCCACAACGCGTCTCATTGCGGGCTCGCGACGATCGATAGCGGCCGTCCCGACGAGTAGCGACCGATCGTCTGCAGAACGGCATTCGCCATCGCGTCGGCAAAGCGCGGATGATCGTTCACCGCGCGGGCTCGCACCATCGGGACGGAGACCTGGCGGCACACGTCGGCCGCTTCGACGTCGAGGTCGTAGAGCACCTCGATGTGATCGCAGATAAAGCCGATCGGGCTGAGCACTGCGCCGGGCAGCCCGCGCGTGGCTTCCTGGCGCAGGTAGTCACACACGTCAGGTCCAAGCCACGGGTCCTCGGGACGTCCGCTGCGGCTCTGGTACACGAGCGCATGGTCGACCGGATGAGTGCCGCCTGTTCTCACGCGCACGGCGTCGGCGACCGCTTCGGCCGTCTCGCGCAAGTGGCGTTCGTACGGGAAACGGGCAGCCATCGATTCCGGGATGCTGTGTGCGGTGAAGATCAGACGTGCTCGAGGGCGCAACGGCTCCGGGAGTCTGTCGAACGCATCGACCACGTTATCGGCGTTCGCGGCGATGAAGCCGGGATCCGTGTGCCAGTCGCCGACGTACACGACCTCGACGTCGGCGAGCCCTTTCTCTCGAAGCGTTTCGCGCGCGGCGTCGACGTTCTCGCGATATTGCGTGCAGCTCGAATAGCTGCGCTGCGCGGCGGCGAGAAACCCGACCGCGCGTCGCACACCCGCACGCGACATGTCCGCGAGCGTGTCGGCGAGAAACGGATGCCAGTTGCGCATCCCCACGTACACCGGAAGCGGCGTTCCGCGCTCCGCAAGGCGCGTCCTCAGCAGGTCGGCTTGTCTGAACGTCAGCTCCGTCAGCGGGGAGACGCCGTCGAAGAGTTCGTAATGATGCGCCACTTCGTCGACCCGCGCAGGCGCGACGCGCCGGCCGCGCAGTACGTTGGCGAGGAAGGGGCGCACATCGGCACGGCCCTGCGGTCCCCCGAACGCCACCACGAGCACGGCATCAAAAGGACAAGACAAGAAGGGAATTATATAGTGGCGGGTGGATGCCCCGGCGACCAGCTCCGCCCCGCTTCACGAACCTGGCCCTGTTTCTTCTACTCCTTGCCATCGTAGCCGTGATCGTCGATGAGCCGGCGCGGTGGGCACGCGGCGGCGGGCTGCTCGGTCACGCCGAATGGGACGGAGTCCTGCCGGCGGATCTGATCACGCCTGTTTTCATCTTCTTGCTGGGCGTCGCCGTTGCGGCATCAGAGCGGCCGCTTCATCTGCCGGCCGCGCTGACGGTCGCGGCGGCACTGTTTGCAGTGGGAATCGCCGTCAACGGCTTCTCGCGCCCCGACATCGGCGCGTGGCGGCTGACCGGTGTCCTGCAACGCGCCGGCATCACCCTCGCGATCGCCGCAATCGCGAATGCCGGCGCGACGGGCGACTACCGTCGCCGCATCGCCCTTCTGGGATCCGCAGCCACCCTCGGCACCCTGACGTATTGGCTCGTCATGGCGCACGTGCCGCCACCGCACGGGGTCGCGGGCGATCTCTCGCCGACGGGCAATCTCGCCGCGTGGGTCGACTGGACCATCCTGGGCCGCCACGCCTGGGACGAGCATTGGGATCCCGACGGTATTCTCAGCACGCTCTCGTCGGTGTCCACGGTGCTCGCCGGAGTGGTTGCGGGGATCGCGGTGACGTCCAACTGGCGTGGCACCCGGACGATGCTGCATCTCGTCGGTGCCGGTGCCGGCGCGATTGTTGCGGGACTGTTCTGGTCGTTGATGGTCCCGATCAATCGATCGTTGTGGAGCGCGTCGTTCGTCGTGTTCAGCGCTGGAGTGGCATCACTCCTGCTCGCGGGAGTTATCGGAGCGATCGGAGTCAGCGGAGAAAAGCGCTGGCGCTAACCACGGAGAAACGGAGACACCGGAGAATTCCTTGTCGGAGATGAGCAGCGGTTTCAGCCGGCGCTTCGGGCTGACACGTCCCATCTGGATGCTCGGGTGGGTGAGCTTCTTCACGGACATGGCCAGCGAGATGATCTACCCGCTGCTGCCGCTGTTCCTGACCCAAGTCCTCGGCGCCGGCGCCATGTCGCTCGGCGTCATCGAAGGCGCCGCTGAAGCGGCGAACAGCGCGCTGAAAGTGCTCTCGGGCTGGCTCGCGGATCGATGGCGCTCGCCGAAGAAGCTGGTGCTCGCCGGATACGGCATCGCCTCGGCCGCTCGGCCGCTGATCGGCATCGCCACCGCCTGGCCGCAGGTCCTGGCGATCCGCTTCTCCGATCGACTCGGCAAGGGCATTCGCGGCGCGCCGCGCGATGCAATGCTCGCCGACATGGCGCGTGCCGATGCGCGCGGGCGCGTCTACAGCTTTCATCGCGCGATGGATCATGCCGGCGCAGTCACCGGACCGCTGATTGCGTCGGCGTTCCTGTATTTCCGGCCGGCGGATTACCGCACGCTCTTCCTCCTGACGATCGTCCCAGGCATTGTCGTCATGCTGTTCATCCTCGCGCTTCCGGATCGCGCGAACCCCGCAGAACCCGGTAGAACTCTGCAGAACCCGGTAGAACCGCGAAACCCGCAGAACCCTGCCGAACCCCGCAGAACCCCGTGGAACCTTGGGTCTTCATTCTTTAAGGCTATGGTGGTGATTCTGTTGTTTTCGCTCGGGAACGCGAGCGACGCGTTTCTGTTGCTGCGGCTGAGCGATCTCGGGACGCCGGCCTTCTGGGTCCCCCTACTCTGGTCCGGCCTTCACGTCGTCAAGGTCGCATCCTCGCTCGCCGGCGGCGCGCTGTCGGACAGATTCGGACGGCGGTCGCTCATCGCACTCGGGTGGTTATGGTACGCGGCGATCTATGCGGGGTTCGGTTTTTTCGATTCGCGCCCGGCGATCATCGCGATCTTCCTCGCCTACGGCCTCTATTTTGGACTCACCGAGGGAAACGAGAAAGCATGGGTCGCGGACATGGCGCCGGCGCACGCTCGCGGGACGGCGTTCGGCATCTATAACGCGGTGCTCGGCGTCGGCACGTTGGCGGCGAGCCTCGTCTTCGGGTGGATCTGGACCCAGTTCTCTCCGCCCGCAGCATTTCTGACCGGCGGGGGGCTGGCGCTACTGGCGTCGGTGCTGCTATTTGTGCTCTTTCCGCACGGCCGTTGACGCCGCGCGTGCGTTCAGGAATCGGGCGACTTCCTGGTTGTCCGGGAAATCGCGCGCCAGCCGTTCGGCGAGCTGCGTAGCCGTGGCGAACTCGCGTTCGCGCACCATCATGTCCCACAGCGCGAAGTCCGCCTCGGCACGCGTGAAGAAGTCGGCCTCCATCTTCGACGCGTCCCTGACGGCGGCTATCCCGCGCTTCTTGTTGCCACCGCCGAGAACCCACCGCGTCCCCCACGGCATCCTCGTATTGACGATGTAGTCAATCCATCCGCGTGCGATGCGCGCGCGGACGTGTTTCGGGTTCGCTTTCAGCACGGCGTCCAGGGATTTGCGCGCTTCCCAGTATTCGTCCCAGCCCGTCTTGTGCCCGAGGAGCCCGAGCTCGAGCCAGACATAGTTCAAATCGAGTTTGCCAAGGAAGAACAGCGCCTCTTCGTCATTCGGCGTCGTTTTCAGCGTCGCCCGCGCGAGCGCCTGGCCGTGATGGAGATCGGTCATGAAGGAGGCGAGCACACCGGCACACGCGGCGCAGCGTTTCAGCGCTTCGTTCTTGTCGTTCTTGTCGCCTTCGCGTGCGTCCTGCCCGTTGAGCAGGCCGCGCAGCTGGAAGAGCAGCGCGGAGGTTCTGACCTCGTCGTTCTCGAGTGTCTGAGGCGCGGAGGTCCGCAGCGACTCGGCAAGCGCGGCGGCTGCCTCGTAGTGCGCGTTGTAGAAGAGGCGATACGCGTCGGTCAGCGTTTGCGCTTCAGGTTGCGCGGCGGCCGGCTGAGCAAACCCGGCGACCACCAGCAGCGCGCCGCACAGCGAGAAGCGTCCCGCGGGCCTCATCATCGTCCTCTAAGTGTGCGGCTCCCGCGCGGGAATTGCACGTAATCATTTCGTCGGTCTGCGGGAAACACCCGGGTTGGCGCGGGGTATAATCGGTATTCGCTCCCCAGGGCGAGAGCCCGAACCGATCTCCCGATGACGCAAATCCTGGTGACCAACGATGATGGTGTCCGATCCGACGGCATTCACGCGCTCGCGGCCGCGCTCGCGGCGCTGGGCGAGGTCACGATCGTGGCGCCTCATCTCGAGGCGAGCGCCATCGGCCACGCGCTGACGCTTCGTCGTCCGCTGCGGATGGAGCAGCTGCGGGATCGCGTCTACGAAGTGGACGGTACGCCCACCGATTGCGTCAACATCGCCTTCACGCAGATCTACAAGGGAACGCCCGACCTCGTCGTTTCGGGTATCAACAAGGGCTTCAACCTCGGCGACGACGTGACGTATTCGGGAACCGTGTCCGGCGCCCTCGAAGGAGCGTTGCTTGGTGTCCCGAGCATTGCGGTCTCGGTCGAGCGCGTGCGGCACGAGTACGACTTCACGCATGCGGCGGCCGCCGCTGCGACGATTGCGGCAATGGTTCTGCGCGGCGGCGTCCTTCAGGGCCAGACGTTTCTCAACCTCAACGTTCCCGCCGGCAAGCCGAAAGGGTTCCGGCTGACGGTGCAGGCGAAGCGGAACCACGTCACCATCGTCGACCCGCGGACGGACCCACGCGGCCAGAAGTACTACTGGATCGAAGAAGGGGAGAACGACTGGGAGCCGCACGATCGCTCGGATTACCAGGCGGTCCGCGACGGCTACGTCTCTGTCACGCCACTGCATCCCGACATGACCGCCCATGATGCGCTCGCGAAGCTGGAGTCGCTGGCGCTGGAGGCCACGAAGTGCGATTCACCCGTCTCGCGCTGATCGTCGTCGCGCTCGTTGCGGCGATCACGTCCGCCTCCGCCCGCACCCGATCTCAAGCGGGCTACGGCGAGACCGCGATCAAGCCGACAGAGGTCATCACACTCTTTGACGGCAAGTCGCTGGCAAACTTCGACACCTGGCTGGTCGATCACCACACCAGCGATCCCGAGCGCGTCTTCACGGTGGTCGATCGAATCGACGGCGCACCGGCAATCCGTGTGAGCGGCCAGGTGTGGGGCGGTCTCCTCACCAAAGAGGCCTATCGGGATTACCGGCTGGTCGTCGAGTTCCGCTGGGGCGGCGCGACATGGGGCAATCGCAAGGAGCGCGCCCGGGACAGCGGCGTGCTGCTTCACGCGCAGGGCCGCCCCGGCAACACCGGCAAGGATTTCAACGGTCCCTGGCTGCGATCGATTGAGTTCCAGATCATCGAAGGTGGCGTGGGCGACATCCTGCCGGTCGCGGGATTTGCCGACGACGGCATGCAGATTCGTCCGGCGGTGACGACGACGACGCGAAAGGATCGCGATGGCGAGACGGTCTACGATCCGAAGGGCACCGCGGCGACGCTGTCGAGCGGCCGCATCAACTGGTGGGGGAGAAGCGAGGATTGGGCGGACCGGCTCGGTTTTCGCGGACCGCAGGACGTCGAGAGTCCCGGTTTCGAATGGACGCGCATCGAGGCCGTCGTAAGCGGCGGGACGCTGACCTACTACGTCAACGGAAAGCAGGTCAACGCCGCGTCCGATTCGACGTTCAAGGAAGGGCGGATCATGATCCAGTCGGAGGGAGCGGAGATCTATTTCCGGCGGATCGAGCTGCAGCCATTGAAATCGAATCCCTAGATCAGACGATCACCGTTCGCCCCGCTGATTCAGCCAGTAATACAGCGGCAGGCTGAAGCCCAGGCCACCCATGAACGAGAGCAGCACGAACCATGGCCACCCGACGCGTCCGAGCGGGTGCTTCGCGAAATACACCGTGAGGATGATCAGTGTGACGGTGACGTCGAGGATGAATCCAAGCGCCAGCCTGTCCTGTAGCACCGGTCCGAGCCCGTGGTATTCGTTGAATAACCAATAGATGAAGAAGCCGTTCGGCACGAGAAATCCGAACGCGGCGACGAGCAGCAGCCCCATCTTAGTGGCCTGTCCTCGTCAGTTGTAACGCGGCTTTCGCGCGGGGCATCCCGGCTGGCATCGTTGCTCCTCCTTCAAATACTCCCGGTATTCTCAGTCGTCGCGCCTCGCCATCCGGGCGCCGCGCTGCGAAATCCCGCATTACAACTGACGAGGACAGGCCACTAGCTCCTGGGAATCGTGCCGTCCGGTGTGAGGCGATCCACGGCTTGGGGTAACACTTGCGCGAGCTTCGCCGTGAGCTCCTGGACGGACAATCCGGATTTCGTGGACAGCTGCTGCAGGAGGTCGGGACCGAGCGCGCGCTGCACGTCCGCGGGTGCAATCGGCTGGTTCGGGCCGGTCCCGACCCACGACCTCACGGTCGCGCCGAGGCCGTTGCGCTCGAATTCGTTGACGACGCCCTGCAATCCGCCGTGCTTCTCGATGATGCCGTTGACGACGGTGACCATGCCGGCACCGACGATTCCGCCGAGTAATCCGTCGAACATTCCCATGGCGTGCCTCCTCGCGTCACCTCGTAGGTTGATGCTTTCGATAATAGTCCGGCCCCTCCTGACCTGACCCTTCGAGTTTCGCTGAATCGGCCCATCCAAGGTAGAATGGGGCTTCACGTCTTAGTCGGGGCGTGGCTCAGTCTGGTAGAGCACTCGGTTCGGGACCGAGGGGTCGGTGGTTCGAATCCACTCGCCCCGACCATTTTGATCCGGTCTATTCCGGTCACATGGGTGACGGTTTATTCCGAGCACATAGGTAACACTTTCGGGCCGAAGGGATTCTCGATCGGCTCGACCCTGCACGCTTCGTCGTCGAAGTAGCCCAAATCGTACTGCATGAAGGTGACGAGCCAGATGCGCTCGCCCACCTGCGTCACGCCCACATTTTGCCCCGCCAGCGCGTGACTGAGATTGATCTTCCGTCCGTGGAAACAGATCCGGCCACAGCGCGTGACGGTGAAGGTCGCGTCATGGAAGGGGTAGGTGAGCTCGCTGAGGCCGCGATAGACGCGCGGGGACCGCTGGTAGAGGTCAGCCGGGAGTTTCATCCCCAAGGCCTGATGCGGCCGCTCCTGGTTGTAGCGCTCCACGAACGCGTCGAACCGCGCCTGTTGCTGCAGCACATTCGCCGCGGCCGGTTTGGTCGCTTCGCGCTTCA
>JBKPLP010000135.1:0-22645 GCA_046731735.1 Acidobacteriota bacterium
GAGCTGCGCGGTGATCTGCCGGTAGCTGTCGATGTGCCGGATCGTGGCCTCGTCGGCGACGGCGATCCCGTAGATGTCGCGCCCCTCGTCGCTCACGCCGATTTTGAACATGGTGACGCGGTCCGACGCCCGATCGAGGGCGCGGGCACGCCTTTCTGCTGCGCGACGAAGTTGTCGACCATCTTCTCGCGTCCATCGACCTCGCTGGCGGGCGTGAACACGAAGATGACGTTGTTACGGATGGTCTGGATGAAAGGCGACTCTTCGACGGCGAGCCGATAGGCCAGCTCCATCAGCATTTCCGGGCTGCCGGTTTCAGGCGAATGGATGCTGCCGGAAGCAAAGTAAATCGGCTTGCCGGTCGCGATGAGCTGCTTCGCCTGGACGTCGGAGAGCTTGCGCGGATCGGTGAGCTGCGCGGCAATCTGCCGATACTTGTCGAGCTGCTTGATGGTCGCTTCGTCGGCAATCGCCACCGCCACCATGTCGCGGCCTTCATCGCTCACGCCGATCTTGAACATCGTCACGCGGTCCGACGCCTTGTCGAGCGCGTCGAGATAGCGCGCGATGTCCTTGTAGTACGTCATGTGCCCCGGCTCGCCCGGCACGTAGCCGAGGAACTTGAGCGGCGAAGGGACCTTGTCGGACGCCGGCATGTGATCGACGAGCTCGGTGATGATGCGGGGGTCGGCGGTGGCGGATTTGATCCGCGCCGTGTAGTCGGCGTCGAGCTTCTGCGCACCTGGCGCGGCAGCCTTCGGCTGCTGCGCGAAGATGCCGGAGGAGCCGACGCCAGCCGTTGCGGCCGCGACCAACAAGGCACAGGCGAGCCGCGGCCGCTGGCGCACATCAATCGAGCGGGTCATCGTCAGGTCCTCCAGTCAGGTCCGAGCGGGACGAAAAATAGCACGAAAGCCCGGGGACTATGGCCGCCGCCTCGCCGCCGGCGAGACGGCAGCAACCGCCTGCTCTTCCGTGTCGAACATCCTGATCACGGTGTCGAGGCGCGTCGCGAGCAGCACTTCGCGCGTCCGCGGACTGACCGAACAGACGGCCATGCTCCCGCCCCGATGGCCGAGGTGCAGAAACGTCCTGACGATCTCGCCGATGCCGACGCTATCGATGTAGGCGACGTGATGCAGGTTCAAGACAATCTGCCGGTGGCCTTCGTCAGCCAGCCGGCTGGCATACCCGAAGAGTGACGCCTCGTTGTCCGAGAGCGTCATGTGCCCGCGGACGTCGAGGACCACCACGTCGCCGACCGCACGTTCTCCTATGTCCGTCCAGTGCATGCGCTCAGAACGCGTGGAGCCTGCGAACGGCCAGGACCGCGATGATGAAGAGGACGATCAGGCAGAGGACCGCGATGCTGACGCGGCGGCGAGAGCGCCCGACGGCTTCCCAGACTTCTTCGTCGAGATAGAACCGTTCCGGCGCAGCCTCGCGAATCACGGCCCGGTGACGCAGGCGGCGAAGCCCCGCGGTTCGGCCCATGTGCAGCTCTTCCAGCGTCCGCGCCGCGGCCGGCGCGGTCGCCGCCGCCTCCCTGAACTGGCGAACGACCTTTCGTTCCTTGCGCAGGATCGAAATCACGCCCGCATTCTGACACAGGTGGATTGACGTCCTAAAAGCCGAATCCCTTATCCCTAATCCTGAATCCCTGATCCACGAATCATCGAATCGCTGAATCCCTGTATCCTGAACCCCGCTCGGCGGGCTCACGATTCGAGGGTCAGCGACCCGCGAACCGCGAACCACGAACCGCGAGATTAGGGATGCCCGATAAGGGATTAGGGATTCGCAAGGTCGGCTTCTGGACCGCGATCACGATCGTGATGGGCAACATGATCGGATCGGGAATCTTTCTGCTGCCGGCGTCGCTTGCGCCCTACGGTGCGATCAGCCTCGCCGGATGGATCGTCTCGGCGGGCGGTGCGATCCTGCTCGCCGTCGTGTTCGCGCGACTCGCCCGCGCGCGTCCCGCGACCGGCGGACCCTACGCATACACGAGGCTGGCGTTCGGCGACCTCGCCGCGTTCCTCGTCGCGTGGGGCTACTGGATTTCCGTCTGGTGCACGCTCGCCGCGCTGGCCGTCGCGTTCGTCGGCTATCTCGACCCGTTCATTCCGTCGATCGTACGGCAGCCCGCCTCTGCGGCGATCGTCGCGATCGCTGCGGTGTGGACCCTGACAGCCGTGAACGCCCGCGGCATCGCCGCCGCAGGGCGCGTTCAGGTCGTCACGACCATTCTCAAACTGGTGCCGCTGGCCATCGTCGGATTCGCCGGTCTGTTCTTTCTCAATCCGTCGCATTTTGCCGTCACGGATCGCAGCCTGCGCTCGCTGGCGCACGGGACTACAGCAACCGCGACGCTGACGTTGTGGGCGTTCCTCGGACTCGAATGCGCCACCATCCCGGCGGGTGACATCGAGGATCCAGCAGTCACGATCCCGCGGGCGACGGTGATCGGCACGGCGGTCACCGCGCTCGTGTACATCGCGAGCACGGTCGGGGTCATGGGGCTGATCGCACCCGAGACGCTCGGCCGAACGCCGGCTCCCTACGCCGAAGCCGCGGGAGCGCTCGCCGGCAACGGCGCAGCGGCAGTCGTCGCTGCCGGTGCGGCGATCTCGTGCTTCGGGGCGCTCAACGGGTGGATTCTGGTGGCCGGGCAGCTGCCGGGCGCCGTCGCACGGGACGGATTGTTCCCGCGCGTTTTCGCAAGCACGTCGCCGCGCGGCATTCCGGTGGCTGCGCTGGTGATCGGCTCCACCCTGGCGACAGCCCTGATCGCGATGAACTATACGCGCGGTCTCGTCGACCTCTTTACGTTCATCATCCTGCTCGCGACGCTCAGCACGCTGGTTCCGTATGCCTTCTGCTCGGTTGCGGGGTTGCTCGATCGCGATTCCGGCGGCGGCCGTCGTCCATCCGCGGTGCACGTCCTCGCGTTTGCGTATTCGCTCTGGGCAATCGCGGGCGCGGGCGCCGACGTGGTCTACTGGGGTTTTCTGCTGCTGTTCGCGGGGTTACCTGTATATGTGATCGTGAAAAGGTAAAAGGAAAAAGGTAAAAGGAAAAAGGTAAAAGGAAAAAGATCTGCGGTCCGAGCGCAATGATGCAAACAACCGAGACGGCACAGAGCGAGGTCGGAACGATCACGCGGTTGTTGTTGAAGCATGCGCGCGATGCGTTCGTCAGCCAGTCCGCGATCGATGCGCAGTGGCGTGCGCTCAACTTCACGGCGCCTCCCGACTTCGCGAAGGCGATCGCGCAATACGAGCGCTTCCTGGCGGCGGTGACCGCCGGCGGCGCAGAAACACACTTCCTTCCGGTGTCCGGATCGGTCGGCCTCGACTCGATCTACGTTCGGGACGCGTCGATCGTGTGCGATCGCGGCATCGTGGTCTGCAGCATGGGTAAGCCCCTGCGCGAGACCGAACCGGTTGCGCAGGCTGAAGCGTACCGGACGCGTGGCGAGCGGATCCTTGGCACGATCGTTCCGCCGGGACGTGTTGAAGGTGGCGATGTCGCTTGGCTGGATTCACGGACGCTCGCGGTCGGCCGCGGCTACCGCACCAACGACGCCGGCATCGTGCAACTGCGTCAGATACTCGGACCGTCCATCGAGCTGGTCGTCGTCCCGCTTCCCCACTGGCGTGGCATGAACGATGTTTTCCATCTGATGTCGTTCCTGAGTCCGGTCGATCACGATCTCGCGGTGGTGTACTCCCCTTTGATGCCGGTTACGTTTCGCGAGCTTCTGCTCGAGCGGGGCATGACGCTGGTCGAGGTGCCCGATGAGGAGTTCGATACGATGGGCACCAACGTCCTCGCGACCGCGCAACGCCGGTGCGTCATGATTGCGGGCAACCCGGTCGTCCGGCGTCGCCTGGAACAGGCCGGGGCGGAAGTCGTGGAATACGAAGGCAGCGAAATCAGCCTCAAAGGCGGGGGCGGACCGACGTGCCTGACCCGGCCGCTGCGGCGCAGCCGCGGATAATCCCCAGATTTCCTGAACCGCGGCGCCCCCGGCCCCGTCTCTACGCGTCATGGATCAACTTCTGAGCGATATCCGGTCCGGATTCCGGATGCTCATCAAATATCCGACGCTGTCGACTGTCGCCATTCTGACGCTGGGAATCGGCCTCGGCCTGAGCACGACCGTGTTCTGTGTGGTCAACGGCGGCCTCTTCAAGGGGCTGCCCTTCCCGGACGCGAACCGGATTGTGTCGATCGTCGGCACCAATCCGGCACAGAACGAACCGCGGCTGTCGTTGAGCGCACAGGATCTGGCGGTGTGGCGCGAGCGGCAGACGTCATTCGAGCGGCTCGGGCCGTTTGCGTTCGCGCCCATGAACCTCTCGACCGAAGAAGGACGTCCGGAACGCTGGAGCGGCGCGCTCCTGAGCGTCGACGCGTTCGAGATCATCGGCGTACAGCCGATGCTCGGGCGCGGGTTCCGCGCAGCCGACGCGCAGCCGGGCGCCGAGCCGGTCATGCTTCTCGGCTACGACGTCTGGCGCCAGCGCTATGCCAGCTCGCCGTCGGTCATCGGCCACACGATCCGCGTGAACGGGGTGCAGCGGACGGTCATCGGGGTCATGCCCGAGCGATTCGCGTTCCCGATTCGTGAATCGATCTGGCTGCCGCTGGTCCTGGATCCCGTTCCGGCCCCGCGCGGGAAGGGACCGTTCTTCCCGGTCGTCGCCAAGCTCAAACCGGACGTCAGCATCTCTCAGGCGAAGTCGCAGGCGGCTGCCATCGCGGCACAGCTCGCATCAGATTTCCCGGAAACGAACCGCGGCATCGGCGGCGACGTGGTGCCGTATGCCAAGACCGTTCTGGGCCCGGAGATCTACGCATTGCTCTTCACCATGCTAGGGGCCGGGATCGGCGTGCTGCTCATCGCGTGCGTGAACGTCTCGAATCTGCTGGTCGCGCGAGCCTCGCTGCGACGTCGGGAAGTCGCTGTCCGCATGGCGCTCGGCGCCGGGCACGCCCGTGTGATTCGGCAGCACTTGACCGAAGTGCTCGTCCTGGCCGCCGCGGGCGGGATCATCGGTGTCGTTTTGAGCGTGTTCGGCATGCGATGGTTCACGACGGCGATGACCGAGCCACCGCCCTTCTGGATCACGTTCGAGCTCGACTATCGTGTGCTGCTGTTCGTGCTTGGCGTCGTCGTGCTCGCGAGCCTGTTCGCGGGCACGCTGCCCGCCATGCACGCCGCGCGGGTCACGGCCGGGTCCGCGCTCAAGGACGACAGCCGATCGTCCACCAGCGCGCGGCTGGGAAAGTTCAGCACGGGATTGGTCATCGGGGAGCTGGCGGTGTCCTGCGGACTGCTGATCGCCGCCGGCCTGATGATCAAGAGTGTCGCGCAACTCAACTACGTGCAGATGCCGTTTGCCGTCGACAACATCCTGACCGCGCGTGTCGATCTCCCGCGCACGAGCTATCCCGATTCCGCCGCAAGCATCCGCTTCTTCGAGCAACTCCTGCCCAGGCTCCAGGGCGTGGCGGGCGTCGCCGCCGCGACGCTCTCCGATGGCTTGCCCGCCGCAGGCAATGGCAGCATTCCCGTGATGATCGAAGGCAAGGCCTATCCGCAGAAGAGCGACTATCCGCTCGCGCGGGAAGGGATCGTGACGGCGGGCTATTTCGACACGTTCCAGACGAAGATCCTCGGCGGGCGGGAATTCACGCCGGCCGATGTCGCGACGAGCCAGCCTGTGGCCATCGTCAATGAATCGTTCGCACGGACGCATTTCCCGAACGTCGATCCGGTCGGCCATCAGATGAAGCGGGTGCGTGAAGGGAGCGACGAACCATGGCTGACGATCGTCGGCGTCGTCCCTGATCTCCTGATGGAGGGCATCGGCAACAACAACGCCAGCCCGGTCGGCTACTACATCCCGATCGCGCAGAGCGATGTCGCGAACGGGGTGCGGATTGCGGTGCGCGTCCACGGAGACCCCGGGTCGGTGACGTCGCTCGTCCGATCCGCCGTCGCGTCGCTGGATCCCGATCTTGCGCTTTACGAGATCAACCCGCTGCGCCGCGTGATCGATCGGCGCACGTGGTTCTACACCGTTTTCGGGACGTTCTTCACGACGTTCGGCATCTGCGCGCTGTGCCTCGCGGCCGCAGGTCTCTACGGTGTCATGTCGTTTGCCGTCACGCAGCGGACGCGCGAGATGGGCGTGCGGTCGGCACTGGGCGCGCAGAGCTCCCAGCTGATCGGGCTGGTGATGCGCAAGGTCATGTGGCAGCTTGCCGTGGGTCTCGTGCTCGGGCTGGGTATCGCGCTGCTGGCATCCGGCGGATTACAGCCCGTTCTCTACCACGTGAATCCACGCGATCCACGGGTGTTTGCCGCGGTCATCGCGACGCTTGCGGTCGCCAGCCTGCTGGCGAGCTTCCTTCCCGCGCGCCGCGTGGCGAAGATCGATCCCGCGTTGGCGCTCACCGTCGAGTGAATTGCCACAATTGCCACAATTGACAAAATTGCCAAAATTTCGTTCCCTCAATTGAGCAATTCAATTCCGGCGATTTTGGCAATTCCGGCGATTCTGGCAATTCAGAATTCCGGCGATTCCGGCGATTCTGGCAATTCTCAGAGGGTTTTCACGTACTTGATGGTGTCCTGAACGAACCCCAGGTGCTCGTATACGTCGCGCGCGTGCTGGTTGCCACCGAAGACATTGAGCGTCAGCGTGCGGTAGCCACGATCGCGCGCCCATGATTCCGCCGCGCGCATGAGCGCGCCGCCGGCTCCCTTCCCTTCGGCGTCCGCGGTGACCGCAAGAATCCCGATGTGGCCGTGGCGTTCGAGCGTGAAATAGTCGCGCAGCTCCTCGAGCAGCACGAACCCGAGCCGGTGGTCGCCCGACTCGGCGATCAGCAGGCGCGATCCGTCGTCAGGAGACTCGAAGAAATCGCGCAGGGTTCGGGCCTCTCCTTCCACGAGCTCCTCGGCCGTGCGCCACGGAGGTGGACCGAACGCCGCCAGGCGCGCAGCGGTGTCGAGCACGAACCTGCGATCGGTTCCGCGCGCAGTCCGAACACGTATGGGCCGGCTACCGCTCGTCATCCTCGTCGATGGGGTGGACGAAGCCGGTGCGCCGCGGCGGCGGCATCACGGATCCCGCGCCGCGAACCGACTGCCAGATGATTTCGTTCAACTCCAGCTCCGGCGTGCGGTCGGCGTCGCGAAAGTTCATGGCGGCTGACGCGAGCGCGCCGGGAGCCGACCAGTCGTTCCTTTCGTCGAGCGAAATCCGCGCCGGGCGCGCCGAAAACGGCGTGAGATCGGGCACCGGCTGAAATGCCTTGTACATCGGCGTCGCGGCCGCATCGTACTGGCTCATGGGCGGGAGGCGCAGAATCAACTCCATGGTGCGCAGCACCGCGGTCGTCGAATACAGCGTGGAATCGACCGTACGGCGCCGCGAGAACGGACTGATGGCGAACAGAATGGATCGATGCGCGTCGACATGGTCCGGTCCGTTCTGCGCGTCGTCCTCCAGGACGAAGATCGCCGACTCCTTCCAGTACCGGCTGTGCGAGATGGCGTCGACAATGCGGCCCAGCGCGAGGTCGTTGTCGGCAACCATCGCGCGCGGCGTCCATGCGTCGCGCGTCGTGCCCTGCGTGTGATCGTTGCCGATCCGGATAATGGAAAGCTGCGGCAGTGTCCCGTCGCGCTCGAACGTGCGGAACTCCTCGAGCCAGATGTCGACGCGGCGCTGATCCTGGACGCCGAGATCGAACGGCGGAAAACGCGGATGCACCAGCCCGGCGAGCCCCGGCACGTCGGCACGCACCTCGCCGCCGGGCCGCGTCCATGACGCGAACTCGCCGTAGCTGCGCACCGACACCCCGGCGCGCTTGGCGAAGTCCCAGATGTAACCCTGCGGCGGCGCCGAGAAGTTGCCGTACTGATCGCGCATGGTGAAGCCGCCCTCGCTGAGGTACGGCGTGCCGCGGCCGCCGTAATTGGTCGGCCACAACTTCTCCACTACGTCAGTGGCGTACGCGCCCATCGAGAACGCGTGTCCGTCGTAGCTCACTTCGGCGTCGACGTAGAAGTTGTCGAAGAGCGTGAAGTCGCGCGCGATCGCGTGGGCGTTCGGCGTGACCTCTTCGCCGAAGAGCGTCAGCGACGGATCGCCATTGCCGCGCGGGATGTCGCCGAGGACCTGATCGTAGGTGCGGTTTTCGCGGATCACGTAGAAGACGTGTTTGATCGGAGATGAGCCGCCGACGCGGCGTGGAATCGGATTGCCAATCGGGGCATCGGCCGGCGCGAGCCGCGTGGCTTCCTTGTAAGGCGTCAGCGTCAACACCCGGCGGGTCATCGCCAGGAGCGCAGCGCGATCGGGCGTCGGCACGATCGAGATCGTGCCCTGGAAGATGTTGCCGGTGTAGCGGCCGGCGGGCGGAACGGCACCGGGCTGCGGCCCGCGGATGTTCTGCTCGCTGGTCGTGCCCTTGCCGTTGAGCACGTAGAAGTGCGCGCCGTCGCGCGAGAACATGACCGCCGTCGGATACCAGCCGACCGGCACCCACCCTTCGACGTCGCTCGCACCGGCCTTGGCGATGTCGACCACGGCGACGGTGTTGTTGTCGGCGTTGGCGACGAGCAGCGTCTCGCCATCCGGCGACAACGCGAGCGCGTTGGGCGTGGATCCGACCGGCGCGTTGGGATAGAGCGACACGGAAATCTGCTCGCGCGCGGCGCGCGCGGCCACATCGATCACCCAGACCGCGTTGGTGTTGGCACACGCCACGAACAACCGCGATCCGTCCTTCGACAGCACCATCGCATTGGGATGGGGCCCCACTGCCACTTCGCCGAGCGGCTCGAGCGTCTCACCCGCGAACATGAGGACCTTCGATCCGCCCCAGAGAGAGACGAACACCGTCCTGCCATCCGCAGATACGGCGACCGTGTAGGGCTCCGCCGGAAGACTGACCTTCTTGACCTCCTTCCGCGCCTGCAGATCGACGGCGCTCAACGCCTGCCCGAAAACCTGGATCGCGTAAAGCGTCTTGCCGTCGGGCGCTGCCGCAAGGCCGCCGACGAATCCGGCGTTCAAGAACTGGCCGCCGGTGCGGCGTTCGGGCAGGCCGATCGAGATCCGCCCCGCTTCGGTCAGCGCGCCCGCGGCCCAGGTGAACTCGTAAATGCTGTTTTCCGCGGCGCCCGCCGCGTACAGGCGGCTTCCGTCCTTTGACCACGCCAGGCCGAGCCACGCGTTGTCGAGCGGCATCGTCCTGCCAACGACCCCTCCGAGCTTCGTATCGAAGACATTCAAAGTCGGCTTGGTCCACCCGTTGTTGGTCACCACGACAAACCGGCCGTCCGGCGACAGCACCATGTTGAGCGGCAGATCTCCGACCATGACGCTCTTCCCCGCGGGCGCAATACGCCAGCCATTCGGGAGCAGCGTCGCACCGTTCGGCTGCCGGCCCGGCCACACCGGCGGTACCGCCCCTCGTTGCGCCAGGGCGCCGACGATGCCGATGACGCACGTGCCGAACGTCAACAACAGCGCCACGCTGCGGCGCGTGGTCGTGAATCCGGAGGGCAGCATAACGGCGGATTATGGCATATAGTGCGCGGGCAGGAGGCCCGTCATGACGCGCGAGGAGATCGCATCGCTCTTCGAACGGCGCGCGGAACACTGGCGCCGCCACGATGCTGCGGCGCTCGCGGCCGATCATGCCCCGACCTGTGTGGTGATCAGTCCGACCGGCGGCGTGCTCGAGGGGCGCGACGAGGTCGAACGCATCTACCGCATCTGGTTCACGGCGTTTCCCGACCTCAAGTTGACGACCAGCGACATCCTGATCGATGGCGATCGCGCCGCGCTCGTGTTCAGCATGAGTGGGACGCACGCCGGCGACTTCTTTGGCCTTCCTGCCTCGGGCCGCCATGTCGACGCGACGTGCGCGTTCATCTACACACTCTCCGGCGGCTTCATCGTCCACGAACGGCGCGTGCTGGATTTCACCGGCGTGCTGATTCAGGTGGGCGTCCTGCGTGCCAAGCCGGCCGTCGGCGCGTGAGCCCCTGAAGCCCGCTTTTGCGCCTTCTCTGGAGAGATGGCCCGCATGACTGTGCTCCAGCGATGGACGGCGTTCAACCTCGTCGGTTTCATCGGGATCGGCGTTCAACTCGCGGTTCTCGCGATCCTCGTCCATGGGTGCGGCTGGAATTACCTCGTGTCGACCGCCGCCGCCGTCGAGGCAGCGGTGCTGCACAATTTCGCGTGGCATCAGCGTTGGACCTGGAGGGACCACCGGCCCGCGTCGGCGCACGAAACCTTGGCGCGGCTGCTGCGTTTTCACGCGCTGAACGGCGCCGTGTCGCTGGCCGGGAACGTCGCGATTACGGCGATACTCGTCCGATCGATCCACGTCGATCCCGTGGTGGCGAACGCCGTCGCGATCGCCGCGTGCGCGCTCGTCAACTTCACGGCAAGCGATCGGCTGGTGTTCCGCTCGAACTCGGCGGCGGTCATCATGCTGATCGCGTTGACTCCATCACCAGCCAGCGCGGGGCAAGGCGCCGCCGCGATTTCCGGCTGGCAACGCTACGAGGCGAAAGTACAGGACCAGTTCCCTTCGAAAGGCTCGGCGCAGGCGCGCGGCCCCTTCTTCGCGCACGACCGGCTGGAATCGACGGGTTGGCGCGACGAGGTGATGCGGGGCGGCGTCACCATGATCAAGATCGACCCACCTGCACTGCCTGACGCCAGGATTCACCACTGGGTCGGAGCGGTCCTGGTGCCCGGAGTCACGCTCGATCGGCTCCTCGCGGTGTTGAAGGAGAACGCGGGCAAAGAATCCCGCTTCTATGACGACGTCGAGCAGTCGCGGCTGCTGGCGCGGGACGGGGATCGGCTCAGCGTGTTCATGAAGCTGCGCCGAACGTCGATCATCACCGTCACCTACAACACCGAACACCAGGTGGAGTACGCGCGGCTCACGCCGGCGCGGGCAACCGCGCGCAGCGTCGCTACGCGCATCGCCGAACTGGAAGATGCGGGCACCGCACACGAGCGCGAAAAAGCGGCGGGAGACGACAACGGGTTCCTGTGGAAGCTGAACGCGTACTGGCGCTACGAAGAGGTGGCGGGCGGCGTGATCGTGGAATGTGAGTCGGTGAGCCTGAGCCGCTCGGTCCCGTTGCTCGTCCGTCCGGTCGCGAACCCGATCGTCGATCGGATCGCGCGCGATTCGCTCACCCGCACACTGGCGAGCCTGCGGAAAGTCCTTACTTCCGCTGGCCCTGCGTCGACGACTCCACGACCTTGATCTCGAACAGCTTCGGCCACAGCTTGCCGGTCACGAACAGGCGATCCTGCTTGGCGTCGTAAGCAATCCCGTTCAGCACGTCGACCGTCTGCGCCTCGCGGAGGGTCAAGAGTCCTGACAGATCGATCCACCCGAGGACCTGGCCGGTTTTCGGCGAGATCCGCGCGACGCGATCCGTCTGCCAGACGTTCGCCAGCACCTCTCCCTTGACGTATTCGAGCTCGTTGAGCCGTTCGACCGGCCGTCCGCCGTCGCGTACCTGCACGCGCGAGAGTTCCTTCCGGGTCGCCGGATCGAAGAAGCGCAGGTACGACGTGCCGTCGCTCATGACGAGACGCCGGCCATCCTGAGTGAGGCCCCAGCCTTCGCCCTTGTAGCTGAATGTCCCGGTTCGCTCAAAGGAGTTGCGGTCGTAGACGAATCCGATCTCCGCCTGCCAGGTCAGCTCGAACAGGGAGTTGTCGAAGATCGCGATGCCCTCTCCGAAGTACTGCGAATCGAGTTTGTGGATCTGCAGCACTTCGCCGTTTTCGAGACGGACTTTCCGGACGGAGGAGCGGCCGTTGAGGCCGGTTCCCTCGTAGAGGAATCCGTCGAGGTACACCAGCCCCTGGGTGAACGCCTCGGGATCGTGCGGAAACGTATGGACGACGCGGTAGTGCGCGAGCGGCGCGGATAACGCGACGCCGCGGGCCGCTGTTGAAGAGACGCCGAGCAGTGCCGCCGCAGCGAAGGCGACCAGGCACAGCGATCCTTCGCGACGCTCGCGCTGCCGGCGCTCGCTCCGTTCCGTTCGCACAGGCTACTTGAAGAGATCGTCGAACGCCTTGCGCGCGCTCGTCGGGGCGGTGGATTTGGTCTCGCGCTCCACGGTCGTGCGCGGCTCGAAGAGGGTGCAGGCGTTGCGGACGTCCTTCGGCGAGATGCGAACAGGAATCTGCTGCTGGCATTCGAGCGGCGCGCCCGTGTCGAAGCTGACGCACATCGCGCAGGTGTGAAGGTCGGCCGCGCAGCGCGGGCACTTACCCTCGGCACTCCAGGCTATCGCAACCGTGAGTTCGTGGCCGCATCCCCTGCAGCGGACGACTTCGCGGAAGCCGGGCATGTTGAAGGTCTTTGGCGCGGTCGGCGGCTGACCGCGCGGTGTGTATTCCTTCTTTTCGACAGGCCTGTGCTCCTGCCGCGCCGGACGGCCATCATCCTGATAACCGCGCTGCCTGTACTTGCGGTCAGACATGTGGGATGGCCCGATTATAGCCAAGGTTTGAGCTTTAGAAACTTTCGAACTTTGGTCCCCGTATTACCCCGGAGGAGAGCTCCACATGAAAATCATGCCCAGGCGGGTCCGGACCGCTGCCCTCGTGCTGCCCCTGGTCCTTGCCGGCGCGTCGGTGGCCTCGACCGGCTGCGACCTGGCGATGCACCACAACAGCGAAAAACAGACCGCTGAGTGGCGGAAGACGTACGACCTGCAGCCGGGCGGGCGCATCGAAATCAGGAACGTCAACGGGAAGATCGACGTGGAGCCGTCAGCGGGCAACTCGGTCGAAGTGGTCGCCGAAAAGAGCGCGACCGGAATGTCCGTCGAAGGGGCCAGGGAAGCACTGGGCGGAATTGACATCCAGGAGACCTCGTCGCCGAAGGACATTCGCATCGTGACCAAGATTTCGCGAATGGGCAGCGGTTTCTTCGGCGGCGGTGGCCAGTCGGTGCACTACACGGTGAAAGTGCCGGCCTCCGCGGAAGCGTCGTTCTCGACCATCAACGGCGGAGTGCAGGTGAGCGGCCTGAAAGGACGCGTCACCGCCGAAGCGACCAACGGCGGCATCAAGGCGCGCGACATCTCCGGGCCGCTCGACGCCAGGACCACGAACGGCGGCGTGGAGGTCGACCTCGCAGACGTGTCGGACTCGGGCGTGAAGCTCGGATGCGTCAACGGCGGGATCGAGCTGACGCTTCCGTCAACGGCGAAAGCGAACATCTCGGCACGCATTACCAACGGCGGCATCAACGCATCGGGACTGCAGATGGAAACGATCGGCGAGCCGTCGAAGCGCCGCCTCGATGCGCGGCTGAATGGAGGCGGACCGCAGATCGAGCTGTCGGGCACCAACGGCGGGATCAGGATCGCGTCGCGCTGAGCCGACGCTGCAGCAGTCCGAGTACGGCTGCTTCGGCTTCGGTGAAATCGCCCGCCTTGCGGGCCGCGGCCTGCGCCCGGTCCGCGATGGTCTTGACCATCGATCCGTCGAGGTAGGCGTCGAAAATCGCCGGGTGAATGTAACACTTCCGGCAGACGGCCTTCGTATTCCCCAGCCGCTTCGCCACCGCTTCCACCGCGCTGACGATGTTCTTCTTCGCCGCGGCGTCGGAGTCGACCTTCTCGAAATCCTTCAGGAGCTGTGCGGCGAGCACCGTCCCCGCCCACGTCCGGAAATCCTTCGACGTGTAGTCTTGTCCGGTGATTTCCTTCAGGTACCCATTCACGTCGTCCGACCCGATTGGATGCCGCTCGCCTTCCTCGTCGTAGTACTGAAAGAGATCGTATCCGGGAATATCACGGCAGGCTTTGATCGCGCGTGCCAGGCGCTGGTCGTCGAGATCGATGTCGTGCTCGACGCCGCTCTTGCCGCGGAACGAGAATTTCACCCGCGGCCCGCGGACGATCACGTGACCGTCGCGCAGCGTGGTCAATCCGAAGGATCGGTTCTCGCGCGCGTACTCGTCGTTGCCGACGCGAATGAGCGTCTTCTCGAGCAGCTGCACGACGAGCGCGAGCACCTTTTCACGCGTGAGCTTGCTGCGCCGCAGATCGCGGACGGTACGCCTGCGGATACGCGGCAGCGCCTTGGCGAAGCCGATGATTCGATGATATTTCGTCTCGTCCCTGACCTCACGCCAGCGCGGATGATAGCGATATTGCTTGCGCCCCCGCGCATCGCGCCCGACCGCTTGCAGATGCCCGCTGGGATCGGGACAGATCCATACGTCCCGCCATGCAGGTGGAATGACCAGGGATCGGATGCGGTCAAGGATTGCCTTTTTGCGAATCGCTTTGCCGTCCGGCCCGACGTACCTGAACGCATTCGGCCGACCAAGGCGACGGATGCCGGGACGTGCGTCGGTGGTGTAGCGAAGACCCGCTTCCCGGGCGGAGGCCTCAGCCGCAGGGCGGGTACCCGATGGGTTTGCCCGTCGCGCTATGGTAGGATTGGAAAGCCCCCCTGAAAGATACCGCCTCATGAAGTGTCCGGCCTGCGGCTCGCCACGGGTCTTTCCGTCACGCCTGCGCAACGGCCTCGAGCGGCTCCGCCAGGCGCTTACAGACAAGCAGCCCTACCGGTGCCACCAGTGCAACTGGCGCAAATGGCTGGACGTGGAGATTCACGTCGATGACGGCAACGCGGACGTGCGCCCGGATGACCTGCGCACGGGGCGGACGCCAAAACCGGTTTCGCCGGGCGACTTGGATTCCCTCGACACCGCATCGTAGGACGTCGAAGCAAAACCCGCTCCGTCAGCGCCTCGCGGGTATCCACTCGGCATCGAACCGGGTGCCCAGCATCAGCCGGACCACGGCGTCGTAGCTCGCGATCCCCTCGGGAACTCTGTTCGCCCGCAGGTATTCGTCATAGACGTCCTGCGCCGCCTTTCGTACGACCGGGGAAGATCGCGCGTACCGCGCGGACATGGCGCGCAGGTCTTCCCGAGGCCCCGCGTCGAGCGGTGTCACGGCTGAGCGATCCTGTCTCGGCAACGCGCGAACGGCGTGCTCGTAGGCGCTGAACCACCCGCTGTAACGCGCAATCGCATCGCCGCGCATACATGTCAGCCACGCGATGAAATTTGCTTCCGCTTCGTTGGCGTACCCGGCCAGATGACCCCACTCATGCGCGACGACCATCGGGCGTTCAACATCGAGCACGTCCGGATTGATGATGATTTCGAGAAACACCGGATCCGTCATCCCGTCGATCGCTGCGCGGCGGAAGTACAACGTGAGCAGGGAACGCTTCGGCACACCGAGCACCGTTGGTGTACCGGTCCTCAGTTTCGACTCGGCGTCCCAGAAGTCATAGCTGAGTTCGTGAAGATCGACCGGTGTCGCGTGCGCCTCGGCGTAACCGGAGTTGAGGCCGGCAACCGCCCGGTTCGCCAGCAGCAAGACGGCGTCTCGAGTGATTCGTGCTGGCTCGTAATCGAGTTTCTGCTCCAGCGGGATGCGCCGGTAATTCAGTCCCCAGAGCAGGAGGAAAGCCAGGTACAACACGGCGCACAAACGCAGGACCGTGACGAGCGTGTGCCCGGCCGCGCGGCGAAAGCCGATCCGGTGTGTACGCCTGACGAGTAGTACGCCCAGCGCGATTGACAGCGCCGCGATCCCAAGATCCAGAAAGGCAATCGGAACGACGTTGGTCGAGAGTGTCAGGGCCTGCTGAATGGAGGGGTAGATCCTCTGGGAGTAGACGCGCTCGACCAGTTGCGGCGGCACGGGTGCGATCGCGCACACGAGTGCTGTCACAACGAGCAGGATTGTGCCGGCGTGTCGTCTCACCGCGCTGGTCAGCCTTACTCGGTCGGTGAGGCCCGGCCGTCACTCCAGGGGCCGGTAATCAGCCGGATGGCACGCTGATAGCTGAAATACGCCCACGCCCATTGCACGAGGACCACGATTCGATTCCGGAACCCAATCAGGTTCATGATGTGGACGAATAACCACGCCAGCCAGGCAAACCAGCCACTCAAACGCACTCGCCCGAAGTCAGCTATCGCCGACGCGCGGCCGATCGTCGCCATATTGCCGAGATCCTTGTACGCGAACGCGCGATACGGCTGGTGTTCGAGCGCGCGAATGATGTTCTTCACCGCATGACGCCCCATCTGGATGGCCACTTGCGCGACACCGGGCAGTGCCTTGCCGCCGGGTCCGATCAGCGCGGCGAGATCTCCGATCACGAAGATCTCGGGATGACCGGGAACCGTCAGGTCGGGCTGCACCAGCACCCGCCCTGCTCTATCGGTCGGCACGCCCAATGTTGCACCGAGCGACGACGCCGATACGCCTGCCGCCCACAGGATGGTGGCCGCGTCGATCGCCAGATTCCCCACGTCCACACGTCCGTTTCGAACGCCGGTAACGAACGTTCCCAGCCGCACCTCGACGCCCAGCCGCTCGAGATCCTTCTGAGCGGACTGTCGAAGCGACTCCGGAAACGCCGCCAGGAGCGTGGGGCCCGCTTCGACGAGGATGATACGGGCGGAACCGGGATCGAAGTGGCGGAAATCGCGCGCCAGTGACTGGCGGGAGATTTCCGCCAACGCTCCCGCAAGCTCGACTCCGGTCGGGCCGCCGCCAATGACCACAAACGTGAGCAGGGCGCGACGCTTCGCTGGATCCTGCTCCCGCTCGGCGCGTTCATACGCAAGCAGGATGCGCCGCCGCATCTCCAGGGCGTCCTCGAGGGTCTTGAGCCCGGGAGCGATCCCTCGCCACTCGTCGTGTCCGAAATACGCGTGGGTCGTGCCGGTCGCAAGGATCAGGTAGTCGTAGGAGATCTCGCCGTCGTCGCGCAGCACGAGAGCTCGCCGCGCGGGGTCGACGCGCACCACATCCGCCAGCAGGACTTCCACATTCTTCTGATGGCGGAGGATCCACCGAATCGGGCTGGCGATGTCCCCGGGCGAAAGTGCAGCGGTCGCGACCTGATACAGCAGAGGCTGGAAAAGATGGTGGTTTCGCCGATCGAGCAGCGTCACCTGCACGGGTTCGCGTCGCAGCGCCCGCGCTGCATACAGTCCGCCGAATCCACCGCCGACAATGACGACGTGCTCCACCGGGGAATTGAACTATATCTCCGTTCTTTCGTCGCTCACTCGGCGGGCATCTCTATTGCAGTGAAGGGACTCATGACGATGACGCAGAAGGTGGCTCGGTGGGGAGGCGCGCGGATGTCGCGCCGGCTCTCGCGCTCGTTACCGGTGATTGGCGCGGCAATTGCGGTGGTCACAGTGGCGTCGGCGATGCGCCGGAAAGGCGTCATCAGCGGCGCGCTCGATTCAGCGCTGAACGCGGTGCCGTTCGTCGGCGCGGCGAAAAACGCCGTCGAAGTCGTCCGCGGTCGTGATTTCTTCCCGGATCGCTACGGCCCGGGAGTGAGCGGAGTTCAACGGATTTAACCGAGAGTGGCGCTGGCGCTAACCACGGAGCAACGGAGGCAACGGAGGATTTTTTTTTGAAGAAGAGCGGATCTGCGCCTCCTGAAAATGAGTCTCCGTTAGCTCCGTTCCTCCGTGGTTAGCGTCAGCGCTTTTTGTCCGCTTTCCCCGTCCGCTCCGTTCTCTCCGGCGGGCCGAGGACCATCCACCCCGCCCAAAACACCGGCGCCCGGGTATCTTCGCGGGCGCGCACGGCTTTTCGGGCGCGCTGCATCGCCTCGTCCGCGGGCGCCCCTGCCTTGATCTGCGTGTAGAACTCTTCCAGCAGACTCGTCGTGGCCGCGGCCTCCGCGGTCCAGCGCGGCACGACGACCGATGGAACGCCGGCGGCGCGCCACGCCCAGCGGACGATGTCCACCGAGAGAGCCGCGGCACGCATCGAGAGCGCGGCGCCATCGGTGAACACGACAGTGCGCGCGTGCAGATCGAGATTGAACAGCTCGCGCGCTTCGAGGATGCCGTCCCGCTCGATTGCGGTCGCGTTCGCCTCACCACCCAGCAGAATCGGTGAGAACAGCGGGCTCGCGCTGTTCACTCGGAACGGTGCGCCGATGTGAATGATCGCGGCGGCCGGGGCGCGCTCGCGGAAGGCGGGCTCGGTCGCCGCCGCGCCAGTCAGCACCGCGTCCGGCGCCTCTCCCATCACTCCTGCGACAGCGCGTGCGTCTGCTTCCCGTACCGCGTCCGCCGCGACCGCCCAGTCGGGCGCGGTCGCACTCATGCGTTCCTTCGCCAGCGCCGTAAGCTCGGGAGAAGCGACCGCGAACAGCCGCGCTGCCTCGCGAGCTGATTCGTCGGGCGGTGGCAGGAGTGATGTCGCAGACGCGACGTACCGAACGATCGTGCGGTCTGCGAGAGGTGTTCCTCCTTCGACCGGCAGCGCCTCGAACGGTACATGCCAGAGCACGTCATCAGGCGCAATCAGCACCCGTGGCGCGTTCGCGATCGCGGTCCATGCGGCAGCCGGAAACAGCTTCACCAGCTCGATAGAGGCATCGTGCCACGCGTCAGCATTTCGGAGCGTGGCCGGATCGACCGCTTGCGTGATGCGCTGGGTCAGAATGCCGCTCTCCACGCGTGCGAGATACGCGCGCACGCGGGGACAGCAGCCGGCCTGGTCGATCACGAGCGCGAGTACATCCTCGTCGCCGACGATGAATTCGATGAGGAGCGGAGCCGGGGATCCGAGGGGCGCCAACGCCTCCGCGACGTCCGCCGCTTGGCCGAGTCCGCGCCACACCGCCAGCTGCGGAAGGCGATTGAATAACTTCTGGCGCGCGGCCGTACGCGCGTTCTTTGCAGCGGCCAATCGTTCGCCGAGTCTCGCGATGCGTGCCTGGTCGGGGCGCGGCAACTGTGTCTCGCTCCGGATCTGCGCCGCGATTGACGTGACGTCGACCGTCACACGGCGCTCTTCGTCGCGCTCGGCATCGGTCGTGCCGCGATGAATGTCGCGCTCGTTCGGCGCGAGCGCGATGCGCAGTGCGTGCGCGTGGCGACGTTCGACCGTCTGAAATGCCGCGTCTGCATCACCGGCCTCGGCCTGCAGGATCGCGAGCAGGCCGAACGCCCCGGTCGTGTCGGCGGCGACAGGCTCGAATGGCAGCTCCTCGAATCCGGTAGCCAGGCGCTGCACCGCGGCGACCGCCTTGCTTGCCGCCTCCATGGCGCGGTCGCGGTGCGACAGCCGACGGTGCGCGCGCGCTTCCGCCACCAGCGCGCGCCACAGCACGTCGTCGCGCTTGAGGCCAATTGCCTGGTCACGCGCGTGCGTCGCGGCGGCGAGCGCCGCGGCAAAGTCTGCGCTGCCGTACAACGCCTGCGAGAGGCCGAGCTCCGCCCGTGCGGCGTCCTCCGCCCGGTTGAGCGCCATGAACGCCACGATGCCGCGGCGGTATGAGGCAATGGCCGCGTCGTAGTGTTGTTGCGCGGCTTGCGCAAAGCCGAGGCCGACAATTCCACGCGCGACGCAATCGGCATCCTGCTGTGGTCCGAGGACACCGCAGGCGGCGACGCTGTTCTTGTAGTCCTGCTCGGCCGCGGCGAACCGCGTGGCCACCAGATCGACCAGGCCCAGCGCATGCCAGACACGGCCGATATTGGACGGGTCGCGAATCGCCTCGAAATGCGCGCGGCTCTGCTCGAAACGTGACCGGGCCAGATCGAGATTTCCGAGCCGGAAGTGAATCTCTCCGATGCTCTTCAGCGCGTTCGCCTGCCGGGGCCGCTCGTTCCGCGCCTGCCCTTCCTGCAGCACCAGCGCGTAAGCATTCAGCGCGCCGGCCAGATCGCCTTGGGCAGCGAACGCGCGCCCGAGACCCTCGCTGGCACTCGCTTCACCACGCGTATCGGCAATCTCATGAAACAGATCGCGGCTGCGACGGTAATCGGCGAGCGCGGCGGCGTAATCTCCCTGCACGAACTGGACGTTGCCGGTACTGATGAGCGTGGTGGCGATACCCGGCGTATCGTGCAGGCGTTCCTGAATCGCGAGCGCCTCGCGGTAACGCGCGATCGCGTCGCCGTACTCGAACTGCGAATAAAGGACCGTCGCGATGCCGAGCGTCGCGCTCGCGATACCGGCGTCGTCGGTGCGCTCGCGCTCGATCGTGAGTCGGCGCCCGTACGCGGCGAGCGCCTCCGGCAGCCGGCGCTGAAAGTACAACGCATTACCGAGGTTCTGCCAGCCCTCTCCTTCGCTGCGCTTGTCACCGAGGCGCGCAGCCAGTTCGATGGCGAGCTCGTACCCGCGCTGCGCGGCCGCGAACTGGCTGGCGATCGCGTAACCGTCGGCGCGTCGCGCAATCGAGGTGATGAGCGCCGGGTTGACCAGGTCCGGCTCCGACGCGAGCAGAGCCTCACGCTCGGGCGCGGACGCCGCGGCCACGAGCGCGTCTGCGAGCGCGTCGCCCGCTGGCGCCTCGCGGACCAGCTTCCACTCGTCGCCCTCCCGCACAAACGTGAGGCTCGCCTGCACGACGGAATGGGTGATGGACGGTGGTGCGTCCGGGCGCCGCGTCGCGGTCAGTGTGCGATCGCGCGCCACCGACAAACGGACGACCACGCGGTCCCCTGTCCGAGTCACGCGCCGGATCTGGAGGTCGCTGAACTTGTCGTCGCCACTGTCGAAGATGAACTTCAGCTGCGCGGGCTGCGGCCGCGGGGCGGAAACCGACCACAGCGCGAGATACCCCGGAACATCCTCGGCTTCCTGAGTGGCGTAGAACCGTTCGACGGCGGCACGAAGCGAGGGGTCGACCTCGTCCTGCGCCGTCGGCGCGAGCGCCGCAGCGAGCACCGCCAGCGCGAGCAGCCGCATCAATCCAGTCTGAAGTTGATCGTAATCGTCATGAGCACCGAGACCGGAACTCCGTTCAGCAGCGTTGGAGTATAGCGCCAGTTCTCCACCGCGGTGATGGCGGCGGCGTCGAGGAGCGGCACCGATCTGAGCACCCTGACCCGCTCGATGCCGCCGCGTTCGTTGATGACGGCTTCGAGGATCACCGTCCCTTGCACGCGTGCATTCCGGGCAATGGCGGGATATTCGGGTGGCGAACCGCCGATGCGGCGCGGCTCCCGTACGCCGGGTCCGATGCGGAGAATCTTCTGAGCGGGGGGATCCGGCGAAGGTGGAGCAGGCGCCGGCAGCCCTGTCGCGGTGCCCACTCCGAGCGCTCCGATATCGAGCAAGCCACTACCCAACGGCACGTCGACCACGGACGGAGCGGAAGGCTGCACGGGCTCATCATGCGACGGCAGGATCACACTTGGGGCAATCAGATTCGGCAGAAAGCGGGCGCTGTGCTGTGGGGATACGACCAGATTGATTTCCGGCGGCACCGGGACCGTCTTGATCGACGGGATTGTCAGCGCCCGCATCGGCGCTGGCGTCGGCGGGTCGCCATCCGCCGTCAACGGAACGATCAGCGCCGCGGTCAGTAACGCGATGTGCACCGCGACAGATACGGGCCACATGGACCAACGCATGTTGCGCCTCCCTGTTACTGCGTTTGACACCACCACACCAGCGCTGTTCCTCGCCCCCTGGCATCTTGATTGCTCGTTTTCAGGCGGAGGCGAACAGATGGATAAGTACGACGAAGCGAAGCGCAGCAGTTCCGATAGGGATGAGCCAGTGCGCGAAGGCGAAGTCCTCGGCCTTGGGGGGAGCGCCGTCCCGAAGGCTCCCTCGGACCCGGTCACAGAGTTCGACGAGGAGTCGATCGCGCGCCGTCGCGCCCGTTCGACAGGCGACGACGACACCGCCGCGACGAATCTCCCGCGCAGCTCCGGGGCGACGGGCATCGACATGGGCGCCGGCGGATCCGGAACGGATATCGATTAGCGCGCTAGAATCGCCGCATGCGAACGGCGCTTGCGGCGATTCTTCTTTCCGCACTTCCTTTCCAGGAGGCACCGCCTCGCGAACCCGGACCATTCCGGGCACCGGATCTCGTAGAACTGGTCACCATTGATCCATCCATCAGGCTCGAGGTGCGGTACGCGACGCCGAACAATCTGGCAGGACGGGCCGTGTACACGCAGGCGCGCGCATTCCTCCAGCGGCCGGCGGCGGAGGCGCTCGTCCGCGCACATCGCGCGTTGCGATCACGCGGTTACGGCATTCTCGTATTCGACGGGTACAGGCCGTGGCGGGTCACCAAGCTGTTCTGGGACGTAACGCCGCCGGAGAAGCGCGAGTTCGTCGCCGATCCGGCGAAGGGGTCGAAACACAATCGCGGGTGCGCGGTCGATCTGTCGATGTACGACCTCGCCACGGGCCGCGAAGTGGAGATGCCGAGCGCCTACGACGAGATGTCCGAGCGTGCGTATCCGGACTACACCGGTGGCACCGCCGCGGCACGCGAGCGTCGCGATCTACTGCGCGCCGCGATGGAGAAAGAGGGATTCACGGTCGAGCCGAACGAGTGGTGGCATTTCAATTACCGGGATTGGGCAGCGTATCCGATACTCGACATCCCATTCAGCGAGATCAATCCTTTCTTGAGAAATCAGCAATGACTCCCGTCTCCCCTGCTCCTGTTTGATCTTCGTGACGGCGAAGGTTGCTGATTACGCGCTCCATTGCGATAATCGCCCATGG
>JBKPLP010000136.1:0-40888 GCA_046731735.1 Acidobacteriota bacterium
CCGGTCCTACCGATTCCCCCGGCCCGGTGCAATCTCCTCCAGCGCCGCGATGAGATCGCTGGCCAGCAGCCCGTGCCGGAATGCTTCACGCAGCATCCGCGCGGCAATCTGTCGGGCGGCCGCGGCCTGCGTCGTGCGTCCATGTTCCTTCGCGCGAGGGGAGATGAACGTTCCAAGCCCGCGCTTCACGTAGACCGTTCCTTCCTGCTCCAGCGTCCGGTACGCGTGCTGGACGGTGTTCGCATTGACCTTCAAATCCTCCGCGAGTTTCCGCACCGCCGGCAGCGGTTCGTCCGGTTTCAGCACGCCGATCGAAATGCAGCGGCCGACCTCGTCAACGATTTGGCGGAAGACCGGCCGCGGATCGGACGTGTCGATGTCGAATAGCACACTAGTATGCTAGCACACTAGTGGACTAGCGGACCGCGCCACGGACAAGCGAAAGCAAGAGTAACGGACAAACGAAGGGGGGAGTAACGGACAGCGAAGCTACGTTCGTGCCGTCAGCATCAGATACGCTGCGCACGCCGTCACGATGATGTTCGGCGTCCACGCGGCGAGGACTGGCGGCAGAAGGCCGGCGCTGCCCATGGCGACGAACACGCTCATGATGAGCCAATAGAGCAGGGCGATGACCGCGCCGAGGCCGATACCATAGAGCGCGCCGCGGCGGCCTGTCGTGACGCCGAATGGGACCGCGAGGAGCGTCATGACGAACGTGACGAAGGGGAAGGCCACCTTCCGGTGCAGCGCGACCTGCTGCGGGAGATAGTTGAAGCCGCTCGAGGCCAGCTCCTCGACCGTCCGGCGCAGCTGAGCGGCGGTCATCATCTCGGTGTCGGCGTCTTCGGTCGCGAAATACTCCGGTGGATCGATCGCGATCGCCTCCTGAGTGAACGGGTGCCACGTCGGCGAGGGGGCGCTGAAATCCTGTATCCAGCCTCGAGCGCCGGTCCAGCCCTCGCGGTACTCCGCGGTGGTGGCGTAGGTCTGCGACGCGAGCCGCCACGCGTTCGGCGCCAGCCGGAAGACGTTCAGCATGCGGAGCGTCCTGTGCCTCGAATCGAAGGAATCGTAGTGGTAGATGCTGCCGTCGCGTCCGATCATCCATTTTCGGTTCAACGGGCTGAATGTATGCGCCGGTCGGTTGCGGATGATGTCGTCGAGTGCTCCGGCGCGGCGGTTCGCTCGCGCGAGGATGTCCTGGTCGAGCGAGAAGAGCACCGCGCTCCAGATCAGGGACAGCACGATGACCGGTGCGGCCGCACGATAGAGGCTCACGCCGCACGCTTTGATGACCGTCAGCTCGCTGGTGCGCGAGAGCATGCCGAACGTGGCCAGCGTGCTGATCAGCGCGGAAATCGGGATCACCCAGTAGATGAACTGCGGCGTCCTGAAGAACAGCAGCTGCATCACGGTGCCGGTGCCCACGGAGCCCTTGAACAACTTGTCCGACGCGTCGATGAACGTGGAGATGTAGAACAGTCCCAGCAACGCGGCGAAGGCAATTCCGACGACGCGCAGGTACAGGCGGCCGATGTACTGATCGAGCAGTCCCGGTTGCCCCGGGATACGCATCCGCGGAACGCGGACGACAACAACCACCTTGCGCCGGCCGGCCGGTCGTGCCGGGCCGTTCAGCGTGGCTGGTGCGGCGCCTGTCGACGCCGCGCGAGTCCATCCGGTCTGCAGCCGCTGCGGAATGATCGCGGGAAGGACGATGGGCAGCGACCGCTCGGAATAGCGGCTGCGCCAGACCAGCGCGACCACCCCGAAGATGCCCAGGAGGATGTTCGGCCACCACGCGGACAGCCTCGCATTCAGGAAGCTGGCGGATCCGAGCTGCCGGGCGTCCTCGATCTGGTGATAGTGGCCTCTCGTCTGTGCGTCCGCCAGAAACATCACGATGTAATAGGCGAAGATCACCACGACGCCGATGACGAAGCCGCCGAGCTTGCCGTCCCGCGCCACCGTGAGACCCAAAGCCAGCCCGATGAACGCGAACACGAAGCACGCCGCGGGGATCGAGAACTTCTGCTGCACTTTGACGATCTCGGGGTGGGGCGACTGCGGCGTCTTCAGGCGCAGCTTCGCGTCCGCGTCGCGGCGAAGCTCGGCGATCGTTTTCTCGCTGATCCCCCGCGGCAGTTCCTGTTTGCCGAACACAGCATCCGGATTGAGGCTCAGCGTGAGGTCCGCGGGGAACGCATAGGTTTCGGTTTCCCCCGGCTTGTCCGCCGAGTAGCGGACGCCATCGGTGAGCACCAGGTCGACCCGGCGTTCCTCGCGGTTGAGGACGACGCGTCCGCGTGCGGCCAGGAACATCTCGGTTGCGTCGGGTTTACTGGTGTTGGCGACGAGCACGTCTTTCCAGCCGCCGCCTTCACGGGGCTCGTCGCGCGCGTAGATCACCCACCCGGGAAACCCCTCGAAAAAGACCCGCGGCCGGATGTCGTTCTCGACCTGCTTGGTGACGATGTCGAAGGTGATTTCGCGGAACGACTGGTTCGCGTCGGGGATGACCTTGATCATCACGTAGGTGGTCGCGCCGGCCGCGAGGACGGCCATCAACAGCACCGGGCGGAGCAGCCGCCAGGGGCTGACGCCGCAGGCCAGGAGCGCCACGGCTTCCCGGTCCGCGGAGAGGCGCCCGAGCCCGATGAGCAATCCCGTGAGCAGCGACATGGGAATCGTGACCCCTAGGCCCTGGGGGATGAGCAACAGGATGATGCGGCCGGCGACCTGCCAGGTGACCCCTTTGGCGACGAGCGTCTCGAGCTGCCGCATCACCGGAGGGATTTCGAGCAGGAACGTGAAGACCAGGAGTGACAGGAAGAATGGCGGAATCACCTCGCGAATGACGTAGCGGTCGATCGTTCTGAGCATGCCGGCGGACCAATTATGGAGGGGGGTTACCCGGGGGTCAAACCCGGGCTTCGGCCTCCGCAGGATTTCCACAGGGCTGTTTTTCTCGGCAAACATCAAGGGTCTGATAATGAGTGTTATGTTAACTAAACCAGGGAGGCTTTGCGGTCCGTTTCGCGCTAACGCTCTCCGTTAGAGGTCTTCGCTGTCCGTTTAGGCCGCTTCGCTGTCCGTTCAGGGGTCTTCGCAGTCGTTTCCGGGCTTCGCTGTTCGTTCAAGGAGCTTCGCTGTTCGTTCAAGGGGCTGCGCTTGTCCGTTTCGGGCTTCGCTCTTCGCTCGGGGCTTCGCTGGTTCAGGGGGTCTCAACGGTCACGCGGTCGTCGTGAGCAGGACCGCCGTCCAACGGACAGCCGGGGCGTCTCGGCTCGCCGACCGGCGCGTCCAACGGACCGCGTCAGCGCCTTAACGGACCGCGTGAGCGCCTGTAACGAACAGCGCCAGCGCCTCAACGAACAGCGTCAGTTCACGGGGTCAGTGATGCTGCGAACGCAGCTCTTTGATGATTTCCTGGAGGGCGGCGATCACCTCATCGCGGTCGACGCGGGACTTGGTGAATCGCAGCTGCAGCTTGAAGGCTTTCGTGGGGGCCTTGTAACTGAAGACGTAGGCCTTCGGGCGCCCCGCCTTCGGCTTCGCGGTTTCCTTGCGGAGCTCCTCGCGCGTCGCGCCGCCGTCGCGGGCGATTTTTTCGACGAGCGCGATCATTTTCTGGGGGTCCCCCTGCCTAACTATCTGTAAAAGCAACGATTTGGAGTGAATGTCGGCCAGCCGACAAAGGTTTTTCACCTCGTCCGGCATCAGATTCAGGGAGAGCGACTCCGTAATCGACGTGCGCGACTTCCCCAGCTTCCGCGCCATGTCCTCGTGCGTGTAGTCGCACCGCTCCGCGAGCGCTTGCAGGGCTTCCGCTTCCTCGAACGGCGTCAGGTCCTTGCGCTGGATGTTCTCGATCAGCGCGACCTCGATGATCTCGACATCGTCCAGTTCGCGGATGACGACCGGAATGTCCCGCAGGCCCACCTGCACCGCCGCCTGATACCGCCGCTCGCCAGCAACGATTTGAAAACGGCTGCCGCGCTGCCGCACGATGATCGGCTCGATGATGCCCTTCTCGGCAATCGACGCCATCAGCTCCGAGAGATCTCCCATCACCTGCCGCGGCTGGTTGGGATTGGGATCGATCTGGTCGATCGGCACGACGCGCCCGATGGGAGCCCCGGCGGAGCTGGCCAGCGCCTCGACATAATGCTCGTCGTGGCGCATGCGGATGGTTTCCGGCAGTCCTCGCTTAGGCACGGTCCATGACCTCCTCGCACAGGCGGTAATACTCGGCGGCGCCGCTCGAGTCCGGCGCGAAGGAGAAGATCGACTCCTTGTAGGCCGGGCTCTCCTCGAGCCGGACGCTCTTCGTAATCACGGTCTTGAACACCTTGCTCCCGAATACCTTGTCGATCTGCGAGCGGATGTCGCGCGCGAGCGCGGTGCGCTTGTCGTGCATCGTAATCACCACGCCGAGGATACGCAGCCCCGGGTTGGCGCGCGCGCGAACCTTCTCGATCGTCTCGAGCAGGTCGTCGGTGCCCTCCAGCGCGAAATACGACGACTGGATCGGAATCAGCAGGTGCGTCGCCGCGACCAGCGCATTGACGGTCAGCAATCCCAGCGTCGGCGGACAGTCGATGACGATGTTCGGGTACTCCGCGCGGATCGGCTCCAGCCGGTCTTTCAGCCGGAAGTGCGCGTCGAGCTCGCCGACGAGCTTGGCCTCCAGCTTCGCGAGCGCGATCCGCGACGGCGCCACCCACAGATTCGGCTGCGTGGACGGCAGGATGACGTCCTTGAACGTACAGTCGCGCTCGGAAATCGCGTCGTAGACGCTGCGCGTGACCTGCCCCGCATCCAGGTACGACATCGTGCTGTTGGCTTGCGGATCGAGATCGACGAGGAGCGTCGGCTTGCCGCGGAGCGAGAGCGCCGCTGCCAGGTTGATGGCGGTGGTGGTCTTGCCCACGCCCCCTTTTTGATTGGCGATGGCAACGATCATCGGCTGGTCGGAGGGAAACTCACGCAGGGTGGCGCCATTGTAAAAAGCGCCGGGGGGAGTGTCAATGAAGCATTGCCAAAATTGTCGGAATTGCCAGAATTGCCCGTAATTTCGTTCCCTGGATTTCGAGATTCCGCGAGGCAAATCCCGGCGATTCTGGCAATTGCGGCGATTCTGGCAATTTTACATCTTGTACTTGCCCATGTCGTCGGGATCGAGGCTCTCGAGCCACTTCTGAAGCCGCTCCGAGTCCCCCTTCTCCGGCGCGAAGTCCACCGTCTTCGCGTTGTCGATGACCTTGTCCTCCACGAAGATCGGCGCCCGGGCACGCAGCGCGAGCGCGATCGCGTCGCTCGGCCGCGCGTCGATCGCCATCGGCTCGCCGTTGACCAGCAGATAAATCAGCGCGTAGAAGGTGTTGTCCCTCAGGTCCGAGACCACGATTTTCTGGATGTCCGCCTTGAGATCGTGGATGACATTCCGCAACAGGTCGTGCGTCATCGGCCGCGGCGTGGTGACGTTCTCGATCTGCAGCGCGATGGCGTTCGCCTCGAAAACGCCGACCCAGATCGGCAGCACCCGTTGTTCCGCCTTGTCCCGCAGGATGATGATCGGCATGTTGGTGATCGGATCGACCATCAGGCCTTTGATTGTCATTTCGATCTGCATGGGTCAGTTTCCAGCTTCCAGCTTCCAGCGACCAGCGCGAGACTCCGAACCGCGAAACCCTAGGCCGCGAATCGGCGTCGGGACGCGCAGCTTCAAACGTAAGAACCCGCTGCCGCTGTGTCAAGCACCAGCGCCTCGCCGCGCAAGCTGTTCGGGTTTGCCGCGGTAATTCGCACCGGCACGATGCGCCCAATCCAGGACGGCTGGCCCGCAAAATTCACGACCGTATTGCCGCCGGTTCGCCCCGACAGCTCCCACTCGCGCCGCCGGCTCCTGGAGTCCACCAGCACGTCGTACGTGCGCCCGATCGCCTCGGCGTACAGCTCCCCCTGGATCCGCTTCTGGAGAGTCTGAAGCGCGACGATGCGCCTGGTCTTCTCCTCTTCCGGGACGTCTTCTGGCATCCGCTTGAGCGCCAGCGTATTCGGCCGTTCGGAATACTTGAACGAAAACATGCTGTGATAACGGACCGCCGCGGTCAGCGACAGCGTTTCCTCGAAGTCGGCGGCGGTCTCTCCGGGGAAGCCAACAATCATATCGGTTGATAGCGCGATGTCCGGCATAGCCTCGCGCAGCTCGGCGACGAGAGCGAGATAATGCTCGCGCGTGTGCCGGCGGCGCATCGCCGTGAGCACCGCCGAGGACCCGGACTGTGCCGGCAGGTGGAGATGTTTGCAGACCGCCGGCAGGTCACGCATGGCGGCGATCATCCGCGGCGTCACGTGGCGCGGGTGCGGACTCGCGAAACGGATGCGTTCGAGACCTGGGATGGCGTTCAGCCGCTCCAGCAGCGCGGCGAAATCGCAGGATCGGTCGTCGGGCGCCTGATAGTGGTTGACGATCTGGCCCAGCAGCTGCACCTCGCGCGCTCCGGTATCCACCGCGTGTCGCGCATCCGCGAGGATTTCCGCCAGGGGGCGCATCCGCTCGTGACCGCGCGTGTACGGAACCACGCAAAAGGCGCAGAACTCGTTGCAGCCCTCGATGATCGTCACGTAGGCTTTGAGCGGATCGCTCCGGCGGGCAATCCCGAGCGGGAATGAAACGTCCTGTACCGGATCGATGGCGACCGCTGCCTCACCGGCCGCCCGCCGCGGGCGTTCCACCGCGCGGTCGACGAGCATCGGCAGACGTTTCAAATTCTGCGTACCGACAACGACGTCGACAACGCTGGAGCGTTGCAGAATCTGCGCGCCTTCCTGCTGCGCGACGCAGCCCGTGACCGCGACGACCGGCCGCGGGCCTTCGTCGATTTCCATCTGGCGGATTTCTCCAAGCCGCGTGAAGAGCTTTTCCTCGGCCCGCTCGCGCACGCTGCAGGTGTTGATGACGATCACGTCTGCGTCGCGATCGTCCTCGGTGGCTTCGTAGCCAGCCTGTTCCAACAGTCCGGCCATCCGCTCCGAGTCGTGAACGTTCATCTGGCAGCCGTGCGTCTCGATCAGAAATTTGCGGGACATCACCTTCGGCTTTCGCTTTCGCCTTTCGCTGTCTTTTCGCCTTTCGCCGTGCGGCGCGTCGCCAGCATCTCACGTGCGCTGGTCAAAACCGCAGCCGATACCGCGGCTCCGCCAATCATTCGCGCCAGCTCCTCTTCCCTGTCGCGCCCATCGACACGCGCGACGCTGGTCAGCGTACGGCCGCCGCGCACCGACTTCACGATGCGGTAATGAGTCGTCCCGTAGGCGGCGATCTGCGGCAGGTGCGTGATGCAAAGGACCTGGAACGTGCGCCCGAGCCGCTGCAGCCGCGCGCCGACGACATCGGCGACCGCTCCGCCGATCCCCGCGTCGACCTCATCGAAGATCAGCGTCTTCCCCGGCGCGTCTGTCGACGCGAGCGTCTTCAATGCGAGCATCACCCGCGACAGCTCGCCCCCCGATGCGATGCGCGCGAGCGGCTTCAGATCCTCGCCGGGGTTGGGCGAGATGTAGAACTCCGCCCGATCCACCCCGCGCTCCGACCAGTCGGATTCGGCTTCCGCGTCGCTGAACCGCACGTCGCAGCGCGTTCGACTCATGGCCAGGTCGGCAAGCGACTTCTCGAGCGCCTTCGCGAATTCCGTTGCCGCGCGCCGCCGCTTCGCCGAAAGCGTCCTCGCGGTCTTCAGATACTCGGTGCGGGAGCGCTCCAGGGCCGCATCGAGCTCCGCGGCGAGCTCGGTCGCGTGCTCGATGTCGTGCAGCTCGCGTCGCAGCTGCTGGCCGCGCTCGATCACATCGTCCAGCGTCGGGCCGTGCTTTTTCTTCAGCCGTTCCACGATGGCGAGACGATCCTCGACGTCCTGAAGCCGCGCCGGGGACGCGTCGATCGCCGCGGAATACGAGCGCAGGAAGAACGCAAGATCCTCGAGCTGCGATTTCACCGCGGTTCGCGCATCCAGATAGGGAGTGAATCGCCCGTCGAGTGCTGCGAGGTCCCCGAGTCTCTTCCAGACGCTGCCGAGCGCCGGCAACGCCGCATGCTCCCCTTCGTACAGCGAGTCATAAGCGTCGGCGCAGAGGCGCTGCAGCTTGTCGGCGTTGGCGAGCACCTGGCGAGCGTTGGACAATTCCTCGTCCTCGCCTGGTTTCGGTGCGGCGCGTTCGATCTCGGCAAGCTGGAACGCCACGAATTCCGCTCGCGCCGCTTTCTCGCGCTCCCCGGTCATGATCCGGTCGCGGTCCGCGCGCACTTTCTGCATGACCTCGAATGCCGCGGCCACCGCTTCCCGATCCGCGCCGACACCGGCGAACTCGTCGAGGACATCGAGATGCGCTGCGGGATCCAGAAGCACCTGGTGCTCGTGCTGGCCGTGAAGGTCGACGAGGCCGCCGCACAACTCCCGCAGAGCGCCGCTGGTCACGAGCACGCCGTCGACCGACGCGCGGCTGCGCCCCTGCGCCGACACGTCGCGCCGGATGATCAGTTCGCGCCCGTCGCCGGTTTCGAAGATGGCTTCCACAGCAGCGGCGTCCTCACCCGTTCGGACGAGCTCCGCCGACGCACGGCCGCCGACGAGCAGTCCGACGGCGCCGACCAGGATGGATTTGCCAGCCCCGGTCTCCCCCGTCAGCACGGTCAAGCCGGGCTCCAACTCGAGCTCGAGGCGATCGATTACGGCTAGGTGCTGGACGGATAAAAACCGGAGCATGGGCCCAGAAGTACAATCTTATCAGATGTTTGACAGCGTACATGTCGCGTGTTACGCTTCGGAACCTGCGCTGTCCCAGCGGCGCGAATCATATCGACGTAGCGGAGGCATGTTTGCGCACGCCTGGATACTACGCCTTGGCGCTGTACGCGCAGGGCGGTGGGCCGGCAGCTGGGACCGGCGAAGCCAATACCGACATCGTTTATCTCGTCTCACACGCCAGCCCGATCGCCAAGATCGTCCTGGTGATCCTGCTGCTGTTTTCAGCCGTCTCGTGGGCGATCATTCTTTACAAATTCTGGCAGTGCGGTCGGGCGTCCAGGCACTCCTCGACATTCCTCGATGTCTTCCGGAAGAGCAGCAAGTTCTCTGAAGTACAGGCGGTCTGCCGTACGCTGGGCGAGAGTCCACTGGTCGGCCTGTTTCAAGCGGGCTATACCGAGCTGAACTCGCAGCTTCGGCTCGGTTCCAACCCCGAAGGAAAACCGGCGGCGGCTGCGGGACGTCCAACGTTAAAGAGCCTCGACGCCGTGGATCGCGCGTTGCTGCGCGCGACGACGGTGGAGATGACCAAGCTGGAACGGCACATCCCGTTCCTCGCCACGACGGCAAGCATTACTCCGTTTATCGGATTGTTCGGCACGGTGTGGGGGATCATGGCGGCCTTCGTCCGGATCGGCGCCACCGGTTCGACGAGTCTGCAGGCCGTCGGGACACCGATCGCAGAGGCGCTGATCGCGACGGCGGCGGGATTGTTCGCCGCGATCCCGGCGGTGTACTTCTACAACCACTTTACGAACCGCGTGAAACACTTCGCGGCGGACATGGATGATTTCTCGTTGGAGTTCCTGAACATCTCGGAGCGGAATTTTACGTAGGTTCTGTTCCGGGATGCGGGATCCGGGATGCGGGATCCGATTAGCGATTCACGATTAGCGATGAGGGATTCAACTCTTGCCAAAGGTGCACGATACAGGCGGAACCGGCGGCGGCCCTCGACGCGGACGAGCGCTGCGCGTCTCGTCGTCACTCGCGGAGATCAACGTCGTGCCGCTGGTCGACGTGATGCTGGTGCTGCTCGTGATCTTCATGGTGACCGCGCCGATGATGCAGCAGGGATTCGAGGTGCATCTGCCGCAAGCGCGCAAGAGCGCCCCGGTGAACGCGCAGCCGGTCTATGTGACGATCCCGGCGGATTTCAGCCGCACGCACACCGTGCAGCTCGACAAGGATTCGGTGCGCATCGACTTTCTCCAGGAACGCATTCGGCAGGCGCTGCTCGCGCGCGATGACAAGTCGGTGTTTATCCGCGCCGACGGCGGCGCCACGGTGCAGGACGTCGCGAATGTCTGGGACAAACTCAAGGAAGCCGGCGTCGAGAAGGTCGGCCTGATGACGCAGCCGGGCGGACGATAGGCCGTGCAGGAATCAGTCAGCGACATCCTGATCGGCCGCGCGCGCGAAGCGGACGGTCTGAGCCGCATGGTGCTCGTCTCGCTGGTGGCGCATGCGATGCTGATTGTCGGCCTGGTGGTGACTCCGGCGAAGTGGCGGGTTGCGGAGATTCCTCCCAAGGTGACGCCGATGGTGATCACGTTGACCGGAGGCACCGGCCCCGACACTGGCGGCATGACGCCGATCTCGAATCGTCCGGTTCAGGTCGAAGCGCCGGCGGCAACGAAGCCGGCGCCGGTCGCGCCCCCGGCGCCGAAACTGCCGGAGATGGTCGTGCCGGAGGCCAAGGCGAAACCGGCGCCGAAAACGCCGCCCAAGCCGGTCGAGAAGCCGGTCGACAAGTCGACCGCGAGGAAGCCGAACGCGGGACCTGAGATCAGGCCGGGGGACGCCAGGGTGGAGACTGGTGGCGCGGCGATTCCGTTCGGAGGGTTGACGAGGCCGTCAGGCGGCAGCGCCGCGAACAGCGGCGCCTACACCGACTATGCAAACTTCTGCTGTCCCACGTATTTGACCCAGATGACCGACTTGATTCGCAGGAACTGGAATCCAAATCAGGGGGCGACCGGCGAAGTGCTGCTGAAGTTCACGATCAACCGTGACGGGTCGCTGGTAAACGCCGAAGTGGAGAAATCGAGCGGCAATGCGCTCCTGGATCTCGAATCGCAGCGGGCCATCGCGAAGACGCGCGCGCTGCCGCCGCTGCCGCGCGAATTCACCGAGAACACGTTGACGGTGCATCTGGTATTCGACTATCACCGCTAATGGCATAGCTAATGGCATACATGCGTACATACTTGACGATCGCGATGGCCGCGTCGGCGGCACTGGCGCTGGCCGCGCAAAGCCAGCCGCCCGCCACACCCCAGGAACCGCCGCGGCAGCCGAGCGAAATCACGCTCAAGATCGGCGGGCCGGCCGGGCTTCCGCCCAAACTGGCCGTTCCCGACTTCATCGCGTTGACGACCGACGCGGAAACGGTGGCCGCCGCCAAGACCATGGGCCAGGTGCTGTGGGACGATCTGAACTTCGAACGCGAGTTCTATCTAATCTCCCGCGACACCTACCGCGCGATACCGGCTGCGGCGTCGATCGACAGTCTGCCATTGAGCCAATGGAAAGAGCTGGGGGCCGATGGGCTGATCGTCGGCACGGTCAGGAAGACTGCCGCCGGCGTCATCGTGCAGGTACGCCTGATCGATGTGGCGAGCGGCCGCGCCGCATTCGGGAAGGAGTACAGCGGGTCGCTGGGGAACCCGCGGCTGTACGCGCACACCGCATCCGACGAGATCCACCAGCAGCAGCGGGCGCTGCGCGGTGTGGCGCGAACGAAGCTGGCGTTCACGTCCGACCGCGATGGCGAGCGGATGATGGGGCCGGTCGGCGCGCGAAATATATCCAACATCTACATTTCCGACTACGACGGCGCCAACGACAAGCGCGTGACCATTACGCGCGGCCTCGATATCACGCCGGTGTGGTCCCCCGACACCAAGGCGATCGCGTACACGTCGTATCGCACCGGGTTTCAGGATGTGCTGGTGTCATTCATCTATGAAGGCCGCCTCACCAATCCGACCGCCGGCACGTCGGAGAAGCAGAACTTCCTGCCGGCGTGGTCGCCCAACGGCGAGAAGCTTGCCTTCACCAGCAATCGCGACGGCAACAGCGAGATCTACGTCGTCAACCGCGACGGAACGGGCATGCGCCGGCTGACCAACAACCCCTCGATCGACGTGACGCCGACCTGGTCGCCGACCGGCAATCAGATCGCATTTACCTCCGACCGTACCGGTTCGCCGCAGATCTGGGTCATGAACGCGGATGGGTCGGAGCTCCGTAAGATTACCAACGAGACGAAATGCGATCGGCCGACCTGGTCGGTGTCGCCGAACAACGAGATCGCCTACGCGGCCCAGACCGGCGCCGGGTTCGACATCAAGATCTACGACGTCGCGTCTGGCGTGTCGCGCACGATCACCGACGGCATCGGCAGCAACGAGAGTCCGGCGTTCTCCCCGAACGGGCGCCACATCGCGTTCACCTCGACGCGCGCCGGCAAGGAACAGATTTTCACCATCGATCGGGATGGCAAGAACCTGCGGCAGGTTACCCGGACGGGCATGAATCGGTATCCGAATTGGTCTCAGTAGAGAAAGTAGAAATAGAAGGTAAAAGGTAGAAGGTAGAAGGCAGAAGCCGACAGCGACAGAGAACATGACAATGAAGCATAGACGTCAGGGACTGGTACTCGCGATGATCGCCCTGCTGGTGGTTGGCGCGTGCGCGAAGAAGAAACCGCCGGTGGCCCGGCCGACGACCCCGCCGCCGGCGAGCGGCACGAACAGCGGCGCGCGTCCGCCGGGACCCCCCGAGCCCGTCCGTGAGCCGGTGCCGGTGCCTGCGGAGCCACTCGCCTCCGACACGCTGGCCTCGAGCGACATCGACGCGATCAACAAGAACTCCCCTTTCCAGCCGGTCTTCTTCAGGTTAGATCAGGACAACATCGACGAGGCCGGCCAGCAGGCGCTCAACCACAATGCCGAACTGATGAAGAAGTACCCGACCTGGGTCATCACCATCGAAGGGCACGCGGACGAACGCGGCACCGCAGAATACAACTTGGCGCTTGGCGAACGCCGCTCGCTGGCCGCGCGCAATTACCTGGTGTCCCTCGGCATTCCGGGCGACCGTCTGCGGACGGTCAGCTACGGGAAAGAATTCCCATTCGAGCCCGGACACCAGGAATCAGCGTGGTCGAAGAATCGACGCGCTCACTTCGTCGTCACGAGTAAGTGAGTGACGGGTGTGCCGCGAGCAGTGCTAAATGCAGAGGAATCGTATGAATAGAGCATTCTGTCCGGCTCTTGTCGTGGTCGTGCTGCTGATTGCGGCCCCGCCGGCCTCGGCAGCCGACAAGGCGCACCAGCAGCTGATGGCCGAGATCCGGATGCTGCAGGAACAGCAGCAGCAGCTGCAGCAGCTGATCGGCGGGCTCACCGATGCGTTGAAGACCGTGACCACGAAGCTGGACGATCAGGCCAACGCCGGCCGTAAAGGGTTTGCCGATCAAAAGCTTCTTATCGACAACGTGGTGGAAGGCGTGCGCGTGCTGCGCGAGAAAGCAGACGACACGAACGTGCGGCTCTCGACGGTCTCGCAGGAGCTCGAGGCAGTCCGTCAAGCGGTCTCTTCGATGCCGGCGCCGTCAGCCGCCGCACCGCCCGCGATAAACCCGGGCGCACCCGGCGACCAGCCGCCGGCGGCCAATGTTCCTCCTGTGTCCACGGCCTCCGGACCGGCGCCGCTGATTTCGCCGCAGAAGATGTTCGAGAACGCGTACGCGGACTACACCGGCGGCCAGTACGAGCTCGCGATCGTCGGCTTCAACACCTACATCGCAAGCTTCCCGAAGTCCGACAAGGCGGACGACGCGCAGTTGAACATCGGAAATGCGTTGTATGCCGCGGGGAAATACCGCGACGCGATCGAGTCGTTCCAGAAAGTGATTACGAACTATTCGACCAGCGACAGCGTGCCGCTCGCGTATTACAAGATGGGGCTCACCTACACGGAGCTGCGGCAGTACGATCTTGCGAGGAAAGCTTTCGAGACGGTCGTGCAAAAGTACCCGGCCGTCCCTGAAGCCATCCTGGCGAAGCAGCGGCTGGATGCGCTGAAAGGTAAATAGCGAGGATCACGCAGCGGTCAGAACGGGATATCGTCGTCCGTCAATTCCGAGACCGGCTCGCCCATTGATTCTTCCATCGGCGCGGCGCTGGGACGGGACTGCTGACGTCCGCCGCCACCACCACCGCCGCCGCCGAGCAGCACGACCCGGTCGCCACGGATCTCGGTGGTGTAGCGCTTGTTGCCGTCCTTGTCGTCCCACTGCCGCGTCTGCAGCCGGCCCTCGACGTAAATCTGTTTCCCCTTCGTCAGGTATTCGTTCAGGCTCTCCGCCGTTTTGCCCCAGAGTACGACGCGGTGCCACTCGGTTTTTTCCTGACGCTGACCCGCCTTGTCGTTCCACACCTCGGTCGTCGCGAGGTTGAGCGTCGCCACCGGCGAACCGCCTGGCGTGTAGCGCAGCTCGGCGTCGCGGCCGAGATTTCCCACGAGAATCACCTTGTTCACACTGCCCATTCGAGAGTTCCTTTCGCCGCCATTCTCAGCCGAGGCATAGCGCGCGTCAATGCATTTTGCGCGTTGCAATTACTGCAACGCCAATCAACCATCGGCAATCCAGAATCTGCCCTTCGACTTCGCTCAGTGCTGACCGCGGGCATCGGCGAAGCGTCCGCAATTCTCATGTCGTTCGTCCGTAGCGATCTTCGAGCCTCACCACGTCGTGGAGCTCGGGAGTCGAAACTTCGAAGACATCGCAATCGGTGATCGCGGTCATGCGATGGACTGTCTTGGGCGTCACGTGCACGGCCTCGCCCGGCTTCATCTCGCGCTTGACCAGCTCGTCGCCTTCCTTGATCTCGAACAGCAGCCGGCCGGAAGCGAGATAGATCGTCTCGTCCTTCTGATTGTGGTACTGCAGGCTGAGCGCGTGGCCCGCTTCGATGTGGATCACCTTTCCGACGTACCGATCGGTCTTCGCCCAGTGCAGCTCGTAGCCCCAGGGCTTGTCGACTTTGCTCACTTGTTCGGCCAAGAACCTCTCCTTTAATTACTGCTCGCGGGCCCAAATCCCCGCTCGCGCTCGGCCCCGCAGGCGCGTCAGAACTTCAGCGCGTTGCTGTTGTGTGCCGCGACGAAGGTCGTCAGCAGCTCCTCGACCTCCGCGGCGGTGCGCGCGCGCAGCGTCCGCGCGGCGAGTGTTGCCGCGTCGCGCGCGCGCAGCCTGCGCAGCGCCTGGTTGGCGAGCGGAATCGCGGTCGGGGCCATGCTGAACTCGGTGACTCCGAGCCCCACCAGGAGCGCGAGCACGATCGGGTCCGCCGCCATCTCGCCGCACACGGCCAGTGGGATCGAGCGGCGCCGCGCGGCGCGAGCGATGAGCCGGAGCGTCCGCACGATCGCGGGGTGCAGCGGCTCGTACAGATCCGAGACCCGGTCGTCGGTGCGATCGACGGCAAGGTAATACTGAATCAGGTCGTTGGTCCCGATGCTGAAGAAATCTGCATCGTCTGCGAGCAAGTCGGCGGTGACGGCGGCGGAGGGGACCTCGATCATCACCCCGACGGGCACCGGCGGCACCTGGTCACCGCGCGCCCGCAGCGTCTCGGCCGCCCGCTGCACGGCAGCGCGGGCGGCACGCAGCTGCTCGACGCCGGACACGAACGGGAACATGATGCGCAATGGACCGTGCGACGCCGCCCGGAGCAGCGCTCGCAGCTGTGCCTGGAACATATCCTCGCGCGCCAGACTCAGGCGGATGCCACGGAGGCCGAGCGGCGCCCGCGCGCCGTCCGGCACCAGCGCGTCAACCGGCAACTGCCCCTCGCTGACATCGAAGGTGCGAATCGTTACGCGTCCCGGCGCCATACTCTCGACGAGGCGCGTATACGCCTCGAACTGCGCGTCCTCGCCGAGCGCTTCGTGGCCGCGCCCCGCCAGCAGGAATTCCGATCGGAACAACCCGACGCCCTCTGCACCGCTTTCGCGCGCGCGTCGCGCGTCGTCCGGAGACTCGACGTTGGCTTCGAGGCGGATGCGAACGCCGTCCTCGGTGACGGCGGGCAGCCTGCGGTATTGATCGAGCGCGTGCTCCAATTCGGCACGCTGCTCCTGCCGGGCGCGCAGCTGTTCGAGCACCGTGGGATCGGGATCGATGAACACGTCGCCCGACGCCCCGTCGACCGCCAGCAGCATGCCCGGGGTAATCACCTGGCTGGCGTCGCGCAGCCCCGCGACCGCCGGGATGTGCATCGAGCGCGCGAGAATCGCGGTGTGATAGGTCCAGCTGCCCGCGTCCGTGACGAAGGCGGCAAAGCACTGCCAGTCGAGCTGAGCGACCGTCGACGGCGTCAGCTCGTCGGCAACGAGCACCAGCGGCCCTTCGAGGTTGCGGAAGAATTCGAGCGAGTGGCGCGCCGTGCGCAGGTTCATGCACAGCCGTCCGACCACGTCGCCGACGTCCCCCTGGCGTTCGCGCAGGTAGGCGTCATCCGCCCGATCGAACAGCGCGGCAATCTCGCGGAAGGCGCGCTCGACCGCTGACCCCGCGTTCAACTGTTCGCTGCGGATGATCTCGACCGCTCGATCGATCAACATCGCGTCGTCCAGCATGAGCAGCTGCGCGTCGAACATGTACGCGTGTTCGGCGCCGGCGGAGCGCGCGATCCGCTCGCGAATCTGCTGCAGCTGCTCGCGCGAGCGTTCGCGGGCCCGGGTCAGCCGCTCGATTTCCCGCGGCACCATCGACGCGGGAACACGGAACCGCAGTTCTGGGGCGCCGCGCTTCAGCAGCAGCGCCTTGCCGATCCCGATGCCCGGCGACACCCCGAGTCCGGTCAGGCGCATGGCGCCTCATCCAGACCGCGATCGATGAGCGCGCAGAGCGCCGCCACCGCCGCTTGTTCGTCCGGGCCGTCGGCGGTGATGGTGATCGCCGAGCCGCGCGATGCCGCCAGCAGCAGCAGGCCCATGATGCTCTTGCCGTCCACCTCACGGCCGCCGCGCTCGACGCGGATGCGGCAGGCGAAGCTGCTTGCGGCGTGGACGAACCGCGCCGCCGCCCGCGCGTGCAAGCCCAGCGGATTCAGGATCGTGACCGTGCAGGTCGTCAGGTCTTCTCCCCTTTCAGCAGATCCGAGGCGACCCAGATGGCGTTCCGTCCGTGTTCCCGCATTTCGCGCGCGAGCGCGAGGAGATTGCCCGTCTTCTGCGGCCGCGCCAGCTTGATCAACATCGGCAGATTCACGCCCGTAATCACTTCGACGTGCGGGTTGACGTACGTGACCGCCAGGTTGGCCGGCGTGCCGCCGAACATGTCGGTGAGCACGAAGACATCCGCGGGATCGGCGTCGGTGCCCCCCGCCGATGCCGCCACCCGCGCGATCGCCGCGCCGATGCTTTCCTTCGCGTGCTCGACGTCTTCGTGCCAGCCGATCGACACGGCGGCGACGTGCGGCAGGTCGCCGACGATCATTTCCGCCGAGTTGACCAGCTCGGTGGCGAGTTGCCCGTGCGTCACGACCACAACGCCAAGTTTCATTCGCGTCCGGGATCCGGGATGCGGGATCCGGGATCCGACGTCATTAAACGCGGTTTCAAAACCGGATCGCGGGTGACCGCGCCCGCCTTCGCCCGCTCACGAGATCTTCCGCGGGCTCCGGCGAGGTCTCGCCGAAGCCATGGCGCAGGAAGAGGGGCATCCCCATTCCCACCCCAGCGCGCACAAAACGCGCGCCGGGGGCGCCGGCTCGGCGCGGAGCCCACTCCCGTGACGCGGGCTTTTGGGCGAGCACCGAGTGGGGAGACTCGCGGGCAGGCCCCGCGTGTGACACCGGTTTTGAAATCGCTCCTAATCAAGCGCAATATCACGATGCTTGACCCGTAGGCGCACGCCGGGTATCCCCGACAGCCCTTTCTTCAGCGCTTCCGCGATCGCCACGGATCGGTGCCGCCCGCCGGTGCATCCTATTCCGACGGTCAGATAGGTTTTTCCTTCGGTGACGTACTGGGGCACCAGGAACTTGAGCAGGTTCAACGTGTGCTTCAGGAATTGATGCGTCGCGCGCGAGCGATCGAGATAGCGAACCACTTGCTGGTCGCGGCCGGTATGCGGACGAAGCGCCGGCACGAAATGCGGGTTCGGCAAAAAGCGGACGTCGAACAGCAGATCCAAGTCGACCGGGATGCCGTGCTTGAAGCCGAAGCTCAGGATCGTGACGACGAGCTGTGCGCCTGGCGTCGCACCGGCCGCGACGCCGGTGAACACGTGGCGCAGCTCGTGGACCGTCATCTCCGAGGTGTCCACCACGTGATCGGCGAGCCTGCGGATGGCGCGCATCGCAGCGCGCTCTTCGCGGATGCCTTCGATCGCGGATCGATCCGGCGCCAGCGGATGCGGGCGCCGGGTTTCGCTGAAGCGGCGTACGAGCGCAGGCTCCGCGGCTTCGAGGAAGATGAGGACGGGGTGAAGCGCCTTTCGTGCTTTCAGCCGGCGATAGATGCGCGGAAAGTCCGTGAGCATCTTTCCTTCGCGCACGTCGACCACCACCGCCGCGCGCGAGAACTCGGTGCCGGCGCGCAGCGTCAGTTCCGCGAGCATCGGCAGGAGAGTCACCGGCAGGTTGTCGACGCAGAAGTACCCGAGATCCTCCAGCGCGCGAATCGCCTGCGACTTGCCGGACCCCGACAGCCCGGTCAGCACGACGAACCGCGAGGTGACGGCGGTGCGCGCCGCGCGTCTTGCGGCGTGCCGCTTTTCGCGCATTACAGATCCTCACCGCCATCAGCGTCGTGTCCGGGGGCTGCCAGGTGCTCGTTGAGGCGCGTGACCAGGCGCCGCGCCGCATGATGTCCGCGCGCCCGCAGCAGCTGGTTGCGCGCCGCGACTTCCACCAGAATGGCGACGTTCCGTCCGGGCGCGACCGGCATCCGGATCATCGGAATCCGCACGCCGAGCATCGCCGAGAACTCTTCGTCCAAGCCCAGCCGATCATACTCCCGGCCGTGCTCCCAACGTTCCAGCTGCACGACCAGCTCGATGCGCTTGGACGAACGCGTCGAGGCGACGCCGAAGAGATCCTGCACGTTGATGAGCCCCAGTCCGCGAATCTCCATGTGATTTCGCGTCAGCGCGGGGCACGTGCCGATGAGAAACGACTGCGCGCGGCACCGCAATTCGACCGTATCGTCCGCGACGAGGCGGTGCCCCCGGACGACCAGATCCAGCGCGCACTCACTCTTGCCGATGCCGCTCTCGCCGACGACCAGGACGCCGAGGCCGAGGACATCCATGAGCACTCCGTGCACGATCTCTCGCGGAGCCAGATAAGTGTCCAGGACGGCGGCCAGCCGCGACATCGCGTCGGGGGTCGAGGCGCCCGTCTTGAGAAGCGGCACGCCGGCCCGATCCGCTTCGGCGCGCGTCTCCGCCGGCGCTTCCGCCGCCCCGGTGACCAGCAGGCATGGCAGGTCGTGGCTGAAGACGCGCCGCAGGGCCTGCTCGCGCTCTTCGGCGGTCAGCGTTTCGAGGTAGCGAAGCTCGCTGCGCCCAAAGACGAGCACGCGCCCGGGCTGCAGATAGGCATCGAAGCCGGAGAGCGCGAGACCGGTCTTCTGCGTCTGCGGGATAGTGATGCGGCGCTCGAGCCCGGCGGCACCGGCGAGCAGCTCGAGGTCGAGCGCCCGGGACTCCGCCAGATCGCGGAGCACGGTCGCGACGGTGACGCCGGCCGGCTCACTGGGGGACAGATCTCGATTGTCCAACGTCACGAATGTAATTCACAGGGTCAGCAATTGGAAAACGAGATCTGACCCGACTAAGCTGGCTCGATCAGTCCCAGGTTGCCGTCCTTGCGTCGATAGAGGATGCTCACCGCGTCGGTCTCGGCGTTCCTGAACACGATGAACGCCTCGGCGCCGCCGTCCACGCGCAGCGCCGCGTCGTCGACCGACATCGGCTTGACCGCATAACGGCTCGCCCGGACGATGCGCCGCGGTCCGGCGGCGGCTGCTTCCTCGCCGGTGGCCGGGACGACGCGCGATCCCGCTCCCTTGCGCTTGCGCCCGTCCCACTTGCCCTTGAGCCGCTGCGCCTGCTGCTCGATTTTTTCCGTCGCCATGCGCACGGAGAGCGGCAGCGCGTTGCCTTCGCCGTTGCCGCGCAGCACGTGATCGCCCTTCGTATGGACCGCGATTTCGGTGCGCAGCCGGTATTTCTCTTTCGTCAGGGTAATGATGGCCGAGACGGCGGCATCGTTCAGCACGCGCTCGAGCCGTCCGAGGCGCCTCGCGATCAGCTGCCGCACGGCCGGCGTGATCTCGACGTGACGGCCGGTAATATCGACTCGCATAAAAAAGCTCTCAGCTCTCAGCCATCAGCTTCCAGCTTCCGATTTCTGACAGCTGACAGCTGATAGCTGAGAGCTTCAGAACAGTACTTTCCGCTGATTGGACGTGGGGATTTTGAGTTCCTCGCGGTATTTGGCTATCGTGCGCCGCGCGAGCATCAGGCCTTCCTTCTGCAGGATGCTGACGATCTTGGAATCGCTGAGCGGCTTGCGCGGGTCTTCGTTCTCGATAATCTTCCGGATCCGCTGCTTGATCGTGACCGACGAGACGCTCTCGCCGTACGAACTGCTGATCCCGCTGTGGAAGAAGTATTTCAACTCGAACACGCCCTGCGGCGTGTGCATGTACTTGTTGTTGACGACGCGGCTGACCGTCGATTCGTGCATGCCGATGTCGTTGGCCACATCGCGCAGCACCAGGGGGCGGAGATACTCGATTCCATGATCGAGGAACTCGCGCTGGAAGTTGATGATGCTCGTCGCGACCTTGTGAATCGTTTTCTGCCGTTGATCGACCGACTTGATCAGCCACAGCGCCGAGCGGAACTTGTCCTTCACGTAGGCGCGCGTCTCGTCGTTCTGCTCGCCGCCGGCCGCCCCGGTCTTGTCGAGCAGCCGCCGGTACACGGGGCTGATGCGCAGTTGCGGCAGCCCTTCCTCGTTCAGCGCCGCCACGTACTGATCTTCGACCTTGATGACGTACACGTCCGGAATGACGTACTGCGACTGTGAGGGGTTGTAGCGGCTGCCCGGCTTGGGATCGAGGTTGCGGATGATCTCGACGTGCTCCCTGAGGTCCTCGATGGTCATCCCGAGCTTGCGGGCGATCTCCGGGACTTGATGGTTCTGCAGGAGACGCAGGTGCTCGGTGACGATTTTTTCGGTCGGCGTGCCTTCGAGCCCGAGGTGGCGAATCTGCAGCCACAGGCATTCCTGCAGATCCCGCGCCGCGACTCCGATTGGATCGAACGTCTGCACGTGCTGCAGCGCCTTTTCGACGTCCGCCACGGGCCACTCCCCCATGGCGGCAATCTCTTCCACCGACGCGACGAGGTATCCGTCGTCGTCGAGGTTGCCGACGATCGCTCTGCCGATCTCCTTGAGTCGTTCGTCGTCGGTTTGAAGGGAGAGTTGCCAGAGGAGGTGGTCGGAGAGTGACGCGGCCGTCGAGAGAGTGTTCTCGATCGGCGGCAGCTCCTTCACCTCGGAAGGTGTCCGCGAGCGGTACCCGTCGTCCAGATAGTCGCCGAAGAAGTATTCGTAATCGGCGTCGTCCCAGGAGTCCCCTTTTTCGGCAGTCTGCGCGTCGGCGGCCTTTTCCTGCGTCTGTTGCTGCTCGGCCGGTTGCAGCTCCTCGGTCGGGACTTCCTCGAGCAGCGGGTTCTCGACCATCTCCTGGTTCAGCAGGTCCGCGAGCTCGAGCGTCGACATCGGCAACAGCTTGATCGCCTGTTGCAACGACGGCGTCAGGATGAGCTTTTGAACGAGTTTTGTATGGAGTTTCTGCTGAATCGCCATGGGTTCAGTAGGGCCGTAGCCGCCCTTACAATCTTAGTCCAATCGGAAGTCCGCGCCGAGGTAAATCCGTTTCACTTCGTGGTCGTCGGCCAGCGAGTCGGGCGTCCCGCTGCGGAAGATCACGCCGTCGTGCACGATGTAGGCGCGGTCCGTTATGCGCAATGTTTCCCGCACGTTATGGTCGGTGATGAGCACGCCGATGCCGCGCTCCTTCAGATGAAAGATGATCTTCTGGATATCGGTCACCGCGATCGGATCGATGCCCGCGAAGGGCTCATCGAGGAGCATGAACTTCGGCGAGATGACCAGGGCGCGCGTGATCTCCACGCGTCGGCGCTCGCCTCCCGAGAGCGTGTACGCCGGCGCCTTTGCGAGCGGCGTCAGGCCCAGCTCGGCCAGCAGCTCGGCGCGCCTCACGCGCCGTGCGGCGGCGTCGAGCGGCAGAGTTTCCAGAATCGCGGTGATGTTGTCCTCGACGGTGAGTCCGCGGAAGATCGACGCCTCTTGGGGCAGGTAACCGATACCTTTCCGCGCGCGGATGTACATCGCGTCGTCGGTCACGTCGATACCGTCGAGCAGCACGCGCCCTGAATCTGGAGAGGTGAGACCAACGACCATCGAGAAGGTCGTCGTCTTTCCGGCCCCGTTGGGTCCGAGCAGCCCCACCACTTCCCCGGACGTGACCTCGATGCTGACCCCTTTGACGACGGTGCGGCCGCTGTAGGATTTCGTCAGGTCGTCGGTCCGCAGCGTTGCCATCCGCTACTTCGTCTCCGACGGACAGGCAATCTGCTTCGACAAGTTGCGAATGACGCCGTTCGCTTTCAGGTCGACCGTGTCCACCGCGCGCTGGAATGTCAGCACCGCACCGACCGACTCCTTACAGTCTGGCGGCGTCTGCTCGACGACCGTCACCGGAGTCCCGGTCATGACGTAGGTCTGGTTGCCGGCGGTGTAGGTGAGGCGGGCACCGGTAGCCACGCGACCTTTCTCCTTGACGACGACGTCACCGTTGGCGCCGTAGCCTTCCGCACGCTCCAGCTCGTTGCTGTCTTTCAGGAGATAGAGCTCCAGCTTGTTGGCGGTGACGTCCTCTTCCGCCAGGACGAAGTGCGCGTGGCCGGCGTAGGTCGCCAGTCTCTTCGCGTCCTCGTAGACGAAGGCGTCCGCATCACCGAGCGCCCGCGTCGGCTTTTTCGCGTTCGTCTTGGGGTCGGCGTCGACCAGCATCATGTCCGTGTGCACGTTGGTACGCGCTTCGAGGTTGCCAGTCCGGTCGTCGACGACGATCGTGTCGCCATTGATCTTGGTGTCTCCCTGCCACAGCCGGGCATTGCCGCTGTAGACCGCGTGCTGCGCGGCGCCATCGTACTCGAGGCGGTTGGAAGTCACGGTGACGGGCTGATCGTTCTTCAGCAGCGTCGGGACGTGTCCAGGCTGCTCGGTCTTGGCGGCGGTCTTGTTTGCAGGCTGGATCGAGCTGCGCACCTTCGTATCCGCCTTGAGCCGCCGCGATGTCAGCGTGAACTCGATCGCGCGCGCTTCGACGGTGACGCGCCCGTCGCTGACGCGCGGAGCGGCTGGGCCGGGGTCGTTCGACGGCGTCAGGTCGATCTGATCCTTGTCGACGTGGTAAAGCGCCCGCGTCGAGTCGGCCGCGACGTCGGTCCCGTCGGTGAAGTGCACGTTGCCGTGAAAATCGGCGTCTTCGACCGCGCCAAACCCAGGTTTTGTTTTCACCGCCAGCGTGAGCGAGCGCGCCTGCCGGTCGATGGCGGGGAGGTTCCCTCGCGCGGCGCGCGTTTCGCGATACTCGACGTTGCCGGTGAAATCGGCGTTCTGGAGGCCCGTTCCCGGCGCGCCAATCGCCGCCAGCGTGGCGGATCGAATCCGTTTGGCCGGCAGGTCTCCCTCAGCGGGCAGATCGACCTGTACGTTTTCGGTTGCGTTCAGGTTCGTGACTGTCTTTCCGTCGGGTGCCAGCGCGATGTCGATGGTCTTGCCGGAAATCTTTTGTCCCGCCGATTTCCCCTCACCGGGCAGCTGCACGACACCGTTTTCCATCAGCATCGCGTGCTGCAACGTGCGGCCATCGCCGGCATACGTCAGGTCGATGTCACGGGCCGACATCGTCTGCAGGCCGCCGGCCCCTGCTGCGGTCCCGCGAATGCTGCTGTTGCCGCGCAGCTGGAGCATCTGGACGCGCTCATTGTCTTCGGTGAGCGTGATTGTAATCTCGTCCGCGTCGATAATGCGGCCTTCACCTTCGATGTGACCCTTGCCCGTGAGCTTGAGGTAGTGTTCCGCGCGCGCCATGCCCGCGGCGCCGGATGTCGCGTCGAGAGCCCCCTGCCCTTTGTCGTCCGGCCCCACCGTGATATGAGCGTTCTTCAGCAGCCACAGCACATCGCGGTTGAAGTCATAGGTGGCACCCACTCCGGTCCCGGTCATGCGGCCCCGCCGGAACGCGGCTGGTCCCGGCACGGTGAGCGTCCCGGCCGGCTGATCGTAGGTCGCATCGTCGGTCGTAACTTCCGTCGCCTCGCTCGTGAGCTTGACATTCTTGAGGAGGTGCGCGGTTTTGAGCTCCCCCTGCGGTGTCTGAACGACCTCCGCGTCCTGACTCGAGACGGTGAACGCCTTGCCGTTACGCGTCGACGTGATCCGAATATTTCCGAGTTTCGTGCGCCCGTCCGAATATGTGAAGTGCGAATCAAACTTCATCGAAAACTCGAGCGTGCCGTCCGGGCGGTACCGCTCGATGTGGCCGCTGCTCGTGTTCTCGACGATGGCGCCGGGATCCTTGCGCGCCGGCGCGGGCGTCTCGGGCGCGGCGGTCTTTCGCAGCCGCAGCGCCACGAACACGATCACCATGAAGATGACCACGAATACGGCAATCGCCGCCCGGGCTTTCTTCTGCCAGGACATGGAGAATCGTCTACTCCGCCGATCCGTCGGGGCTTTTGAAATCGCAGACGTTGAGCTCGAAGTAGGTCTCTCCCTGGTACTCGTTCTTCTCGAGGGAGAATGCGAGGTTGACGCACGTGCGGTTGCGAGTCAGGAAGTCGGCTCGTTCGGCAGCGCGCCAGGCGATGGCGCGGAAACGGCGGCCGTCCTGCGCGAACGTCATCTTCAGGTGGCGTTCCTTCAACGTGCGCGGACCGTCCACGATCTCGACGCCCGAGGCGTGAAACACCGGACGGGGATTCGACATCCCGAACGGACCGAGCGAGTCGAGGTCGTGCATCAACTCCGAGGTGATGGACTTCAGGTTCAGCGGGCCGTCGATGCGAAGCCGCGGCCGGAGCTGATCGGGCTCCAGAACACGGTCTGCATACGCGTTGATCCGGGCGCGGAATTCCGGCAGCCGCGCGGCCTCCATCGTCAGGCCAGCGGCCTGCTTGTGGCCGCCAAACCTGATGAAGACATCGGAGCACTGCTCGAGCGCGGCGAGCATGTCGAAATCGGGAATGCTGCGGCAGGAGCCGTGGGCCAGGCCGCCGTCGACGGAGAGCACGACCGCCGGTTTGTGGAACGTGTCCACCAGCTTCGACGCGGCGATGCCGATCACGCCGCGGTGCCAGCCATCGCCGCCGACGACCAGCACGTTGTGGGCACCCACCGCCGGATCGGTCTCGATCGCCTTCTTGGCCTGGGCCACGAGGTCGGCTTCTTCCTGCTGGCGCCGGAAATTCTCGTCGTTCAACTGCTGCGCCAGCGTGTGCGCCTCGCCGCTCATCGCTTCATCAGTGGCGAGCAGCAGCCGCGTGGCGATGTCGGGCGTGCTCATCCGACCGGCGGCGTTGACCCGAGGCGCCAGCATGAAAGCGACCTGGTAGCTGTCGATCGTCTTGCCGCTCAGTCCGGATGCGTCCAGCAGCGCGCGCAGCCCAATCGTGTGCGGGCCTTTGCTCAGCGAGGCGAGCCCGAGTCTCGCGATCACCCGGTTCTCTCCGACGAGGGGCACGACATCCGCCAGCGTCCCGATCGCGGCAACCTTCACGAAGGCGGGCAGCCACTTTCCCTTACCCGCCCGGCCGCACAGTGCCTGCACGAGCTTCAAGGCGACGCCAACGCCGGCGAGGTGCTTGTCCGGGTACGAGCAATCCAGCCGTTTCGGATTGATGACCGCGTATGCCGGTGGCAGGGTGCCTTCCGGCTCGTGATGATCGGTGACGATCAAATCGAGCCCCAGCTCGCGGGCGCGGAGGGCCGCCTCGGTGCTGCGAATTCCGCAGTCCACCGAGACGACGAGCGAAACGCCCTCGGCGTGCAGCCTTTCGATGGCCGGCGGCTGCAGGCCGTAGCCGTCGCGCAGGCGTTCGGGGATGAAGTGGACGACGTCGCCGCCCAGCATCTCGAGCGCGCGGCGAAGAATCACCGTGGAGGTGATGCCGTCGACGTCGTAGTCGCCGTGAATCGCGATGCGCTCGCGCTGCGCGAGCGCGCGCTCCAGCCGTTCGACGGCGCGCGACATGTCGGCGAGCTTGAACGGATCGTGCAGGTGGTCGAGCGATGGATTGAGGAACCGGGTCGCCTCGGCAGCGTCACCGAGTCCACGCATGCAGAGGAGACGCGCGATGACCGGGTGCACGCCGAGCGCACCGGCCAGCGCTGTGGCTTCGGCATCGTTGCACGGCAGGTGATGCCAGAGGAGTGGCTTCACGATGGTGACGGCTTGTCGAGGTCGACGAAGGCCGTCCCTTCCTCGCCCATGCGCCTGAATTTCTCGTAGCGCGCGTTCAGCCGCTCCTCGATGCCGAGCGGAGTGATATCTCCCAGCGCCGCCGAGAGCGCCTGATCGACGAGCGCCGTCGACGCGTCCGGGTTGTTGTGCGCGCCGCCGGTCGGCTCGGGCACGACGGCGTCGATCAGTCCGAGCGCCAGCATGTCGGGCGCGGTGATCTTCAGCGCCTCGGCGGCCTCCACTTTCCGGTTCGCATCGCGCCAGAGAATCGCGGCGCACCCTTCCGGCGGGATGACGCTGTAGATCGCGAATTCCTGCATGAGGACGCGATCGCCGATGGCAATACCGAGCGCCCCGCCGCTCCCCCCTTCACCCGTGACGAGCACGACGATTGGCACTTCGAGCATCATCATCTCGCGGAGGTTGTAGGCGATCGCTTCGGCGACGCCACGCTCTTCCGATTCAACTCCCGGATACGCGGCCGGCGTATCGATGAACACGACAATCGGCCGCCGGAACTTCTGCGCGAGCTGCATGACGCGCAGCGCCTTGCGATACCCTTCCGGCCGCGCGTAACCAAAGTTCCGGTAGATCTTCTGCTTGGTGTCGCCCCCCTTTTGGTGGCCGACGACCGCCACCGGCGTGCCCCGATACTCGGCGAAGCCGCACACGATCGCGTGATCGTCGGCAAACCGACGATCGCCGTGCAGCTCGTGCCATCCGTTGAACAGGCGCTCCACGTAGTCGAGGGTATTCGGCCGGTTCGGATGGCGCGCCACGAGCACGCGCTGCCATGGTGTCAGGTTCGCGTACAGTTCGCCGCGGATCTGCTCAGCCCGGCTGCGAAGCGTCGCAATCGACTTCTCGCGCTCGGACGTTCGAGGCATGAGGCTGAGCGCCTCGATCTCCTTGAGGAGAACGCCGATCGGCTCTTCGAATTCGAGCAAATCAGGCATCGACTGCCCCGATTGCGGCAGCTTTCACCCCGAAGATCAAACAGGAGGACGAGAGAAAGGGAGAAAGCATTGTTTTTCTCTCCTTCTCCCCTCCTCCTGTTTGATCTTGGGTGCGGCTGTCGTTAATCACGCTCATCGAAGCACCACCGTCCCCGTTCCGCAGATCCGTTCGAGCTCCGCCACCAGTTTTTCACTCGGTCTCACCCGCTGGGCGACGTCGGCGCGGACACGAAGCGGCCGCGGCCCCTTGACGTCGAGCTCGAGCAGCACGCGCCGATCGCCGCGGTGTCGCGACAGCAGTTCGGCGAGCGCTTCGAGCGTCGTGCGCCCCTGCGTCGACTGCCGGAGGTGGATGATGATCTCGCGCGTCGTGCGCTCCTTCAAGGCGGCAATCGGCATGAGCTCGGTCGCGACGATGCGCGCGGATTCTTCATCCTTTTCGAGCTTGCCGCGCACCAGCAGCATCGCGTCGCTCTCGATGAGCGGACCGTGCTTCGCGAACGTTTCGGGAAACACGACAACCTCCACATTCCCCCCGACGTCGTCGAGCATGAAGACCGCCATGCGGTCTCCCTTCTTCGTCTTCAGGGGACGAAGGCCGGAGACGATGCCGCCAACCCAGACGTCTGCTTCCGAGGTCGTGAGCTCGTCCACGCGGCGAGCGCCGAACGTCTTCAGCTCTTCGGCATGGCGATCGAGCGGGTGGCCGCTCATGTAGAGCCCGAGCGCTTCCTTTTCCCCGGCGAGCTGCTGCGCCTCCCCCCACGAGGGGGCATCCGGCAGGGTCGTGACCGCCGACGTGCCATCGTCGTCCGCGGCGCCAAACAGCTGCGACTGGCCCTTGTCGCGATCCCGCTGGTGCCGCCCGCCATTTTCGATGGCTTTGTCGACCGCCGCAAACAGCCGTGCGCGGCGTGCCGCGACGCTGCCCACGGACTCCGGCATCATCGAGTCCAGCGCCCCGGCTTTGATCAGGCTTTCGAGCACGCGCTTGTTCACCAGCCGCAGGTCCACGTGCTCGCACAGGCTGTAGAGCGAATCGAGGCGGCCGCGCTCCTTGCGGACCGCGAGAATCGACTGGATCGCGCCTTCGCCGACGTTCTTCACCGCACAGAGGCCGAAGCGCACCGCGCCGTCGACCACGGTGAACCGCAGCTCGCTCGAGTTGACGTCGGGCGGCAGAATCGTGACGCCCAGATCGCGGCATTCCCCGAGGTACATCGCGAGTTTGTCCGTGTTCGCCGCCTCGATGGTCAGCAGCGCCGCCATGAAGTGCGCGGGGTAATTCGCCTTCAGATACGCCGTCTGATACGCGACCCAGGCGTAGGTCGTCGAGTGCGACTTGTTGAAGCCGTACCCGGCGAAGAACTCCATCAGGTCGAAGATCTTCGTCGCCTTTTTCTCGCTGACCCCGTTCGCTCTCGCCCCCTTGGTAAACGCCTCGCGCTGCTTCGCCATGACCTTGGGATCCTTCTTGCCCATGGCCTTTCGCAGCACGTCGGACTGGCCCATCGTGAAGCCGGCCAGCACCGCGGCGATGCGCATGACCTGCTCTTGGTAGGCGATGACGCCGTAGGTGTCCCCAAGGATCGGCGCGAGCTCGGCGAGCTCGTACTTGACTTCCGTCTTTCCCTGCTTGCGCGAGACGTAGTCATCGACCATCCCGCTCTTCAGCGGTCCCGGCCGGTAGAGCGCGTTCAAGGCGATCAGATCGTCGAGCCGCTCCGGTTTCGCCTTGCGCAGGAGCTCGCGCATGCCGGAGCTTTCGAACTGGAATACGCCGTAGGTCTGGCCGTCGCAGAACAGCTGAAACGTCTTCGCGTCGTCCAGCGGAATCTGGTCGATGTCGAGATCGATCCCGCCGGTCCTCACGATCTCGTCGAGCGCATCGCGGATCAGCGTCAGCGTGCTGAGGCCGAGGAAGTCCATCTTGAGGAGGCCCATCCGCTCGACCTCCTTCATCGCCCACTGCGTGACGATTTCGTCCTTCTGGCTCTTGTAGAGCGGGACGAACTCGGTGAGCGGCCGCGGCGCGATGACGACGCCGGCGGCGTGGACCGAGGCGTGACGGGTCATGCCCTCCAGACGCCGCGCGACGGTGAGCAGCTCCGTCACGCGCGGGTCGTTCTGCTCCATCTCCTTGAGCGCCGGATTCTCCTCGAGCGCCTTCGCCAGCGTCATGTCGAGCGCGGGGGGAATCGCCTTGGCGACGCGATCAGCGTCCGCGTAGGGGATGTCCATCACGCGCGCGACGTCGCGCACGACGGCGCGCGCCTTCATCGTCCCGAACGTGATGATCTGGGCCACGTTCTGGCGGCCGTATTTGTGCGTGACGTACTCGATGACCTCGCCGCGCCGCCGCTCGCAGAAGTCGATGTCGATATCGGGCAGCGACACGCGCTCCGGGTTGAGGAAGCGCTCGAAGATCAGGTCGTACTCGATCGGATCGACGTCGGTGATGCGGAGGCAGTAGGCGACCAGGCTGCCCGCCGCCGAGCCGCGCCCGGGACCGACCGGAATCCCCTTCTCGCGCGCGTAGCGGATGAAATCCCAGGTGATCAGGAAGTATCCCGGATACTTCATCTGCTTGATCATCTCGATTTCGTAGGTGAGCCGGCGCTCGTACTCGTCGATGGTGTGTTTCAGGACGCCTTTCGCCGCGAGCTCCTTGAGCCGCGGCAAACGGTGCCCGAACCCTTCCCGGACGATGTGTTCGAAGTAGTCGTCGAGCGTGAAGCCGCCCGGCACGTCGAAGTTGGGCAGGTGATTGACGGTCCCCGACAGGTCGACATGGCACCGTTCGGCGATCCGCAGCGTGTTCGCCAGCGCCTGCGGGAAGTCCTTGAACACCTCCGCCATCTCTTGCGGCGTCTTCAAATAGAACTGATCCCCGTGGTAGCGGAGCCGCTCGGCGTCGTTCACCGACTTCCCCGTGCCGATGCAGAGCAGGATGTCGTGCGGCTTGTAGTCGGAGTTCTGCAGGTAGTGCACGTCGTTCGTGACGACCAGCTGAAGACCCAGGTCGTTCGCGATCGGTGGCAGCCCGAGGTTCACGACGCGCTGCTCTTCGATGCCCTGATACTGCATTTCGAGGAAGAAGTTGTCCGGGCCGAGAATGTCCCGATACGCCGCGGCAGCAGCGATCGCCTTCTGCCGCTGCTCGGTTCGAATCCCGGTCGCGACTTCTCCTTTGAGGCAGCTGCTGAGACCGATCAGCCCCTTGGCGTGCTGCGCGAGGAGGTCCTTGTCGATGCGCGGCTTGTAATAAAATCCTTCCGTGTAGCCGGAAGACACGAGCTTGATCAGGTTGTGATAGCCCTCCCGGTTCTGCGCGAGAAGGACCAGGTGATTGGCGGTCTCCCCCGGGGTGCCGCTCTTCGTCCGGCGATCGCCGGGCGCGACGTAGACCTCGCAGCCGAGGATTGGATTGATGCCGCGTTTGCGCGCCTGGTCGTGGAACACGACCGACGAGAACATGTTTCCGTGCTCGGTGATCGCGACCGCCGGCATCTTCAACTCCACGGCGCGATCGAGCAGTTCCTCGATGCGGCACGCGCCGTCGAGCAGCGAATACTCCGAATGCAGATGAAGGTGGACGAACTCAGACATTCTTAATCAATCGACAATCGGCAATCGGCAATGCAATCGGCAATCGGCAGTCGGCACTCGGCCATGGTTACTCCCACTCGATCGTCGACGGCGGCTTCGAACTGATGTCGTAGACCACGCGATTGATCCCCTTGACCTCGTTCACGATCCGAGACGAGATCGTCGCCAGCAGCTCGTGCGGCAGGCGGGCCCAGTCGGCGGTCATCCCGTCCTTGCTTTCGACCGCGCGAATCGCGATTGTGTACTCGTAGGTCCGGGCATCCCCCATCACGCCCACGCTCTGGACCGGGAGGAGGACAGCGAACGACTGCCACAGCTTGCGGTACCACCCGGCGCGCCTTACTTCCTCGGCGATGATGTGATCGGCGCGCCGGACGAGATTCAGGCGCGATGGCGTGACCTCGCCGAGAATCCGGACGGCGAGTCCGGGGCCGGGGAACGGCTGCCGCCAGACGAACTCGTCCTCGAGACCGAGCTCCTTCCCCACCAACCGCACCTCGTCCTTGAACAGCTGCCGCAGCGGTTCGACGAGCTTGAAGCGCATGCGCTCCGGCAGACCACCGACGTTGTGGTGGCTCTTGATGACGTGCGACGGTCCGATCACCGAGACGCTTTCGATCACGTCGGGATACAGCGTCCCCTGGCCGAGAAAATCGAACGACCCGAGCTTCTTCGCTTCGGTCTCGAACACTTCGATGAACGCGGCGCCGATGATCTTTCGCTTCTGCTCCGGATCGCTGATGCCGGCCAGCCGATCCAGAAACAGGTTCGAGGCGTCGGCGAAGACGAGCGGCAGCTTCAAGCGCTCGAAGCGGACGCGGATTTGTGCCGCTTCGTCCTGCCGCATGACGCCGTTGTCGACGAAGATGCAGGTCAGGCGATCGCCGATCGCGCGGTGAATCAGCATCGCCGCGACTGTCGAATCGACGCCGCCGCTCAGACCGCAGACGACCCTGCCGGCTTCGACCTGCCGGCGAATTCGTTCGGTCGCTTCTTCGACGAACGATCGCATGGTCCAGTCGCCGGTGCATCCGCAGATGTCATACGCGAAATTGCGGAGGATATCGACGCCGTGATCGGTGTGCGCGACCTCGGGGTGAAACAGCAGCGCGTAGAGCCGCCGATCTTCGGCCACCATTGCCGCGACCGGAGCGTTGGAGCTGGTGGCCGTCACCGCGAACCCCGGCGGCGCTGCCTTGACGAAATCGCCGTGGCTCGCCCACACGCGCAGGTTCGACGGAATGGACCCGAACAGCGGCGCGTTCGGCTGAATATCAATGGTGGCGAGGCCGAACTCGCGATGTGGCGCCGGCGCCACTTCGCCGCCGAGCGCGTGCGTCATGAGCTGCATCCCGTAACAGATGCCGAGCACCGGCACGCCGGCTTCATACACCGCGGTCTCGCAATGAGGCGCGCCGGCTTCCGACACCGATTTCGGGCCGCCCGACAGCACGATTCCGACCGGGTTTCGCTTGCGGATCTCGCCAATCGCGGTGTCGAACGGCAGAATCTCGGAATACACGGAGAGCTCGCGCAGACGACGAGCTATCAGCTGCGTAAATTGCGAGCCGAAATCGAGGACTACGATGGTCTGATGTGACACAGGCCGAGAATTGATTTGGGTGACCGGCCAATCGGACATCGGCTGATCGGCGGTGCCACTATTATAGAGCGAACGTGACCGCGATCATCGCTGTTCTTCTCATTTTCATCTCCGGCGTCGCTCCCGATTCCGAATCGCAGAATCTTCCCTCCGAAGTTCGATGGAGCGTCGCACTTCCTGCAAAGGCCGTCGCCTCTCCGACGCTCGCCGGGGACCGGATCGTCGTCGGCCTACAGTCGGGACAGGTGGTCGCGTATTCGGCAAAAGACGGGAAAGAAGCCTGGCGCGTGGAAATGCGTGCCGACCAGACCATCGTTGCGGACGAGACGCTGCTGGTCGTTGCCGCGGCCGACATGATCCGCGCGCTCGACGCGGCTGACGGCAAGGTGTTATGGGAGGCGCCGTTCGGCGCGGTGACGGCGCCGCTCCTGGTGCAGGGGGGCTGGGTGATCGCCGCCTGCGCCGGCCAGCTCGCGGCGTTCCGCGAAATCGACGGCGCAAAAGTCTGGAGTCATGACAGCCCGCCGCAGCACGTACGGCCAACGATCGAAGGGAACAATCTATATGTGCCCCTCGATGAAGGCCGGCTGCTCGCGCTGGATTTAGCGACCGGCACCGAACGGTGGAGTCGTTTTCCCGCCGCAGGTCCGCTCAGCGAAGTCCTGGCGTTGCCGGAGCGCGTGTTCGTGGGGGCGGCGGACAAGAAGTTCTACGCGTATGACCCGGACGATGGGGAGATCGACTGGACCCCGCGCTTCGTCTCGGTCGTACGAGGCCGCCCCGCCGCTGACGACAGCCGCGTGTTCATCACGGGAACGGACAATCTGGTTCGCGCGTTTGATCGGCGCAACGGCAAGCTCGTCTGGCACGCGGGTGTGCCGTACCGGCCGTTTGCGCCGGTGCTCCTTGGCTCCGCCCTGGTAGTCCCCGGCGTTGCGGCCGAAATCCGCGGCTTCGAGCTCGGCAGCGGCCACCCCGCAGGGCTGATCAAGCTGGAACAGCAGCTCGCGGTACCACCCGCATTTGGCGGGTCGGGCGCCGAGACGATGATGTTGGCCATCACCGGCACGGCTACCAGCGAGACGCTGCTGCTGGCGGCGCCGCCTGCGCCGAAAGCTCCTCCCGAATAGCGGCCGCGAGCCGCGAGGCGCCTTCACGCAGCCGTTCGTGGCTCGGCGCCGAGAACGACAGCCGCATCAGATTGCGGCCGGCATTGTTGACGAAGAACGCGCTGCCGGCAACATAAACGACGCCGTGCTGCACCGCGCGCGCGAGCAGATGGTCCGCGTCGATCGCCTGCGGCAGTGTGGCCCAGAGGAAGAACCCGCCGCGCGGATCCGGTCCGTGGATGTCATCGCCGAGCTCGCTCTTCAATGCTTTGATCAGCACGTCGCGCTTGTCCTGGTAATGGCGGCGCAGCAGAGGGAGCTGGCGGTCGAGGATTCCGCGGCGTGCGGCTTCGTACACGATTCGCTGGTCGAGGATACTGCTGCACAGGTCTGCGGCTTGCTTCGCCATTTCCAGCTTCACGGCGAGCGGGGCTGGCGCATCAATCCACGCAATCCGGAATCCGGGCGCGAGCGTCTTCGAGAAGCTGCTCAGATACACCACGCGTCCTTCCACATCGTCCGCTTTCATTGGACGGACGTCAGCCTGCGTCGTGCAGTCCTCGAAATACAGCTCGCGGTATGGATCGTCTTCGAGGATCAGCACGTCTCGCTTCGCGGCCCACTCGAGGAGCCGGCGCCGCTTTTCGAGGCCGATGAGCAGGCCCGTCGGATTCTGGAAGTTCGGCACGACGTAGAGGAACGGCACGCGGCGCCCCGCCTTGACCAGCCGTGAGTGGGTTTCGTCGAGGGCAGCGAGATCGATTCCGTCGGCTTCCTGCGGCACGCCTTCCATCTGCGCCTGCACGTTACGGAACGCGGTAATCGCCCCCGTGTAAGTCGGCAGCTCGACGAGGACGACGTCGCCCGGATTGAGCAGCACGCGCGCGACGAGGTCCAGTCCCTGCTGCGAGCCGGTGGTCACGAGCAGGCGATCGATGGCGGGCGTGACGCCGCGGTTCTCCATGATGCGGGCGATCTGCTCGAGCAGGGGACGATACCCGCGCGTCGGGCCGTACTGGAGAACGCTGCCATCTGACCCGGAGAGCAGTTCGCCGGCGATTGCCTGGAAATCACGCCACGCAAACGTCTCCGGAGCAGGATACCCGGGTGCGAAGGAAATGATGTCGCGGTGCTGAGCGAGGATGGAGCCGGTCTTTCGGATGGCGGATTCCTGCATGCCCGCCGCGGCGCGCGAGAAGAAATTGTCGTAGTTGGTCATGCGATCCCTGGTCCAGTGACGTCCGATGCGGTCTCCTGCACGTGCACGGTTGCATGGCTGTGCAGGTAATACCGGTATTGCGTCAGATAGGCGCCGAGCGCGCAGAGCGCGAGGAACTCGAATACGATGCCGCGCACCAGCCAGGCGGCCACTTGCAGCGGGACAATCGCGATCCCGACGAACGGCACGAACGCGATCAGGCCAAGTCCAGCCGTCGCGAGGATGGACGCGATCGTCGCGATGGCCACGAGCAGCAGCACGACCCCGAAGATCCCGGCGATCTCGCGCACGCTGGCCCGGATGAACTCGCTGATGCGCACGACCGCTTCGCGCACGCCGAGATCCTCCAGAGCGATGGCCATCTGCGTGAGGAGGTACAACAGGTTGACGAGCGTGATCCACACGACCAGCGCGCTCGACGCCATCGCCGCGGCGACGGTCCATCCGAAGACACCGGTCTTCCTGACCATCGTGTATCCGCCGACGAGGAAGCCCAGGTAGCCGGCGCCGGTGAGCGTGTAGGCGACGAGCAGGCAGATGCCCAGCTTCACGTATCGCCGCCCGAATGCCCGGCACCCCTCGAGAAACGGCTCGATATTCGTGAAGTTCGCGCGCCTCAGCGCGGCGAGCCGCAGCGGCGGCCGTTCGATCGGCCCGGCACGCGACTCTGCTTCGGCGAGGATCGCGACCGTGCCCGCCTTGACGATGAAGGTCAGGATCGATCCGCCGAGGAGCACGACCAGGAAGGCGGCGGCGAACGCCGCGAGCGCCGCCGGGTTCGCGCGCAGCGCGCCCACCAGCGACGTGATGATCTCCCTGACGTCGCCGGCCATCACTTCATCCACGTCGGCGCCGAGGACGAGCACGACGAGGAAGATCCCGCCGACCACGGGAACCGCGAGCAGCAACTTGAGGGTGCCCTCGGCGATGAACTGCACGGCGATGAGCGGCCAGTTTGCCGCGGCCAGGCAGGCGCCGCGTTTCAGTGACGCTTTCAGAGCGGGCGGGTGCGGCATCGATCGATCAGTTGATTGTACCCTTTGCGGTATTCTGCTGCTTCAGTGGCTCCTTCGCCGGTAAGGATCGCGTCGGGATCCGGGATCCGGGATCCCGGATCCGAGGAACCCGGGGAACTCTCGCCGCGGCTGCGCGACCGCCGCGTGAGCCGCCGGCGGCTGCTGGGCGCGGGTCTGCTCCTGGCGCTCGCCGCGGCGGCGGTCGGGATCGCCGGTGAGCTCTGGCGCTTCGGCGTGAGCGACGCCGCGGCTGCAGCGCGCGTGGAGCAGCGCGTTCGTCGCGATTTCAATCGCATGACCTCCGTGCTGGCGCAGATCGCCACGGAGGTAGCGGGTGATCCCGAGGCGCCGCGCGGGCTGAACGCGGGAGCTGACGGGGCCCGCGCCCTGTTCGACCTCGTCGATCATCGCCTTGCCGACGCGAGGACCGATACCGACGCGGTCGCGGCGACGATCTATGACAACACCGGCGTGGCGCGCGCGTGGGTCGGGCGTCCATCCGATGTTCGCGCATCCGGGCTGGTGGGTCCCTCGTCCTTTTTCGTCACGCCGTCTCCGCTCGGACTGCGTCTGGTTCATATCCGGCCGATTGTCGACGCCGACCAGCGGCGCGTGGGCTCCGTCGCGGTCGAGCACGTGCTCTCCGCGGCGCCTGCCGCCGCGACGATTGCCGCACCCGATGCCGCGCTCGACACGCCGCTGGGATCGGTCGCGCTGCGCATGCGATGGGAAGGGGCGGGCGATCGGCCGCGCGCGAATGCCTTTCTGCTGCACGCCCCAACCGGCGAGCCGCTGATCGAGGCGTCGATTTCCGAGCAGGAGCTCGCCGCGGCGCGCAACACGTGGCGGCGCCGCGTTGCTGCGGCGGTGCTCGTCGTGTTTGCGGTGACCATGCTTCTGCTCATCGGCCCCGTGCTCGATCGACGTGCACGAGCAGTTCAGCCGCGCCCCTTCATCATCACCACGGCGGCCGCGCTCGCGCTGCTGGCGGCGGCGGCATTCACGCTGTGGGTTGCGCTGGCCATCGGACTCGGCGACTGGCCCGAGACGAGCACCGTGCTCCTGCTCGGCGGCGTCACGACTGCGGCGGCGGTCGCGCTCGTGGCGAGTCCACTCGTTCGCATCCGCGTGGCGTGGCGCACGGCACGGCGAACCGCCGCCGCTGAACCGGTTCGATTCCTCATCGGGCAGCTTCTTGCCGGGGCCATCGTGGCTGGCGTGCTGGTCCTGTTCGCGCGACTGCTTCCGCGCGCCGTCGATCCCTCCGAGATCGACCTCCGGCATTTCTCGCTGCACCCGTGGAACACCGCACGCCTGGCGCTGCTCACCGGAATTCTCGCCTGCCATGCGGCGGCCCTGTGGACCTGCACCTTGATTCTGGGCGCGACGCTTGCCCGCTGGCGCCTGCCGCGCACCTTCGCGGGCGCGATTCGGCTTCTCGTCGTCTGGATTGCGCCCGCGGCCGCGGTGGCCGCCGCCGCTCAGGTGAACGGATGGACGCTCCCGGTGCTGGGGCTCATCCTTTCCGCGACCGCGTGCGCCATCGCCGCTCTAGCCGGATCGCGAGTGGTCGTCTGGTACCGGCACGCGACCGTCGCGGCGCGGATCCTGGCACTGTTCGCGGCGTTGCTGGTTCCAGCAGTCCTGCTCTATCCGTCAGTCGACTACTTCGCCGAAGCGGCAATGCGGTCGCTCATCGCCACCCGGTATGCCGTCGAAGTGCAGACACACCCGCAGACGCTGCAGGACCAGCTGAAGCAGGCGACGCAAGAAATCGATGCGCTGTCGGGACTGCCAGACCTTGTGGCGCCGGACGCGAGCGTTCCCGCCGGCGCAAGCCCGCTGGTCAGCCGTTTTTCGCTGAACCTGCCGGAGTATTCGACGGCCCAGAACACCGAAAGCGCCTTCTTCGTGTGGAGTCAGACGGTCCTCGCCCGTGCGCGGCTCACGTCGGCCGTCGAGCTGTACCGCGCGGCAGCGCCCCAGGTGCAAGGTGGCCCGCGTGTGTGCGAATGGGATGTCTTCGGGGAGGCGGTGCCCTTCGGATCAGAAGAACGCCGCATGCTGCACGCCGAGAGGAAGATCTGCACCCCCGCCACCGCCGACTCGCCCCCCATCGAGGTGGGCAGGATCGTCGTGCACGTCTTGTTCGACTATCGCACGCTCCCGTTCATCACGTCGCAGAACCCGTACTTCGAAGTGTTCCGTTCCGCCGACGAGAGCGGCCCGCGCGAGGGGACGACCGGAAGCGACGTCGATGTCGCGATTTACGGATGGAGCCTCGGTACCGTCTACAGCTCGTCGCGCGCGACGTGGCCGATCAGCGACGCGCTCTTCGCGCGGATCTACGATCCCGCCCGGCGCCCGTTCTGGACGACGATCGGCACGGGCAACGTCCGCTCCCGCGTCTACTTCTCGAACGATCGCGTCTTCATCTACGCGATTGGCTACCGTGCGCTCACCGCGTTCGATCACCTCGTCCACCTCGCCGAGCTGACGACGCTCTCGGCCACGGCCTATGTGGTCGTCCTGCTGTTCACGGCGGCCTTTACCCGGCTGGCGCGGGAACGCCCCCGCCTCGGCCGTGCGCTGCTTCGCGAGATTCGCGCCAGCTTCTATCGAAAGCTCTTTCTCGCGTTCGTACTGGCCTCGATCGTTCCCGTGCTGACGCTGGCGCTCGTGATCCGCACGTATTTCGCGAATCTCCTGACCGCCGACGTCGCCGTTTCCGCCGCCAGGACCGCCGCCGTCGCGCAGCGCGTCATCGAGCAGTCGAACGCGCTGCTGCAGCGCACCGAAGGCTTCGCGCCGGCGAGCGATGACGTGATGGTCTGGATCAGTCAGGTCATCGATCAGGACGTCAACATCTTCGACGGCGCCCAGCTCCTCGCGACCAGCAAACGGGATCTGTTCGAATCGGGGTTGCTGGCGAAGCGGACGCCGGACGATGTCTACCGGGCCATCGCGCTGCAGCGCCTCCCGAGCATCGTCGACGAGGACCGGATCGGCACGGTGCCGTATACGATTGCCGCCGCCCCCGTTCGCGCCGGCGGGCGCAAGCTGATCCTGACGGTGCCGCTCGCGAACCGTCGGCGCGAAATCGATCGCGAGCTCGACGATCTCGATCGCGGCGTGCATCTCGCGGCGCTGTTCTTCATCCTGCTCGGCGCGGGGATCGGGCTGTCGATGGCCGAACGAATCGCCGATCCGGTGCGCCGGCTGACCCGCGCCACGCGGCGCATCGCCCGCGGCGACTTCGACGCCCAGATCGCCGTCCGCTCGTCCGACGAGCTGCGCCGGCTGGTCGACGCGTTCAACAGCATGGCCGCGGAGCTGAAGGCGCAGCGCACACAACTCGAACGGACGCACCGCCTCGAAGCGTGGGCCGAGATGGCGCGTCAGGTTGCGCACGAGATCAAGAATCCGCTGACGCCGATTCAGCTGTCAGCCGAACACCTGCGGCGCGTGCACGCCGATCGCGGCGAGCCGATGGGCGAGGTGCTCGACAGCTGCGTCACGTCAATCCTCGGGCAGGTGCGCCTGCTGCGGCAGATTTCCGCCGAGTTCTCCAGTTTCGCGTCGTCGCCCACCGCCAAACCTGCCGCTGCCGACCTGCCGGAACTCGTCGCGCAGGTCGTCGATCCCTACCGGACCGGCCTGGCCGGGCGCGTCGAGATTGTCAACCAGGTTCAGCCGACGTTGCCTCGCGTGTTCGTCGATCGTACGCTCGTCGCCCGCAGCCTGGCCAACATCGTCGAGAACGCGCTGCACGCGATGCCAGGGAAAGGCACGCTGACGATTGATGCGTCAGCCGATACCGACTACGTCACGCTGCGGGTGCAGGATACTGGCGTTGGCATGGACGAAGAGGCGCTGGGTCGCGTGTTCGAACCGTACTTCTCGACGAAGACCACCGGCACCGGCCTCGGGTTGCCGATCGCCCGGCGCAACATCGAATTGAGTGGAGGTTCGATCGAGGTGGCCAGTGTGAAAGGTGCTGGCACGACCGTCTCGGTTCGCTTGCCGGTTTCGAACAATCCCTAATCCCTGATCGCGAATCCCCAATCCGTGATTCCTGCCAATCACGCAATCGGATTCGCGGATTCAAGGATTGTCGGATTAGGGATTCGTGATTAGGAATTAGGGATTGTTCTTTCGGTTGCCGTATCCGGGAGCGGCGGCACGAGCGGCCGGCGCCGCGCCTTGCGATAGGCGTAGAGCAACAGCGCAGTGAGCGTGTAGCTGTACGACAGGACCACGAGCATGTAGCGCGGTTCGGAGACGATGAAGACGAAGATGACGACGGCGAGCAGAAGCCGCAGGTACGAACGCGTCCACCCGACGTCCATCGCCTTGACGCTGCGGAACCGCACCGTGCTGACCATCAGCAGCGCCGGAACCAGGACCATGGCCAGCGCGGGAAAAGCCTTGTGCGGTTCCGACAGTCCATATGGATACAGATACACCGTCGAGGCGATGACCGCCGCGGCTGCCGGGCTCGGCATGCCGACGAAGTAGCGCTTGTCGACCGGCCCCAATGTCGTCGTGGTCTGCACGTTGAATCGCGCGAGACGCATCGCCGCCGCCGTGACGTAGAGGAACCCCGCCGCCCATCCGAGCCGATGCAGCGGCCACAGGCCCCAGGTGAACGCCAGGATCGCGGGCGCGAGGCCGAACGAGACGACATCCGCGAGCGAATCGAGCTCGACGCCGAATGCGGACGACGACTTCGTGAGCCGGGCGAAGAAGCCGTCGAGCGTGTCCAGGATCATCGCGATCCCGATGAACAGCGCGGCGGTGTCGAAATCGGAGCGAGTGGAGTAGACGACGCAGGCGTAACCGCAGAACAGATTGCCCACCGTGAGCAGCGACGGCAGCAGGAAGACGCCGCGCCGGAAACGGTGCTCGCGGTCTTCGCGGCGCCGGCGCCGCAGGGGTCCGTTAGACAGCACGAGCGCTCCGCAGTACGGC
>JBKPLP010000137.1:0-4486 GCA_046731735.1 Acidobacteriota bacterium
CCACAGGCCGGCGCTTGGCGGCTTCTCGATGATGATCTCCGGCACGTCGAGCTCGACCGCCAACGCGTTCACTTCGCTCTTCGTCAGGTGTCCAATCGGCAGCACGTCCACACCGCCGTCGCCGTACTTCGTGAAGTAGCCGATCGTCAGCTCGCTGCGGTTGCCCGTGCCCGCGACGAGGTAATTCAGCGAGTTCGCCACGAAATACAACGTCGACATCCGCAGCCGCGGCTTGAGGTTGGCAAACGGCACGCGATCCCTGACGTCCGCGGCCTCCGCGCCCTGCTCGGGCGCCTGTTCTTTCGGGATCTGCAGAAACAGCGTCTTGAGATCGGCCGCGAGGAGATCGTAGGCGGGCGCGAGATCGATCCGGACGGCCGGGAGTGCGGCGCGCTCGGCGAGCAGCTCGGCGTCCTGCTCGTCGCGGGGATCGCTGTGGCACGGCATGATCAGGCCGACGACCCTGCCGGGGGTGGCCATCTGGCACAGGCGCGCGACGACCGCGGAATCGACGCCGCCGCTCAGGCCGACGACGAAGCCGCGCGCCCCCGCGATGGTCGCCTGCTCGCGCATCCAGACGGCGATGTCCTTGGCCCGCCGCGCCATCGCCTACTCGGCGGCCCCCGGGATCTCGGCGCCCCCCACCGGCGACTGCGTGTCGCTCTGTTCCACCACCCGCAGGAACGCGTCGACCAGGGCCGGATCGAACTGACGGCCGCGCTGCCGCTCGATCTCCGCCATCGCCTCGCCGATCGGCCACGCCGCCTTGTACGGACGTTTCTGCGTCAGCGCGTCGAACACGTCGGCGACGGCGACGATCCTCCCGGCAAGCGGGATCGACGCCCCTGTGATTCCCGCATAGCCGTTCCCGTCCCAGCGTTCGTGATGGTTGAAGGCGATCTCTTCGGCGAGACGGAGGATCGTGAAGCGGCTGCCGGACAGGATCCGCGCGCCGATCGTGGTGTGCGTTTTCACGACCTCGAATTCGTCGGGCGTCAGCTTGCCGAGCTTCAGCAGCACCGAATCCGGCACCCCGATCTTGCCCACGTCGTGCAGCGGCGCCGCGCGCCGGATCAGCGAGACCTGTGAATCCGGCAGCCCGATCTGCCGCGCCAGCAGCGCCGCCATCTGTCCGACGCGCGCGGTGTGCTGCCCGGTGTTGTCGTCGCGGAACTCGGCGGCGCGGGCGAGCCGCTCGATGATTTCAATCTGCGCTGCCTCCAGCTCGCGCGTCCGGTCGCGGACCTTCGCTTCGAGCATCTGGTTCTGGCTCTGGATCTGCAGATACAGGAACCGCGTCTCGAGCAGCGTCCCGATCCGCAGCAGCACTTCGTCCTTGGAGAACGGCTTGTTGAGGAAATCCTTGGCGCCGCGCGACAGCGCCTCGCGCTTCGCTTCCTGCGTGTCGTCCCCCGTCAGCATCAGGATCGGCAGGTAGCTCGCTTCGGCGATCTGGTTGAGCTCGTCCATGACCTCCAGGCCGTCGCGATGGGGCATGTGCAGATCGAGCAGGATCAGATCGGGCCGGAACCGGACGTACAGCTCGACGGCTTCGCGCGAGTCGTTGGTGCTCTCGATCCGCGTGAACCCGGCGCGCTCCAGGACGCGGCGCAGCAGGTCCACGTTGACCGGCTCGTCGTCCACAATGAGGATGCGCGCGTTCTTGAAGATGCGGGCGGTCATCGTTCGGAGGCGGGCACTCCGGCGGTGGTGGCGCGGTCCGCGTTGGCGATCGTTTCAGCGGCGGGCGAATCGGGCCACAGGATCGGCGGCGCCGCCGTGTACGCGGCGTGCGCCAGCGCCCCCTGGAAGAATACCGTTTCCGATGCGTAGAACAGCAGCTTCAGATAATGACGGAGCAGAATATACGCCTCGCCCAGCGCCAGCGCCAGCCACATCGACCAGCCCGCGCGCGGCGCGCCCGGAGCGGCCAGGCCGTACAGCGCGACGGCCAGCACGAATGCTACGGCATTCAGTCCGTAAAGGCCAAGCACCGAAGCAGGATTTCTTCTCACGAACCGGGCGCCGGCCAGCAGCGCGCCCAGCGCGCTGCGGCGATCCTCGACGACGATCCGGACGCGCGCGTAGTCGAAGGCGAGGTTGCACAGGATGAGGAGCGTGCCGAACAGGAGGTAGCACACAATCCGCACGGCGAAGGCGGAACGCTCCACCGTGAACTCGCGCGTCCAGCGGCCGTAGCCGTCGACGAAGATCCACGGGTGCACGTAGCCGAACAGAAACGCGTACACCGCGAGCGCCGCGAGACCGAGCCGCAGCAGCCGCCACACGTGCATCCCGCACGCGCCGAAGAAGCCGTGCGGCCGGGTCGCCCGTGCGCGCGCGAACCGATCGATCACGCCGCCCGACAGGAACGACCACGCCAGCAGCCAGATTGCCGTCACCGCGGTGATCGCCGGCGTCAGCTTCGCGTTGTCGAGAAAGTTACTGAGGTTTTCCAGGACCGCGCCGAACCCGGCGATCGACGGGATGAACGTCGTCGCCAGGCCTGACGCCTGCGCGCTGAATTCCTGCCACCAGTCGTAGTTCACGCCCGCCGCCGCCGCGTCGGCCGCCAGGCTCGATCCCAGGTGCGCCTCGATCGTGCTGCGCATCACGTACGAGAGCGGCAGCGCCACCGCGAGCGTCGCGGCGAACATCCCGAGCACCACCGCCGGCGCGCCGTTGACGCGGCGGATGGCCTCGCGGAACGCGGCGACCGGTCCCATCAGACGAAAAACCCGTAGGTGAGCAGGTGATCCTGCAGCCAGACCAGCCACGCGAGCGACCACTTGCGCGCGGCGGCGGGCGCGCGCGGCGTCAGCGCCGCCGAATTGTTCGTGGCGTGTGCGTCGAGCAGCAGGATGCGGTCGGGATCGACTTCGGCAAACGCCGCGCGCACCGGCTTGTCGGCGTCGAACGCCTTCCACCGGCCTTGCCCGTCCCAGTGCCAGCGCACCTCTTCCTTGTTCTCGAACACGGCCCGGACGTCCACGGGAAATGTTCCTTCGCCGAATCGCCGCACCACGACGGTGGTGTGGAACGGTCCGCCGCTTCCTCCTTCCGCGAACCGCCGTTCGTTTCCGTCGCCGGGATAGCCGCGCAGCGCCGCGGCTTCGCTGGTCAGCGACACGACGCCGTAGTCGAAGTCGGCCGAGCCGCGGTAGACCTGATCGAAAAACCACGTCAGGTCGCGTCCGCTCACTTCGTTGGCGGTCGCGAAGAAGTCCGCCGGCTTCGGGTGCCGGAACGCCCAGCGCGAGAAGTAGGTCGACATCACGCGCTGCATCGTCTCCCACCCGAGCATGCGCTCGAGCGTGTGCAGCCACAGCGCGGTCTTGGCATAGGTGATCGCCCCCGCGGTGCCGGGAAAGTAGCGGAACGTCGGCGTGGACGGCGCGTCCGCCGTGGCCGCCAGCCGGTACGGACCCAGACGATCGCCATCCATCACGCGGCTCAGCGGAAAATCGCGGAACACCCACGGGACGAAATTTCCGAAGTAGCGGCGGGTGTAATAGTTGGGCGTGTAGGCCGCTTCGATGACGCGCGCCGTCGAATACGTGTTGAACCCTTCGTCCATCCACGCATCCTCGAACTCGTTGCTCGCGACGATGCCGTACCAGAACTGGTGGCCGGCTTCATGGATCGTGACCCCTTCCGGGGTGGTGGCGCCGGCGGGCGCGAGCCACCGCGAGCCCGCGGTGAACAGCGTCGGGTATTCCATCCCGCCCGCATCGCTCTGCGCAGCGGGATCGACGATCGTGATGTGGCCGTAGGGATAGGGGCCGAACCACTCGCCGTAATACTTCAGCGCCGCCCGCGTCGCGGTGAAATGGCGATCCTCCTGCGACGCGTGTTCCGGCTGGAGCAGCAGCCGCATCTCCACGCGCGGGAGCGTGGGGTGCTCGAACGTGGCGCGCCGCTCGACGTAGTCGGGGCTCGTCGTCCACGCGAAGTCGTGCACGTCGTCCTGGACATAATGATGGGTGGTCGTGCCGTCCGGCTCGTCGCGGCGATCGCGCTCGACGCCGGTCGCGCCGACAATCCATCCTTTCGGCACCGTCAGCCGCACGTCGTAGGTGCCGAAGTCCGAGAAGAACTCGGTCGCCGAATGGAACTGGTGGCAGTTCCACCCGCCATCCTCGAGCACGCCGATTTTCGGAAACCACTGCGCGATGAAATAGAAGTTGCCGATCGTGCCGGTGCGGGCGAAGGTGCGCGGGATGCGCGACGACCAGGCGATCTGAACGTTCGCGGTCTGCCCCGGCGCGATCGCGCGATCGAGCGGCACTTCCAGCACCGTCCGGTCGTCCACGTTGCCGTCGTCCGGCGCAATGAAGCGCGCGCGGGAGGTCAGGTCGGCGGGGGAGCCGGCGGCGCCGATCAGGCGGACGCTCGTCACGTCGATCCAGCCCCAGTCGGCCTGCGGCCGCGCCGCGAGCGCGGTGTCGCCGGCGAGGCGGTGCTCGCGCATCCACGTCGAGCGGGT
>JBKPLP010000138.1:0-20465 GCA_046731735.1 Acidobacteriota bacterium
GCACGTCGCGGTCGATCCGCCGCACCAGCGTCCACGCGCCAAAGATCTCCGCGCGGTCCCCCACCCCGACGCCGACCGTCAGCGGCCAGTCCGACACGTCCGTGAACCCCTGGTCCCGATCGAAGTTCACCCGATACGCACTCAACGACCACTTCTTCGCCGGCAGCACTTCCCCCGTTGGGACGAACCACAGGCCCGTATCGCCATTGATGGTTGTTGTAGCGGGGCGGGTTTCGGTCGCGGCGGGAGGAGGTGTGGAGGTCTGCCCGAAAGCGGGAGCGGCTGCCGTCCCGAGTCCCACCGCCAACCCCAGTGAGACGATCCATCTAGTCTGCATCTGCCGTCCTGACTGGCGGCGCCCCGAGATGCGCCACCTTTGTGAGCCCTGCCGCGCGGGCCAGCCCGACTCAACCGCAATAGTGTAACACGGGGGTCAGGAGGCGAGACTGCGCTGCTTGCCGAAGATCCACGCGACCAGCACGCTGAGGCCATAGAGCCCGAGCATCGGGCCGGCCATCAGGCACTGCGAGACGACGTCGGTACCCGGACTGACCACGGCGGCGACGATGAAGATGATCAGCACGGCGTATTTGGTGTTGCGCACCATGAAGCCGGCGGTGACCACGCCCATCCGCGCGAGAAAGAAGACCACCATGGGCATCTGGAAGATCAGTCCGAAGCCGAGCATCATCTTCACGTACAGGCCGAACACCTCGCCGATGGACGGCCGGAACTCCATGTACTCGGTTTCCCAGCCCAGGAAAAACTTCCAGGTCCACGGGAACGCGGCGTAGTGCGAGAATGCCGCCCCCATCAGGAAGAACAGCGTGCAGAAGACGACGAACGGCACCGCCAGCTTTTTTTCGTGGGTGTACAGTCCGGGGGCGATGAACAGCCAGAGCTGGTAGACGACGAACGGCAGCGCGATCATCAGGCCGGCGAGCGCGCCGATCTTCATGGTCAGCATGAACGGCTCGAAGCCGGTCGTGAACATGAACTTCGCGCCATTGGTGGCGTGAAGATTCTCGTAGAGCGGCATCCAGATGAAGTTCTGAATGCGCTGCACGAAGATGAACCCGATGGCGCATCCGACGAGGAGTCCCCAGACACACGCGATCAACCGCTTGCGCAGTTCGTCGAGGTGGTCCAGAAACGACATCTTCGCCCCTTCGTCGTCGAGGACGTCGGGGTCGGTGAGATGGATCTGCCGATCGTCGTCGTCCGGCTCCGGCTGGGCCGAGCCGGCAAACTTCACGATCGCCATGGCGTGGAACTAGGCGTCGCCCGACGCGCGATGAACGGGCTGGTCTTCCTCGTGCGTGTCCACGGCCTGGGGACGAGCAGGCTCGGCGGGACGCTGGCGCTCCGCGGAGCGCTGTTCTTCGATGCGGATCTCCTCATCCAGCGTATTTCGCAGTTCGTTCGAGGCTTTCTTGAACTCATTGATGCTCTTGCCGAGGGAGCGGCCGAGCTCAGGGAGTTTTCGGGGCCCGAAGATGATGAGCGCGATCACAAAAATGATGATCAGCTCGGGCATCCCGATGGAACCGAACATAATAGAAATCCTTGTCTAGCTGGGGGTTAACGACCCGAAAGAACATTATAGAAACCCCCTTCCGGCCGGTCAAGGACGAGTGTTACGATCACTTATGCGAATCCCTCGTTTCGTTCCGGCGGCCGTTTTCGCGATCATCCTGTCGGCCATCGCCGGCGGGCTCTTCGGCAGCAGCGCCCTGGCGCGGCAGGACGAAGTTTCCCAGCAATACCGCGTTTTCACGACGGCCCTCGCGGCGATCGAGCGGGAATACGTCGACAACGTCCCGTCGGACCGGCTGGTCTATGGCGCGATTGACGGCATGCTGCATACCCTCGATCCTCATTCGAGCTTTTTCGATCCCAAGTCGTACACGCAGATGCGCGAGCGGCAGGAAGGCCACTACTACGGCCTCGGGATCACCATTCAGTCGATCGACGGGGACATCACGGTGATGTCGATCTTCGAGGGTTCGCCGGCGTACAAGAAGGGACTTCGCCCGCGCGACATCCTCGCCATGGTGCGGGACGACAAGGGCACCGACCTCGACATGAAGGGCTGGACGACCGATCAGGCGGTGAAGAAGCTGAAGGGGCCGAAAGGCACGGTCGTCAACATCAGCATCAAGCGGCGCGGCTATGAAGGATTGATCAACATGGACGTCGTGCGTGACGAGGTGAACATCACCACGGTCCGTGCCGCGTTCATGATCGACAAAGAGACGGGATACGTGAAGCTCGATCAGTTCACCGAGACGTCGGATCGCGAACTGGGCGACGCGCTGCAGAAGCTGAGCGCGGCCGGAATGAAACGGCTCGTGTTCGACCTTCGCGAGAATCCCGGTGGGGCCCTCGATCAAGCGATTCGGGTCGCCAACCGGTTCCTCCCGAAGGGGAACATGATCGTCTACACGCGCGGCCGCGTGCCGAACGCGAACCAGGACTACCGCGCCACCGAAGACAGCCAGTACACCCATTTACCGGTCGTCACACTGGTGAACCGCAACAGCGCCAGCGCATCAGAAATCGTCAGCGGCGCGCTGCAGGATCACGATCGCGCGCTCATCGTGGGCGAGACGACGTTCGGCAAGGCGCTCGTGCAGTCGGTCTACCCGATCAGCGACGGAGCGGGCGTGGCGGTTACGACCGGTCGCTACTACACGCCATCCGGGAGGCTGATTCAGCGCCCGTGGGACGCCGCATTCGATGAATACCTGACCTACACGCTGCGTGAGCAGACGCCGGAGCGTGCGCACAAAGCGTCGGATTTGAAGTACACCGACTCGGGTCGGAAGGTGTACAGCGGCGGCGGTGTCGAGCCCGACAAGTACGTCGTCGGCGCCAGCTACGAAGGATTCAATCCGACCAGGTTCGGACGGTTGCTGTTCGCGCGGCAGGAGTTCGCGAATTTCGCGGATCAGTACGTGGCGGAAGGTGACACGCGGTTCAGCGCCGCGAACAAGAACAAGAAGCCGATCGCGCGCGGCTTCGCCGTCACCGATGCGATGCTTCGGGAGTTCCGCGAGTTCCTGGGCACGCGTAAGGTCAAGATCGACGAGGACAGCTTCGCGAAGGACGAGACGTTCATCCGTGCGATGATTCACTTCGAGATCGATTCGACGCTGTTCGGCATGGACGAAGCGCGGAAGAACCTGATCGCCAAGGATCCGCAGGCGCAGTTCGCGCTTGGACAGTTCGGAGAGGCGGAGAACCTTCTCACGCTTGCATCGACCCGCAACGCGCGGAAAGGACAGTAGGCGGATCGGCAGGATAGGGCATTTGGCCCTATATTTTGCGGTAGTAGTTTAGTGTTGCCCCAAGGTATGGGGGCTTGTTAGACTGACGCCCGTTCACCGGTTCCGAGGGGACACTCCGCTTTGGGCGGAGTGTGGACGCCGGCCGTAACGCTCTTTGCCGTCACGTCATAGCCTCCAGAACAGAATACAGTTTCGAAGCGAACCCAGCCGCTTCCGGGTCGAGGTCTTTCCTCGGCCCTGAAGCGGTTTTTTTTTGCGCGGGGGCATCAGCCCCGGCGCGCAATGCGGCCGGGACGTGAAGTCCTGGCCCACATCGGTGCGTAGGGCGGGGCTTTATGCCCCGCCGAGAGGGATCCCATGCGGCTTCAGCGTCTCGAGATTGCCGGCTTCAAGAGCTTTCCCGATCGATCCGAACTCACGTTCGACAGCGGCGTCACCGCGATTGTCGGCCCGAACGGCTGCGGCAAGAGCAACGTCGTCGATGCGCTGACATGGGTGCTCGGGGAGCAGAGCGCGAAGAGCCTGCGCGGCGATCGAATGGAGGACGTAATCTTCGGAGGCAGCGACGCGCGCAAGCCCACCGGTGCGGCGGAAGTGCGGCTGAAGCTGGCGGGCGTCGCGTCGCGCGTGCCCGGCAACATCAGGGACAGCGGTGGTTCGCAGCCGGTGCCGTCGACGGCTGGAGCGCTCCTGGCTGGGGCGGCTGTCGCGCTTCAGGTTGAAACCGAAGATCCGCCGTTAATCGTCCGCGACGTCGAGGTGATGCGCCGGCTGTATCGCTCCGGAGAGAGCGAATATCTCATCGACGGCGAGTCGGTTCGTCTTCGCGACGTCCAGGACCTGTTGATGGACGCGGGACTTGGCATCAAGGCCTACGCGGTCATCGAGCAGGGAAAGATCGGACAGATTCTCAGCGCGCGGCCGACCGACCGCCGTCAGCTGATCGAGGAGGCTGCCGGGGTCACGAAGTACAAGAGCCGCAGGCGGGCGGCCGAACTCAAGCTGGAAGCCGCGCAGCAGAACCTCACGCGGGTCGACGACATCGTGTTCGAGGTGGAGAAGCAGCGCGGCGCATTGAAGCGGCAGGCAGCAAAAGCGCGGCGCTACCGCCGCTTGCGCGAGGAGCTGCGGCGCTGGGAAAAGGTTCAGTTCGCGAACCGGTACCGGCTGCTCGGTCAGGCGATTGAATCCACGCGGTCCAGGCTGACGGATGCCCGGGCGCGCGAGGCCGCAGCGGCGGCGCGTCTCGCGGAAGTCGAAGCATCGCTCGAACGGCTGCGTCTCGAGCTCACCGAGGCCGACGGCCGGACCACCGCGGCGCGCGAAGCGGCGCACGCGAGTGAACTGGAGATCGGCCGCCTGCAGCAGCAGATCGCGTTCGACAAGCAGCAGGTCGAATCGCTCGGGGCGGCGGCGGCGGACATCGAAGCCGAAGTCCGTGCGCTGGATGTGCGGCGCGGACCAGCACGATTGGAGCTCGAGGCGCGGCGCGACGCCGCGGCACGCGCCACCGACGATCGCGACGCGGCAGCCCTGACGCTTCGCGGTGAGGAAACCGGCTACGCACAGCTGCGGCAGGAGATCGAGGCGCTCGAGGCAGACGTCGAAGCGGCGCGCAGCGAAGTCTTCGCGGCCGTCAATGCGGCGACCGCACTGCGCCACGCGATGGAACATGCCGCCGCGGCGCGGACCCGGATGGCCGAGCAGATCAACCGCCTGGAAGTCGAAAGCGAGGACCTGCGTATCGAGTCCGAACGGGCCGAGCGGGAGCGCGCGGACGCAACGGAGGCCATGCAGCGCGGGCGCGAGGCGATGGAAGCGCTGCGCCTCGAGCGCGCCGCCACGGAGTCGGCGCTCGCCGGGGCGCGCAGCGACCGGGAGCAGCGGGCGCAGGAATTCGGCGCCCGCGAGAGGGATCTGGCCGGGGTCCTGGCCCGGCTGAAGTCGCTCGAGGAGCTCGAGGCGGCGCGCGCGGAGTACGGTGATGCCGCGCGGCTCGTCCTGGCGGAATCGCAGGCGGAGGTTGGACAGCTCGGTTCGGTGGCCGACTACCTCGATGTCGAGGCCGGCTACGAGCGCGCGGTTGAAGCCTGCCTCGGCGAGCTGTTGCAGCACGTCGTGGTGCAGACACAGGAGCATGCCGCTGCCGGGTTGCAGTTCGTGCGCGCGCAGAATGCTGGCCGCGTCGGGTTCCTGGTCGCCGCCGCCGCAACCGGGATGGCCGAGAGTGCCGCGCCAGCAGCTGACCTGACGCCGCTGTCGCAAATCGTCCAGATCAGCGGTCCGGCGCGCGATGCCATTCGTAATGTCGTCGCGAACGCGTGGCTGGCCGGCAGTTACGCGGCGGCCTGCTCGGCCGCGGCGATGACCACGGATGCGATCGTGACGCGCGACGGGGAAGTGTTCCGCGGCGCGCATCTCGTGGAGGGTGGCAGCCGCGCCGAGGCGCGCGGGATTCTGACGACCAAACGCGAGATCAAGGAATTGCGCGAGCGTGCCGACTCGGAACGCGCCTCAGTGGAGCACCTGCGCGGGGAGTTGTCGTCACTTGACCTCACGATCGCGAGTCTCGAATCCGGGATTCTGTCGCTGCAGGGAGAGATCCACCGGCGGGAGAAGGCGGTCGTCGGATTCGAGCTGCAGCTCGGGAACACTGGCGAGACGCTCGAACGCATCAACCGGAAACGCGGGCAGATCGCGACCGAGCGCGGGTCGGCGGAAGAGGAGCGGCGGACGCAGGAAGCTCGCCACGACGAAGCCCGCGAATCGATTGCGCGGATCGAGTCGGAACAGCGGACGGCCGACAGCCTTTTGAATACGGCTCAACGCCGCTTGTTCGAAGCGCGCGAGGCGGCGCAGGCCCAGGCGCTGCGAACGTCGGAAGCGAAGGCGGCGCATGCCGCTCTGGTCGAGCGCGCCGGCGCCCTTGCCATCGAGGTGCAGCGCCTCGAGGAATCCTCACGCGAGCTCGAACTGCGGGTGACCACGCGGAATGAAGATCTCGCGCGCACACAATCGCGGCGGGCGGCGCTCCTCGAATCAATCGTCACCTCGGAAGCGACCCTGGACACCGGTCTGCGCACGTTCGATGAGCGCCGCGACCGCGTGCGTGAGGCCGATCAGGCGTCTCAGGAGTTGAACGGCCAGTTCGAAGAGCAGGAAGGCCGGATCCGTGAAGCGCGCCGCGCCCTCGAATCGATTCGCGCCGAGGCGGGCCAGCTCGAGGTCGCGCGCGCGACCGCCGAGGCCGATCTCTCGCACCTGGCGAGCGCATGCGTCGCGTCCGTTCAGGCGTCGCTCGACGAAGTGGGGGCCGAAGTGGCGCAGCTCGAGAGCGAAGGACTCCTGGCGAGTCCGAAACCGGTCGATGACGCGCCAGAGGCCGCGGAATTGGAGGGGGAGGGGATTTCGCCCGAGCCAGTGACTGCCGACGGCGGTCTAGCCGAAGTTCGGCGGACGCAGGGACCGACCGCCGAAGGCGGTCTAGCCGAAGCTCGGCCGGAGGCCGAGCGAAGGCTGACGCCGGACGAGATGGTCGCGGATCTGCGCGCGAAGATCGAGCGGATGGGGGCGGTCAACATGATGGCGATCGACCAGTTCGACGATCTCGAGTCGCGCCACGCCTTCTTGACGACGCAGCGCAAGGATCTCATCGATTCGATCGCGGCGACCGGAGAAGCCATCAAGCGGATCGACAAGACGACCAGAGAACGCTTCCGCGAGGCGTTCACCGTTATCAATCAGAACTTCGAGCAGACGTTCACGACGCTGTTCGGCGGCGGGCGCGCGGGACTCGTGCTGCTGGACGAGAGCGACCAGCTCGAGAGCGGCATCGACATCATCGCGCAGCCTCCGGGCAAGCGTCTTCAGAGCGTGCAGCTGCTGTCGGGCGGCGAGAAAGCGCTGACCGCGATGGCGCTCATGTTCGCGATCTTCAAATACCGCCCGAGCCCGTTCTGTCTGCTCGACGAGATCGACGCGCCCCTGGACGATGCGAACATCGGACGATTCGTGGAGATGCTGCAGGGCATGCAGGAGCATACGCAGTTCATCCTGATTACCCACAACCGGAAAACAATGGAGATCGCCGACCGGTTGTACGGCGTGACGATGGAGGAACCAGGCGTTTCGAAACTGATTTCGGTACAGCTGAACTAGCGCCTGCGGCCCGAGCGAGGCGCCGGAGGGAAGCGCCGCGGGAGCGGGGCCGCCGAGCGACCCTTCGAGAGCCTCAGGGTCGTCCTGAGCTTCGTCGAAGGGCGAGAGCGAGCGGGGGTGGGGCCCCGCGAGCAGTAAGTAATGCTGACAGGACAGGCTGCGGCACCTTGAACGAAGACAAAGCGTCTCGCTACCATCGCCTGAAGCGGCGTTCCGCCGTGCTGTCGGTGGTCGTGACTGCGCTACTCCTGGCCGGGTTCCTGCTCTCGGGTGCTTCGGCAGCGGTCGCGAGCCGTGCGCGCCACATCGCTGGCGCAACATCCGGCGAGTATTCGGCCGGCGCGGTGGCGCTTTATGTCGCCGCGTTCGCGGTCGTCCAGGAGCTGGTCGCCTTTCCGCTCGCCCTCTATCGCGGGTTCATCCTCGAACGCCGCTATGGGCTGTCCACCGAATCGCTGGCGGCGTGGCTCAGCGACCACCTCAAGGCGGCTGCGCTCGGGCTGACGCTCGGCCTCGGCGGAGCCGAGGTCGTCTACGCCAGTCTTTGGGTGACGCCCGTCTGGTGGTGGCTGCTTTCGGCCGCGTCGTTCGTCGCGGTCATGGTCGTCATGGCGAAGGTCGCGCCTCTGGTGCTTCTGCCGCTGTTCTACAGATTCACGCCCCTGACGCGCGAGTCGCTGCGGGCACGGCTCGTCTCGCTCTCCGAACGCGCCGGTGTCGGCGTGCTCGGTGTATATGAGTGGGGACTCGGCGAGAAGACGCGCCGTGCGAACGCAGCGCTGGTGGGGACCGGCGCCACTCGCCGCATCCTCGTCTCGGACACGCTCCTGGCGGAGTATTCGGACGACGAGATCGAAGTGATTCTGGCCCACGAGCTCGCGCACCACGTCCACTACGACATCCTCACCGGCCTTGCCGCCGAGGTGCTGCTGCTCGTCGCGGCCTTCTTCGCGGCGGCGACCGCGCTCGCGTTCTGGTGGCCGCTGCTCGGGCTCCATGCTCCGAACGACATCGCCGGCTTGCCGCTGCTTCTCCTTGCCGGTGGCGCGGTGTCGCTGGCCGCGACTCCCTGGGTGAACGCGCTGTCGCGATGGAACGAGCGCCGCGCCGACTGCTACGCGCTCACGCTGACGCGCCAGCCGGCGGCGTTCATCTCCGCGATGAGGCGGCTCGCGCTGCAGAACCTGGCGGAGGAGCGCCCATCCCGCGCCGCGCTCTGGCTCTTTCATACCCACCCGCCGATCGAACAGCGGATCGAAGCGGCCCGGACCTTCCAAGGCAAGGCCGCGTGAACCCGGCGCTGAGCTTCGTCGTGCCGATGTACAACGCGGCGCCCACGATCGCCGCGCTCGTGCACGATATCGAGGGGTTGAACATCGAGGGCGGACACGAAATCGTGCTGGTGAACGACGGCGGGTCCGACGACACGATGCACGTGTGCGCGACGCTGGTTCGAAAGGCGCGGGTGCCGATGACCGTGGTCGAGCACGCGCGCAACTTCGGCGAGCACAACGCGGTCCTGACCGGCTGGCGCCACGCTCGCGGCGATTACATCGTCAACCTCGATGACGACGGCCAGAACCCTCCGCGTGAGGCGGTCCGCCTCTGGGAGCACGCCGTGAGGACCGGTATGGACGTCGTCTATGGCCATTACCAGGCGAAGCAACACTCGCCGTGGCGCAACTTCGGCAGCTGGCTCACCAACAAAATCACGGACCGGGCCCTGGACAAGCCGGCCGGTTTCTATCTTTCGAGCTTCCGCTGCGTCAGCGCGTTCATGGCCCAGCAGGTGATCGCGTACGCAGGTCCGTATCCCTACATCGACGGATTGCTCCTGCAGGTGACGCAGCGGATCGACTCGGTAATCGTCGCGCACGAGCCGCGGCGGGCGGGCGCCAGCGGATACACGTTCAGGCGCTTGTTCCGGCTGTGGCTGAGTGCCTGGTTGAACTTCTCGCTCTTGCCGCTGCGCATCGCCACCGTGGCGGGCTTCACGACCGCCGCCGCGGGGATCGTCGCTTTTCTCATCGTCCTGTGGCTGCGAGTGACGAACCGCGGTCCTGGTTATGGCTTCGGCTGGCTCATGTCGGCGTTCCTGATCTTTTCCGGAACGCAATTGATCATGCTGGGGCTGATCGGTGAGTATCTCGGCCGCATGTTCCTGACCGTCAATCAACGGCCGCAGGCCGTTGTCCGGGAGGTGATGCGGAGCATGGGCGGGAAGGGCCGAATCGCTGATCGCTAATCGCGAATCGCCGATCGTCGAATCGCTGAATCGCGGATCACCAATCCAAGAATCGCTGAATCGGTGAATTGTCGAGTCGACAACTGCTAGTAATATCCGATTGGTGACAGGCATGAATCCGGTACGAATTTGCGCCGCCGCTCTGGTCATGTTCCTGGCCTTCGCGGATATCGCGTTGGCGCAGACTCGTCCGAACGTCGTCATCATCTACACCGATGATCTTGGCTACGGCGACACATCGGCGTACGGCGCGACCTCGATCAAAACCCCGAATATCGACCGTCTCGCAAAGGAAGGATTGCGCTTCACCGATGCGCACTCCGAGGCGGCCACGTGCACACCGTCCCGTTACTCGCTGATGACCGGCGAGTACGCGTTCAGAAAGCCCGGGACGGGAATTCTTCCTGGCAACGCAGCCCTCATCATCCAGCCGGGCCAGACTACGCTCCCGTCCATATTTGCCAAGGCAGGCTACGCGACTGGCGCGGTCGGAAAGTGGCACCTCGGGCTCGGGCCAGCTGGAGGGCCCGACTGGAACAAGGAGATCGTCCCAAACCCGAACTCCATCGGCTTCACGTATTCCTTCATCATGGCGGCCACCGGAGATCGCGTGCCGACCGTATACGTCGAGAACGGTCGCATCGTCGGACTCGATTCCGCCGACCCGATCACCGTGAGCTATGGGACCCCGGTGGGCGATTGGCCAACGGGGAAGGCGCATCCGGAGCTCCTGAAGATGCCGTCGAGCCACGGCCACGATCAGACGATCGTGAACGGCGTGGGGCGCATCGGATACATGACGGGCGGCCGGGCGGCGCTCTGGAAAGACGAGGACATGGCGGACGTCTTCACCGGCAAGGCGGTGGAGTTCATCGAGAAGAACCGCAACGCGCCGTTCTTTCTCTACTTCGCGACGCACGATCCACACGTCCCACGCGTCGTCCATCCGCGTTTCGCCGGCAAATCCGGGCTCGGCCCTCGCGGCGACGCGATCCTCGAGGCCGACTGGTCCGCCGGTCAGATCATCGACGCCCTCGATCGCCTGAAGCTGACGAACAACACGCTCGTGATTTTCACCAGCGACAACGGTCCGGTTGTCGACGACGGGTACAAGGACGATGCGAAGGAGAAGTTAGGGAGCCATCGGCCGCCGGGACCGTTCCGCGGCGGGAAGTACAGCACGTTCGAGGCGGGTACGCGCGTGCCGTTCATCGTACGCTGGCCGGGTCATGTGAAGCCGGGCGTCTCGGACGCATTGGTATCGCAGGTCGATTTCCTTGCCTCGTTTGCCGCCTTCACGAAACAGCCGCTCGATGCCGACGCAGGTCCGGACAGCGTCGACACGATGGCCGCGTTCCTGGGAGCGTCATCGCGCGGCCGCGACAGCGCGATCGAAGAGGCCGGCGGCATCGCGCTGCGGCGAGGGCAGTGGAAATACATCGAGCCGAACAAGCGTCAGCGCATCAGCCAGGATACCGGTATCGAGCTCGGCAACAGCCCGGAGCCACAGCTGTACGACTTGGCGAAAGATCCGGGAGAGACGAAGAACCTCGCGGCGGAAATGCCCGAGAAGGTGCGGGAGCTCGCGTCGGAGCTCGACGCGCTGAAAACCGCCGGAAGAACGCCGCTGACACGGCGCTGAGTCGATCGCAGATTGCCGGTTGCCGATTGCCGATTGCCGATTTTGAGATTGCCGGTTGCCGATTTCATTGCGGATTGCCGATTGGATTTGTCGATTGACGGCCCGCTGATCGATTCACGGATTCGCGGCCATGTTTGCGAAAAGGAGTTAGTCGCATGATTGTCGTCCGCAACGTGTTTCAGTTGAAGTTCGGAAAGGCCCGTGAGGCTCTGGCCGTCATGAAGGAAGGCGTCACCATTCAGAAGCGGCTGGCGGCGGAAGGTTCTCCGCGACTTCTGACCGACGTGACAGGCCGGCACTACACGCTGGTGCTGGAAATGACCTTACCGAATCTCGCCGCACTCGAAGCTATGGTGCCGCGGGTCTTTGGCGACAAGGAGTTTCAGGCGAATTATCAAAAGATGGTGCCGCTGGTGGAGTCTGGACATCGCGAGATTTTCACGATCGTCGAGTAGCGCGAGTCGACCCGTTATTCCAATCGCCGATCTGCGACCCCCATCGAAATCGCCAATCGATCAGCGAACGACCAAAACCCCTTCCATCCGTTTGCAGCGTTCGTCGGTCGTGAGGTTGCAGTAGAAGCGGTGGCTGCCGGGGCGGTCGGCACGGAACTCGAAGGTCACGGTCTGACCCGCGGCGGCGCGCTTGGCGATGCGGTAGTCGTCAATCGTAAAGCTGTGGGGAATGTCTTTCGCCGTGAACGTGATCTTCACCACGTCGTCGCGGTTGACTTCCAGCCGGGCGGGAGAGAACGCGAAATCGTCGCCGTCGACGGTGAACTCGTGCGTGGCGGCCTGGGCTCGGGCGGTTGGACGGGTCGCGAAGGGAACCGCGACCGCCAGCGCCGCCAGGCTGGCTGCCGCGAATACGGTGGTGCGACCGAGGTAAGTCATTGGGCCCTCTAGGATAAGACGACGGGGGCCACCGGTAGGTTTGCCCCCGGCTCCTCCCTATCGGCGCCCTTCGGTCTTTTCGGCCCTTTCGGCCCCCGCCTTCACTTGTCCCTCTTCGGGGGCGATCAGGGCCTTACGGCTGAGCCGTATCTTGCCGGACGGGTCGATGTTGATCACCTTGACCATCACCTGATCCCCCTCCTTGAGTTCGTCGCGCACGTCCTTCACACGGTAGTGCGCGATCTCGGAGACGTGCAGGAGGCCGTCGAGACCCGGCATGATCTCCACGAACGCCCCGAAATCTGTAATCCGCTGGACCTTCCCGAGATAGGTCTTGTTCAACTCGGGTGTGGCGGTCAGTTCCTGGATGATGCCGATCGCCTTTGCCGCGGACGCCTCGTCGGCTGACGCGACGTTGACCCGGCCGTCGTCCTCGACGTCGATCTTGACGCCCGTACGCTCGATGATGCTGCGGATCATCTTGCCGCCCGGTCCGATGACGTCGCGAATCTTGTCCACCGGGATCCGGATGGTGACGATGCGCGGCGCGTGCTGCGAGACATTGCTCCGCGACTGGGCGAGCGTTTCCTGCATTTTGTTCAGGATGAACAGCCGCCCGGCGCGCGCCTGCGCGAGCGCCTTGCGCATGATCTCCATGGTGATGCCGGAGACCTTGATGTCCATCTGCAGCGCGGTGATGCCTTCGACCGTGCCGGCGACCTTGAAGTCCATGTCCCCGTAGTGGTCTTCGGCGCCTGCGATGTCGGTCAGGACGGCGTACTTGCCGTTGTCCTCGTTCATCACGAGTCCCATCGCCACGCCGGCGACGGGCGCCTTCAGCGGAACGCCCGCATCCATCATCGCCAGCGATCCGCCGCAGACCGATGCCATCGAAGAGGAGCCGTTGGATTCGAGGATGTCGGAGACGACGCGGACGGTGTAAGGGAATTTCTCTTCGAGGGGCATCATCTGGGACAGCGCACGCTCGGCCAACGCGCCGTGCCCGATTTCCCGGCGGCCGGGGCCGCGCATGAAGGCGACTTCGCCGACGGAGAACGGCGGAAAGTTGTAGTGGAGCATGAACCGCTTCCACTGTTCGCCGTCCACCGTCTCGACCTTCTGCTGATCGTCCGCGGTCCCGAGCGTCGCCGTGACCAGGGCCTGGGTTTCGCCACGGGTGAACACCGCGGAGCCGTGCGTGCGCGGCAGCACGCCGACCTCGATCGTGATGGAGCGGATCTGGTCGAAGGCGCGGCCGTCGAGGCGCTTGCCGCGCTCGAGGATCTCGTCGCGCAGCACCTTCTCCTTCAGTTCCTTAAAGATCGCTTTCGCCTCGGTCTTTCGCTCGACTTCGTCGTCGGGAATCGTGGCGATGAGATTCGCGAGCACCTGATCGACGGTGCCGTAGTTTTCGAGCTTGTCCTGGATGCGCATCGCGTCGGCCAGCGGGACCAGCACCTTCTCTTCCACCTCGCGGTAGAACTCCTTGCCGATCTCCTTCTTCGCGACCGGCGTCTTCTTCTTGCCGGTCTGCTTCGACAGCGCGTCGATGCCGGCGACGATCTCCTTGATCGCCGCGTGCCCGCGCTCGAGCGCCTGCACCATCTGCTCTTCCGGAACTTCCTTCGCCCCCGCTTCGACCATCACGATGCCGTCAGCGGTGCCCGCGACAATGAGATCCAGCGCGCTCCGCTTGCGCTGTTCGAAACTCGGGTTGATGACGAAATCGCCGTCGACGTGGCCGACGCGCACGCCGGCGACCGTCTTGGTGAACGGAATGCTCGACACCGCGAGCGCCGCTGACGCACCGGTGATCGCCAGCACGTCCGAATCGTTCTCCGAATCGGCCGACAGCACGAGCGCGATGATCTGGGTCTCGTTGCGCCAGCCCGAGGGGAAGAGCGGTCGGATCGGCCGATCGATGAGCCGGCTCGTCAGCACTTCCTTTTCGGTGGGTTTGCCTTCCCGCTTGAAGAAGCCGCCGGGAATGCGTCCCGACGCGTAGGTGTATTCCTTGTAGTCGACGGTGAGGGGGAGGAAGTCGATGCCTTCGCGCGGTTGCGGCGCCGTACACGCCGTGACCAGAACCACCGTATCGCCCGATCGAACCACGACGGACCCGTCCGCCTGCTTGGCCAGTCGCCCTGTCTCGATCGAGAGGGTCTGCCTGCCTAGTGAGATTTCTCGTGTGTGCATGTCTGTCTTTCTATGAAGGCTTCATGGCTTCACGGCCTCGGGACTTCAAGGCATGAAGCCCTGAAGCCCTGAAGGCTTGACGCCTTACTTGCGGATGCCCAGGCGCTTGATCAATTCCGAGTAGCGGTCCGTGTCCTTCCGTTTCAGGTAGTCGAGCAGACGCCTGCGCTGGCCGACCAGCTTGAGAAGGCCGCGGCGGGAATGATGATCCTTCGCGTGGGTCTTGAAATGTTCGGTGAGGTAGTTGATGCGTTCGCTGAGGAGTGCGACTTGTACCTCGGGGGAACCGGTGTCCGCGTCGTGAGTCTTGTACGTGCCGATGACTTCTGTCTTGCGATCCTTGGTGAACGCCACTGCTACCTCCACGCACGGCCCAGACTCCGGGAGCGATGCTCCGTACCGGGCCGCCGTTGTTTATCCTCGGTGATGAATTTACAATTCCAAACGACTCAATATTTTACACCAGCATAAGGACGGGATGCAAAAGGTCGCCGGAGCGCATTTCGGCGATCCCGAGGAGCCTGCCGGCGCCGTCGAGGAGCCGGCGGCGCCCTTCGTCACCGGTCACGCTGCCCTGTGTCACATCGTCCGGGCCGACCTGGTTCCCGTGGGTCGCGCGCCACACTCCGCGGTCGTTGAGTGTCACCGCCGGTATCTCGGGCAGCAGGCGCTCCAGCGGGACCACTGACGCCTTCGCCCGCTCCGGTTCCGACTCCGCCAGTTCCAGCGGAAGACCGACGTCGAGGCGGAACGCCCCGGCCCGCGTGCGTCGCAGCGATTCCAGGTGCGCGCCGCATCCGAGCTTCTGCCCGAGATCGTGCGCGAGGGAACGGACGTAAAAGCCGGCGTTCGCGCGAACGCGCACGCGTGCGAGTCCGCGCTCGTACGTGTCGAGCACCAACTCGCTGACGCACACCGGTACCGCGCGAAGCTGGACGGGTTTGTTCTTCCGGGCAAGTTTGTATGCCGCCACACCATCGATCTTCTTTGCCGAGTAGGGAGGCGGCATTTGCTCGAACGTGCCGCGGAACGCGGTGAGCGCCTGCTCGATCGCGGCGCGATCGAGTCCCGTCGGCGGATCGATCGCTTCGCCGCTCAAGCGCGAGCCGTCGTACGTCTCGGTGGCGAGGCCGAAGCGGATACCCGCGTCGTACTCTTTCTCATCGCCGCTCAGGAACGTCGCGAGCCGCGTCGCCCGCCCGACGACCAGCGGCAGGACGCCGGTCGCAAACGGGTCGAGCGTACCGGTGTGTCCGATACGCTTTGTTCCCAGCACCCTCCGCATCCGCGCGACGACGTCATGCGACGTCGGCCCCGCCGGCTTGTCAATGACGAGAACGCCGTCCAGGCTGGCGGCTGGGGGGTGGCTGCTCGCGGCTGGCATCTGCTTATTGGCGGCTGGCGGCTGGCGGTTGGCGGCTGGCGACTGGAAGCTGGCTATTCGCGGCTGGCGGCTGGTGGTTGGCTGCTGGCGCTGGCATCTGGCTGTTCGCGAATGGCGGGCTGGGGTTGTGAAACTGATAGCTGAAAGCTGATGACTGATAGCTGCTACGGCCTCGTCTGCAGCCCGTGCGCGATCGCCTCTTCGAGGAGCGTGATGATCCGCGGCCGCACTTCCGCGACCGGACCGTCGACGGTGAACCCCGCGGCGTTCTTGTGCCCGCCGCCGCCGAACCGGGTCGCGACGCCGCGGACGTCGACGTCGTACTTCGACCGCAGGCTGACCCGCACGTCGCCGCCAGGCGTCACCTTGAAGAAAACCACCGCCTGGATTTCCCGCGCCGTCAGCGGCAGGTTGATCAGCCCTTCGGTATCGTTATGCGTGCAGCCGCACGCCTCGAGCATCGCATCGTCCAGATACAGCACCGCCAGCCGTCCCTGATCGAGGAGTTCCATGGAATCCAGGAGGGCGCCAATCAGCTTCAGCTTCCCGAAACTGTTGCTATCGAATACGCGGCGGGCCATCGCCGCGGGATTGACCCCGGCTTCCACGGTCTGACGGCAGATATCGAACGTCCGCGGCGTGATGTTCGAGTGATGAAACGACCCGGTATCGGTAAGAATCGCGAGGTAGATGTGGGTGGCGATCTCGAGCGTCAGCGGGACCTCGAGCTCGCGAATCAGATCGAACACCATCTCGCCGCACGCGGCGGACGTCTCATCATGCCAGTTGACGGCACCGTACATGCGGTTGCCGGCATGGTGATCGATGTTGATGATGAAGTGCCGCTCCAGTCCCGCGACACCGGTGCGTGTGAGGTCGCTGCACTCCATGACGATCACCGCATCGACGTCGGCGGAGACGCGGTCGGTGATCTCGATCCGGTCCATGCCGGGGAAGTCCTGGTAATGATCGGGCGCGCGGTCGGAGTCGACGATGCGGACCTGCTTGCCGAGGGCATCGAGCGCGAAGGCCATCGCGAGCTGGGACCCGATGGAGTCGCCATCGGGCCGCGCGTGCGAAGTCAACAGCAAGCGCTGGCGCCGCAGGATCTCGTCTCGGGCCTGGCGGAGCGCCGCGGCAGACCCGCCGAGTTGCGCCAAGTCATTTATCATCGTCGGGCTGGTTGAGCTCCAGGAGAATTCGTTCGATGCGATCACCCTTCTCGATCGCCTCATCGTAGAAGAAGCCGAGCTCGGGGACCCGCTTGAGACGGAGCCGCTGGCCGAGCTGGCGCCGCAGAAAAGGGGTCGCGCGGGTGAGCGCCCGCGCGGTAGCCGTGCGCGCCTTGTCGTCGCCGATGGTGGTGTAGTAGACCCGCGCCTGCTGCAGATCCGGCGAAACCTTGACGTGGGTCAGCGTCACGAACCCGATGCCGGGGTCGTGCACCTCGCGCGCCAGCACCGTCGCCAGCTCCTCCCGGATCTGGTCTCCGACACGCGAGGCTCGCGGACTGTGGGCCATGAAAAGTAACTGGACCTCGACACCGAAACAGAATCAGACAGGCGTGGCGACGCGTTCGACGACGAACGCTTCAATCACGTCGCCAACCTTGATGTCGTTGTACTTCTCGAAGGCGATGCCGCACTCGAAGCCGGCTTTGACCTCGGACACGTCGTCCTTGAAGCGCCGCAGCGACGCGATTTTGCCCTCATAGACGACGACGTTGTCGCGCAGCAGCCGGGCCTGGGTATCGCCTGAGCGGGTGATGCGGCCGTCGAGCACCATGCAGCCGGCGATGGTGCCGAACTTCGGGGTCTTGAACGTGTCGCGCACTTCGGCCGATCCGATGCGCACTTCCTTGAACGTCGGCTCGAGCAGCCCCTCCATCGCCTTTTTCATCTCGTCGACGACGTTGTAGATGACGGAGTGGAGCCGGACGTCGACCTTCTCGCGATCCGCCACGTCGGCGGCGTTGCGGTCCGGCCGCACGTTGAACCCGATGATGATCGCGTTGGACGCCGAGGCGAGCAGCACGTCGGACTCGTTGATGGCGCCGACGCCGCTATGGATGATGCGGACCTTGACCTTTTCGTCGGTCAGCTTGGTCAGGGTGTCGGCAAGCACTTCGGCGGAGCCCTGCACGTCCGCCTTGATGATCACCGGCAGCTCCTTCACGCCGCCTTCCGCGATCTGCTGCTGCAGAGACTCCAGCGTCAGGCGGCTGCCTTTGCCGCCGAGTGCCTTCTCTTTCGCCTGCGTCTGGCGGAAGAGCGCGATCTGGCGTGCCTTGGCCGCGTCGGTCAGCGCCTGGAATGCGTCGCCAGGGGCGGGCAGGCCGCCGAGGCCGAGCACTTCGACCGGCGTCGCGGGGGCCGCCGACTTGATGGGACGTCCTCGATCGTCGATCAACGCGCGCACCTTGCCGACGATGGTGCCCGCGATGAACGTATCGCCGACGCGCAGCGTGCCGTCTTGAACCAGAATCGTGGCGACGGGACCGCGGCCTTTGTCGAGCTTCGCTTCGAGTACCGTGCCCGAGGCATTGCGCTTGGGGTTCGCCTTCAGCTCGCTCATTTCGGTCACGAGCAGGATCATCTCGAGCAGCAGGTCGAGGCCTTCCTTCTTCTTCGCGGAGACCTCCACCATGACCGTGGAGCCCCCCCACGCTTCCGGCGTGAGACCGAGGTCGGCCAGCTCTTTCTTGACGCGCTCCGGATTGGCGTTCGGCTTGTCGATTTTGTTGATCGCGACCAGGATCGGAACGCCCGCCGCCTTCGCGTGATCGATCGCTTCACGCGTCTGCGGCATGACCCCATCGTCGGCGGCGACGACGAGGATGACGACGTCGGTGACGCGGGCGCCGCGCGCGCGCATCATCGTGAAGGCCTCGTGGCCCGGCGTATCGAGGAACACCACGTTTCGATCGTTGACGGTGACCGCGTAGGCGCCGATGTGCTGGGTGATGCCGCCCGCCTCGCGTTCGGCGACGCGCGCCGAGCGGATGGCGTCGAGCAGCGTGGTCTTGCCGTGGTCGACGTGGCCCATCACGGTGACGACGGGCGCCCGCGTGACGAGATCCGAGGGGTCGATGTCTTCGGCTTCGACCTGCAGCATCTCCTCTTCGAACGTCTGCATCTTCACGTCGGCGCCGAACTCGCGCGCGATCATCGCCGCCGTGTCGTCGTCCAGGGTGCTGTTGATGGTCATCATGAGACGGCGATCCATCAACTTCTTCAGCACGTCCTTGGCCTTGACGTCGAGCTTCGTCGCGAGATCCGCGACGGTCATCCCTTCGGCGAGCGTGATCGTCCGGGTCACCGGGGGCGGCGGCGCGGATGTCGGCGCCGGCACCTGTACGCGCGGCGCCTCACGCTTCGCGCCGCCAGGACGCTGCGTGGACGGGCGATGGTGCATCGGCGGCCGGTAGGCCGGCATGCCCGGACGCGGCGGCGCCGCGGGCCTGACCGGCTGCGCCGGCAGCGGTCTCGGGCCACCAAGGTTTGCGCCCGGACGCGGCGGGATGCCGCCACCTGCGGGACGCTGCGGCGCACGTGCCGCGGCGCCAGGCGCTGCAGGGCGACCCGCAGGCGCCTTGCTGAGATTTCCGGTCGGCGCTTGCGACCCGGAGGGCGCCGGGGGTGCCGGCGGACGCACCAGCACAGGCCGGCGCGGCGGCGCAGGCGGAGCCTGGCCGGTTCTCGGATCCTCTACGCGCAGGCGGATCGTGGGAGGCACCACGCGTCCTGTCGGTGTCGGGATGGCCGGGCGTGCCGTTGCGCCGGACGGCGCAGCGGTCGTCGGCGGCTCGGCCGACGGTTCGACGGTCGCGGCTTCCGGCGCGTGTGCGGCAATCTTCGGCTCTTCCGGCGCGGATGGCTGCGCGTGCGCAGCAGGCACGGGCTCCTGAACCGGCTCGGGCCCGGGCTGCTCTGCCACAGGCTGCGGCTCCGGTTCGTCGATCGCAGCTGGCTGTGGCGCCGGAGAAGGCGCGGGCACAAGCACGGTTTCCGCTGCGGCCGGCGGTGCGGCCATCGGCTCGGGAGGTGGCGTTGCCGGCTTCGCCGACTTCACGAGCCGCGGCGGCGGCAGAGACGGCGCTGCCGGCTTCGGCGGCTCCGCCTTGCCGGCGGGCTTCTTTCCCTTTGCCGCGGCAGGCGTGTCGGCGAACGAGGCGTTCGAGGGCACGTTGAGATTGCGCTGCCGCGCGAGGCGCGACACGAATTCCCGCGCGACGACCTCTTCGATGGTGCTCGATGCGCTCTTCACCTCGATGCCATGATCGCGCTTCAAAAGCGCCATCACTTCCTGGCTCGACGTGTTGAGCAGCTCGGCGACTTTGTAAATCCGGACTGTGGCCATTCAGTAGAAATGCAGATCTAAAGTTCTAACGTTCGGTGGCTTCTTCGGTTTCCTCGGCCTGCGCGGCGACGTCGGCGTCGGTCGGCGCGGCGAGGGTCGCTTCGTCGCCGGTGGCTTCCGCCGCTGCAGCGGTCTCGGCGGACGCCTCACCCTCCGCGGCGGCGTTCTCGGCCGCCGGCTGGTCGATGCCCTCGCCGACTTCGAGCGCGCCCAGCTGGATTTCGACTTCCTTGCGCTTCTCTTCCTCGCTCTTGATGTCGATCTTCCAGCCGGTCAGCTTCGCGGCGAGGCGGACGTT
>JBKPLP010000139.1:0-2680 GCA_046731735.1 Acidobacteriota bacterium
CCCCGTCGGCGCAAATCGTTGAAAAACCGCGAAAAGTGCCGCTTTGGCGTGGCGGCCCTTGCTTTGCAAAGTTGGAGCGCCTTTTCATGGAATTCAATGCTCTTGCCGCGAAGGAAGCCTCCGCGCTGGTAGCGCGTGTGCTCGGCACGGCGTCGCAGGCCTCCCTGCAGAAAGTGGACGCCCTGCGCGCGGCGCTGGACAGCGCCGTCAAGGCGCTCGAGGCGTCGGTCGCCGACACGCCCAACGCCGAGCAGGACGTCGAAGAGCTGGTGAAGCGGCTCTCGAAAGCGGCCACGGCAGAAGCCGACGCGCGCCTCAAACATCTTTCCGCTGAAGCCCGCAAGATCACCGATGCGCTTCGCGCCGAACTCGCGGACGCGACCGCCGAACGCGACAAGCTCACCGCCGCCGTGAAGGATGCACGCGCCGATCTCGAGAGCACGCGCGGACAGCTCCAGTCCGAACAGAAACAGGCTGCGGCGTTCCGCAAGGAGCTGAGCGAGGTCCAGGCGGCGAACAAGAAACTGGAAGCCGCGAAGGCCGATGCGGTCGCCGCGCGGGAGAAGCAGGAAAAGACGACCGCGGCGATCGAAGGAGAGATACGGGCGGTTCGCGCGCAGCTGGACAGCGCCCGCAAGGATGCCGCGCGCGCCGCCAGCGATCTGGACGCGGCCATCGCCGAGAAGCAGAAGATCGTCGCGGACGTGGTCGCGGAGAAACAGAAGCTGGAACTGGCGGTCAACGCGGCGAATTCGCAGGCGCAGGCCGCGGAAGCCAAGCTGAGCGCGGTCACCACATTGTTCAAGACCAGCGCGGCACGCGTGCAGGCGCTCGAACGCGAGCAGGACCAGCACGCCGCCGCGATGCGCGAGCTCGAGAACAAGGCCGCCGCGGCCGTCGTCGACGTCGACGTGTCGGCGCAGACGGGCGCCATGCTCGACGGCCTGCTCGGCGCCTTCGACGCCCTCTCGACGGCGACGACGATCAGCGACGTGCTCGCGACACTCGGCGAACAGCTCGCGGCCGAGTTCCCGCGCGTCGCGCTGTTCCGCGTCAAAGGCAATCGGCTGGAGGGGGCGCACCAGATCGGCTTCGACCTCACCAACGACATCGGCAAGGTCATGATCCCGCTGGCGATGGATTCACTCATCACCCGCGCGGTGACGGCGGCACAAACCGAGCGCCTGATCGGCGACGTCGACACGAGCGGGCTGCCGTTCGGCGGATCGCCGACCTTTGCCCTGGCGATGCCGATCGTGGTCGACAACGAAGCGATCGCGGTCGTCTACGGCGACGACTTCGCCGACTCGCGCACCGAGACGCACGGCGACGACGAGATCAAGATGAAGTTCGCCGAGGCGCTGCGGCAGCACACCGGCGCACTGCTGATGCGGATGACCGCCGAACTGAAGGCGCTCGCCGAGCTGCGCGCGTATGCGGGGTCGCTGCTGTCGGAAATCGAGCAGATGTACCAGTCGGATATCGACGGCGGGACACAGGGCGAGGAGCTGCGCAAGCGGCTGCACGCGAACCTCGAATATGCGCGCAGCATCTACAACAATCGCGCGCAGTACGAGTCGCCTGGCGCGGCCGCCCTCCTCGACGCGCATCTGGCCACGATGATGGAGAGCGACTCGGCGTTTGCCAGCGATTTGAAGGCGGTGTGCGATTGGGGCGGATCATCCAGCGCACGCGCCGCCGAAGCGTCGTAATTGAATCGTCGGATTCGCGGTTGAACGCTATTCCTGCCTGATGTAGATCGCCGAGCCCTTCTCGCGGAACTCGCGCGACTTCTCATCCATGCCCTTCGCGGCGGCCTCTTCGGCGGCCATCGTGCGGACCTGCTGCGTCAGCTCCATCGAGCAGAACTTCGGGCCGCACATCGAGCAGAAATGCGCGAGCTTCGCTCCCTCGGCCGGCAGCGTCGCGTCGTGAAAGGCCCGGGCGGTCACCGGATCGAGCGACAGGTTGAACTGGTCCTCCCACCGGAATTCGAATCTCGCCTTCGACAGCGCGTCGTCCCACGCCTGCGCGCGCGGGTGACCTTTGGCGAGGTCTGCGGCGTGCGCCGCGATCTTGTAGGCGATGACGCCCGCCTTGACGTCGTCGCGATCCGGCAGTCCGAGGTGTTCCTTGGGCGTGACGTAGCACAGCATCGCGGTGCCATACCACCCGATCTGCGCCGCGCCGATCGCGGACGTGATGTGGTCGTAGCCTGGCGCGATGTCGGTGGTGAGCGGACCCAGCGTGTAGAACGGCGCTTCGTCGCACCATTGCAGCTGCTTTTCCATGTTCTCCTTGATCAGATGCATCGGAACATGGCCGGGGCCCTCGTTCATCACCTGGACGTCGTACTCCCACGCGATGCGGGTGAGCTCTCCCTGCGTCTTCAGCTCCGCGAATTGCGCTTCATCGTTCGCATCAGCGATCGCGCCGGGGCGCAGGCCGTCGCCGAGCGAGAACGACACGTCGTAGGCGCGCATGATGTCGCAGATCTCGCGAAAATGCGTATAGGTAAAGTTCTCCTTATGGTGCGCGAGACACCACTTCGCGATGATCGATCCGCCGCGCGAGACGATGCCGGTGACGCGCCGGGCGGTCATCGGGATATAGCGCAGCAGCACGCCAGCGTGCACCGTGAAATAGTCCACGCCCTGCTCCGCCTGTTCGATCAGCGTGT
>JBKPLP010000140.1:0-7751 GCA_046731735.1 Acidobacteriota bacterium
CGCGCCGGGTTGAGCGCGTAGCCGGTGGAACCGCCGAGCGAGACGCCGATGCCCAGCACGAGGACACCGACGAGCAGCGGCTGCAAACCCCGGCTGAAGACGAACGACAGATCGACGTCACCCGGCTTCGAGAGCGTCTGCGCGTTGGCGGCAATCGCCAGAATGCCGAACAACAGCACCGCCGTGGCGATGACCTCGGTGATGACGTTCGCCGCCGGGTTCTGGATTGCCGGTCCCGTCGCGAACACGGCGAGCTTCTGGCGGCCATCCGCGGTGGCGCCCCAATGCGGCAGATACGCGAGCCACATCAGCACGGCCCCGGCAAAGCCGCCGACCATCTGCGCGGCAATGTAGGCGGGGACTTCGTTCCACGGGAAGCTGCCGATCGCCGCGAGGCCGATCGTCACCGCCGGGTTCAGGTGCGCGCCGCTGATGCGCCCCACCGCGTACACCGCCATTGCGACCGCCACGCCCCACCCGACCGTGATCACGATCCAGCCGCTGTTCTGCCCTTTCGTGCGGTTCAGCACCACGTTGGCGACCACCCCGTCGCCGAGCAGAACGAGCAGCATCGTCCCGATACCCTCCGCCAGCACTGTCTGCATCCGCGCACCTTAACACAGGCAGCGCGAACCCCGAAGGCGCGACCGTGGCAGGTCCCCGTGCCGGCGAATGAAGCCGCATAGAATCTCATCGTGTCCAGACTGGGCGAGCTGACGCGCGATCGGTTCGATGTGGTCGTGGTCGGCGGCGGCATCATCGGCTGCGGCATCGCGCGCGACGCGGCACTGCGTGGGTTGCGCGTCGCACTGCTCGAGAAACAGGACTTCGGCGGCGGCACCACCGCGGCCTCCACCCGGATAGTCCACGGCGGACTGCGCTACCTTCAGATGCTCGACTTCCGCCTCGTCCGCATGGATCTGCGCGAGCGCGAAACGCTCCTGCGGATTGCGCCGCATCTCGTCGCGCCGCTCGAGTTCGTCATCCCCTTCTTCTCCGGCGCTTCGCTGTCACGCTTGAAGATGCGCGCAGGGCTGACACTCTACGACGCGCTCAGCTATGACAAGTCGCTGCCGTCACATCGCATACTGAACGCACACGACGCACGAGCGCTCGCGCCCGCGCTCAACCGCGACGATGTGCGCGGCGCGGCGGCGTATTACGATGCCCGGGCGGACCTTCCAGAGCGGCTCGCGCTCGAAAACGCGCTCGACGCCGAGCGGCACGGCGGCGTGATCCGCAACTACTGCGCGGCGACCTCGACCCTCGTGGAGAATGGCGTCGCCTCGGGCGTCCACGTCCGCGATCACCTCGACGGGGATGAAGGGCTCGTCCGCGCTCGCGTCATCGTCCAGGCCACCGGCGCATGGGCCGAACAGGGAATCAGGAAGACGAAGGGAGTGCACGCCGTGTGCTCGCCGGTGACGGATCGCGCGCTCGTAATCTTCTCCGGTGTCGATCGGCGGCTGATGTTTGCCATACCGCGCGCCGGGCAGACCTGGATAGGGACGACCGACACCGACTACGACGGCGATCCCGGCGACGCGCGGGCAACGCGCGGCGACGTCGAGTATCTGCTCGCGTCGGTGCGACATGTGTTTCCGCAGCTCTCGATGGACGACGTGCTGTTCACGACCGCGGGGGTGCGGGCGCTGGTGAAGCAGGGGGGGTCGGCGTCATCGGTGTCGCGAATGCACAGAATCATCGAGGACTCGCCCGCGCGCGGCGTCGTCTCGGTGCTGGGCGGAAAGATCACGGGGTACCGCGCCATCGCGGAAGAGGTGACCGATACGGCCTGCCGACGCGTTGCCTGCTCCTCGCCCTGCACGACGGCGCGGACGCCGCTGCCTGAGCCTTCACCACAACCCGACCTTCTCGCTCGCGCGAGGGACGCCGTGGCGACCGAACATGCGATGCATCTGGCGGATTTCATACGCCGGCGCACGGCGCTCGGCGCCACCGCGGATCAGGGTTGGGGCGTGGCGACGGAGATTGCCGCGGCGATGGGGAGCAAGCTCGGCTGGACGGACGAGCAGAGGACGACTGAGTTGGAGACGTACCGGCAGGATATCGAGGCGACGAGGGCGTTCCGCCGCTGACTAGCTGCAGCCCGGGTGGCGGCAGCCGCAGCGGAGCTCGGTCATTCCCTTGGCGTCTTTGCAGTGTTCCGAGCAGTACTTGCCGAAGGCGCCATTGGGGGAGACCGCGCAGGAACAGCCGGGGTGTGCGCACTGCTGAGGCTGGTTCATCTATGCCTCCTGCTCAGCGAAACTTCGAGCATTGTCGCACGTCGGCGGCCCAACGGCGCGCCCAAAAAATGACGTGCTCAGGCCCCTTCGGCGGCCGTCCGCGTCCGGGCCTCGCGCTCGCGCTGCGTGCGAAGAATGCTGCACCACTCCTTGTGCTCGGCAATCGGCATCCCGCATTCCACGCAGATCCGCACGCGCTGGCGGGGCTCCGTATTCCGCGAAAACAGCTTTTTCAGGAACGACATGTTTCCTGAGACGAGCAAACCGGCCAGAAGGTTTGCTGAAATTCGAAAAACCCCATAAAGGCGTATAATTTTCGGGAACGACCCGCCACAAGGCCGCGCTCGCCCGGCGAAGGCTTTTGCAGATGACCATCGATGAACGGCGTTTCGGCGACGTCACCCTTCTGAAAGTGGACGGCCGGATCGTCTATGGCGACGGCGCCCAGCAACTGCGCGAGCACATCACCAACCTCATTGACGAAGCGCGGCTGAAGTTCCTGCTGGATCTCCACGACGTGACGTACATCGACAGCTTTGGCGTTGGCGTCATCGCCGCGAAATACGTCAGCGTGCGGCGGAAGGGGGGCGACCTCAAGCTGGTGCACCCGTCAGCCCGCAGCCACCGTGTCATGGCTATCAGCGGTTTGATGAAGATCTTCGAATCGTTCGAATCGGCGGAGGAAGGCATCCGCAGCTTCGCCAGAGCCCATCGCGCCGTCTAGTCCGGCCGTCACGAGAGGACCATCAGGCATGAAGAAACTCGTCGCGGTGCTGGCACTGTTCCCCGCCGCGTCGCTCGCCGGCGCCGCGCGCCCCGCGTCGGACGATTCGCACGCCGTCGCCGTCGTCAACCGGCCTGCTGATCGACGCGTCGACGTATCAATCGGCGGCCAGCCGTTCACCTCGTACATCTACCCGCAGTCGCTCGAGAAGCCCGTGCTGTATCCGATTCGCAGCGCATCCGGCGTCGTCGTGACGCGCGGATATCCACTCGAGCCGCGGCCGGGCGAACACACCGATCACCCGCATCACGTCGGGCACTGGTTCAATTACGGCGATGTGAACGGCTACGACTTCTGGGGCAACTCGTCGGAAACGCCGGCGAACCTCAAGCCGAAAACCGGCGTGATCGTGCAGAAGGCGATCACACTCGCCCAGGGGGGCGACCAGCAGGGTGAGCTGGCCGTGACCGCGGACTGGATCATTCCTGGCGGAACAGTATTGCTGCACGAGCAGACGCGGTTCACCTTCAGCGGCGCCACCGGTGTGCGCACGATCGATCGTGCCACCACGTGGACGGCGGCCGACCAGGCCGTGACCTTCAACGACACGAAAGAGGGCGCGTTCGGCGTACGCGTCGCGCGATCGCTCGAGGCGCCCGAAGGCCGTTATATCGGCAGCGACGGGAAGACTGGAGACGGCGTGTGGGGGACGCGCGGGCCGTGGATGGGACTCGTCGGGGATGTGGAGAGCAAGCCGATCACGATCGCGATCTTCAACCATTCCTCCAGCCAGGGATTTCCCACCGCCTGGCACGCGCGCGGTTATGGTCTGTTTGCGGCGAATCCGATCGGCCGGCACGGTTACGATCCCGCGCTGCCGGTCAGCACACTGATGTTGCAGCCGGGCAAGTCTGCCGCGTTCCGGTTCCGAATCGTCGTCCGCGACGCGCATCTCACGCGCGGGGAGCTGCAGCAGGAATACGAACGCTGGAGGAACTAGTCATTCGCCGCGACTACCGGGTCGCCTGACAATCCGGAACCTTCGGATTGTTAGGCGTGTTGAGGGAGCTCGGGACCGCTGGCGCCGCCGACGCGTCCGGCTTCCCCAGCCGCTTGTTGACGAACAAGACCTCGTAGGCCCACGACGGGAACGGCGGCACATTGTCGGCGCAGCTGTAATTGTTGAAGTGCAGATTCACGATGTAGAAGACGCGCTTCAGCTTGCGGAGCGCTTCCCCGAAGCGCTCCTGACCCGATCCGTGGAACTCGACGGCAAGCTGATCGATCTGATCGAGTACCGAATCGGGCATCGCCTGAAACGTCTCCCACTCGGCTCCTTCGACGTCCATCTTCACCACCAAGTGTTTTCCGGCGTCGCCGTTCTTGGCGAACTGGTGCTCCGGCGTCTCGAATATGCGGCCGTCCTTGTCGGTTGACGGGACGCCGGCGACGCACTCGCCATGGAATACGGTGTTGCCCCCCTCGCACACCGGTTCCGTGAGATCGAAGCAGTCGTATTGGTGGACTCTGACTTCGAGCTTCCGTGAGATCTCGCATCCCCAGCCGTCGTAGCCGGAGATTCCGTACGAGTAGGCCGACTGCACGCCGGCGAGCAGGTTGCCGCACAGCAGATACCCGCCGTCGTTCGCTTCGCCGAAGCGCTGCAGATTGCAATTCGACAGCTTGATCGGTTGCAGCTCCTTCAACAGGACCTGGCGCACCTGCCCTTCACGATGCTGCGCTTTGAGGATGGGACTCCTGATTTCGGTCCGAGCTGAGGGGTGGGCCGCGCGCCAGCCATAGACGGCCGCGGCGACGGAGGCGAGGATAACGGCGAAGGCAGCGACAACACGACGCATCGCCGCGATTATACCGGGCGCATAGGGTGCCCCACGGGCACCCTATGCGCACCGGCGCTAGCGCCGCACGGTCAGCGTGACGCGAAAGTCGCCGCTGTTGTCCATCAGATAATCGTCGTTCACGCTGAAGTAGAGCCGGCCGCTGGTCGTCGCGCGAACTTCGCCGTCCTCACCGAGAAAGATCGGAGACGCACTGCCGATGCGCGCGATCAGCGCACCCGCGGGCCGGTCCCTGAACGGCGCATCCGCGGCGCGCCGGCCGCTCGCGGCCCCCGCGGGCGTCGCCGTGTCGTTGCCGTTGCCGAGCGACATCCGGATCGTGCCCTGCGCGCGATAGGTGATGACGTCACCGGCGCGGACGTCGATGCCGGAGTCGTACCAACGGACGGTCGACGGCACGGTGATGGTCTCGGTCCCGCTGGCGCCGGTCGTACCGACGGCCCCCGGACCCGCTTCACCCGCCCTCAGTTCCTCGCGCGAGACCACGTTGTCACCGTTGCGATCGTAGCGGTCGAAGCTCCGGCGCGACCACTGCCACTCGTCGGGCGTGATCCGGTTGTCGCGATTCACGTCCAGGCCGGCAAACTGGTCGGTGCTCCGGGTCTGCTGCGAGTCGTCGCCAACCACCTCGGCGCGGCTCAACACGCCGTCGCGGTTGCGATCGAGCCAGCGGAACGAGTCCGCGCTGCTGTGCCATTCGGATCGCTCGATCCGGCCGTTGTTGTTCGCATCCAGGTAGTCGAATCGATCTTCCCGATCGACGTCGACGTCGCCGTTGAGGAACTCGCTGCGCGACAGAATGTCGTCTTGATTCTCATCGGCGCGGCGGAACGATTCGAAGTCGTACTGCCACTCGTCCGTGGTGATCCGCCCATCGCCGTTGGCGTCGAGATTCCTGAAACCGACCTGGGTCCAGTCATAGAACACCGCACGCCGGTTGGGGCTGTAGTCGTCGTTGCTGTAGACGCGGCGCGTCGCACCGACGCGCACTTCATCGCCGGACAGGACGCCGTCGCCGTTCCAGTCGTGCGCGCGGAACGATTGATCGCTGCCGTTCCACTCGCGCCGCGTGATCACGCCGTCGCGGTTCCTGTCCATCGCACGAAATCGCATGTTGTCGCCCGCCCGCGCATCCTGCGAACGCGAGGACTCGCCTTGGGCGAGCGCCGGCGCCGCCGCCAGCGGAAGAGCCAGCACGAGCGCCGCCATCATTACCTGAGGTCGCATACTCCTGTCCTCCTGTCGATATTGACAGGCAGGAATCGTGCCGCCTGACCTCGCAACGCGGCTTAGGGAACTGCGGTCGAGCTGTGTACGGCTTTCGTCAGCTGGATAGAACGGGTGCGATCGGATGTCATCTCGTTCCGGGCATCCCCTTGAGATACCGATCCAGGAACTTCAACACCGCCGCATACCCCTCGATCTGATTCTTCTTTTTCGTGAAGCCGTGCCCTTCATCGGGAAACACGATGTACTCGACCGGCGCCCCGTTCTTCTTCACCGCCGCGACGACTTCGTCCGACTCGACTTTGAGCACACGGGGATCGTTGGCACCCTGGAGCACGAGCAGCGGTTTGCGAATCAGGTCGGCATGCAGGAGCGGCGACACTTGCTCGAGCATCTTGCGGTCCGCGACCGGATCTCCCATCTCACCGTAAAGCGCAACCCGCTGCGCCTCCCACCATGATGGAATGCTCTCGAGCGTGCGAATCCAGTTCGCGACGCCGAAAAGATCGACCCCGGCGACGAACTCGTCCGGCTGGAACGCCAGCGCAGCGAGCACCATGTAGCCGCCATAGCTGCCGCCGATGATCGCGATGCGATTCGGATCCACATACTCGAGCGACTGCAGGTATTTCTTCGCGTCGACGCAGTCCCACAGCGGCTCCCGTCCGTGCTTCTTGTCATCAGCCGCGTAGAACGTCTTGCCATACCCGGAACTGCCGCGATTGTTGATCCCGAGCAGCACGTATCCGTGGTTGACCAGATATTGCATGAACCCGCTGTAGGCCGGCGTCGTCTGCCCCCCGGGCCCACCGTGCACCCAGACGAGCGCCGGCGCCTTGCTGGTGGCTGATGCCTGCTGTGGTTTCAACAGCACGTTCGGGATCGTCATGCCGTCGCGTGCCTTGAAGCGTACGATTTGCGCGTCGACGAGGTCGTTCGAATCGATCTCCGCATTCAACGAGTTCGTCAGCCTCGAGAACTTCTGCGTGGCGAAGTCGAACACATACAGGTCATTCGGTGAGCGATCGCCGTTGACGTAGACCGCCGCCCTCTTCTCACTGCGCGCAAATGTCAGCTCCGAGATTCCCGCGTTGGGGATCTCGGGCGTGGACACGCCGCGGCCTGTGGCGACCTCGCGAATGATCACCTGCGGGCGCGCGTCCCGGTTGATGATGGTCGCGCGGTACTTGCCCGCGTGCGAGAACTTCGAGACCTGGATGTCCCAGTCCGCCTTCTCGACGTCGCCGTGCGTGCCGGCGGCGAGGGCGTAACGGCGCAGCCGCGAGAACTCACCTGCTTCGTCCGTCGTGTAATACAGGTGCTCGGACGTCGGATCGAAGTCGGTAGGGGAATAGTTCACCTGACCCTGGTGCTTGGAAATCAGCGTGGTCACCTTGGTGGTCGCATTCCACACGAACAGGTCGCTGTCGTTGGCGGTGTTCACTTTCGCCAGCGCCATCCACTTCCCGTCGTTCGAAATGTCCGCCGGGAAATAGCCGTCCTTGTTTTCGAAGAGCATCGTGCGGTCGTACGTTTTCGCGTCATAGCGATAAACGTCGAAGAGCTTGGGATCGCGTTCGTTCGTCTGGACGTAGAAGGCGCTGCCGTCGCCATTCCAGCTGACGAACGACGCCTTGAGCTTATCGCCGGGCGTCAGATCGCGGAGATCTCCAGTGGCGGTGCGCACGTACA
>JBKPLP010000141.1:0-8609 GCA_046731735.1 Acidobacteriota bacterium
GCCACTTCCTCGCCGCAAAAGGAAGCTCCGCCCGCCGCGAAAGCGTCGTCGGCGCCATCTGCCCCTGCAGCGAAGACGGATCCGAAGGCCGATCAGTACGTCGGCGAAGAGAAGTGTTTGGAGTGTCACGAAGATCAGAAGAAGGGGTACAAGGGCAGCCCTCACGCGCGTGCGCACAATCCGAGGACGCCGGCGGGCAACAACAGCTGCGAAAGCTGCCACGGACCTGGCAAGGCGCACGTTGACGCCGATGGCGACGGCCACATCCAGAACCCGAAGGCGATGACCCCGCGCCAGGTCGGCGAGCTCTGCACCACGTGCCACAACCGCACCGAGCACAACAACTGGGACGGCGGCAAGCACGACTCACGCAACATCTCCTGCACGACCTGCCACGCCGTTCACGAATACAAGAGCGAGAAGGCGCAGCTCAAGAAACAGAGCGTCCAGGAAACGTGCGTGCAGTGCCATCGCAAGGAAGTGAACAAGGTGCACCGGTCGTCACACATGCCGGTCAGCGAAGGCAAGATGGAGTGCACGACCTGCCACAACCCGCACGGATCCCAGAACGTGAAGATGCTGCGCGAAGGCAATTCCATCAACGAAGCGTGCGCCAGCTGCCACACCGAGAAGCGCGGCCCGTTCCTGTGGGAGCACGCGGTCGGACGCGAGAACTGCGTCACCTGCCACGACCCGCACGGATCGAACAACGAACGGATGCTCGTGGCCAAGCTGCCGATGCTGTGCCAGCGCTGCCACATCCACACCCGCCACCCGGCGACGGTGTATGACGCGACGCAGGTGCTGAACAAGAGCAACCGGATCACGGGGCGCGCCTGTGTGAACTGCCACCAGATGCTCCACGGTTCGAATCACCCGACGTCCGGGAAAGTGTTCCTGCGGTAACCGTGAGGAGGATGAAGATGCGCAACAGAACAGCGATTCTGATTGGAGCGCTTCTGCTGGTTCTCCCTGGCGTTACCCAGGCCCAGCAGACCGCGCAGCCGCCCGTCTCGGCGCCGGCGACGGAACAGACGCCCGCCGCGGCCGACACTGCCGGCACGTCGACATTCACGCCGAAGAACCGGATCGACTTCGGCTTCCGCGGCAACAGCCTCAGCGGCGATCCGGCCCGCTTCCAGCGCTTCCGCGACGTGAGCGACGGTGCCTACATTCCGGTGTTCCGCTTCGACAAAGAGAACGAGACCAGGTTCCTCCACGCCGAAGCGTTCAATCCGGGGTACGAGGATCAGCGTTTTGCCGGCGAGTTCCAGCAGATCGGCAAGGTAAAGCTCGACTTCGAGTGGAACCAGATCCCGCTGTATATCAGCGGCGACACGCGGCTGCTCTACCGGGATCAGGGACAGGGAAAGCTGGCGATCGATCAGGGTCTCCGGCAGTCGGTCCAGAACGCCGGCAACTCCAATACGGCGGCTGCGTACTCCGCGCTCAGCAACGGGCTGGCCACTCAGGCCAATCCATTCGACATGCGGGCGCGTCGCGACGTGGCCACGTTCAACGTGAACTATTCGCTCAACCGCGAGATAGATCTCAAACTCAGGGTCAAGAATACCAATCGCGATGGCTACAACCTGATGTCGTTCGGGTTCGGCACGTCGCCCGGACTGAATCCGGCGGTCGAGCTCGGCGTCCCGACGAGTGATAGAACCACGAACGTGGGCGGCATGCTGGAGTTCGCCAACCCCCGCGGACTCTTTACGGTGGGCTTTACCGGGTCGACCTACAACAATCACATTCCCGTGGTCGAGTTCGACAACCCGATGCGCGCCACCGACGCGGTCGGGGGCAGCAACGTCGGCGGACCCGCGTTCGGCCGCGTGCCGATGTGGCCATCGAATACCGCATTCTCATTCGACGTGAGCGGGGCGTACAAGCTCCCCGCACGGTCCCGCGCGAGCGCGTTCGTCTCGATCGGGCGATGGAACCAGAACGAGGCCCTCATTGCTCCGACGTCCAACACCGCGCTGGTCGCGCCGCCGCTCGAGCGTCCCAATGCCGAAGCGAAAGCCGACATCGTGTCGATGGTCTACACCCTGACCTCGCGCCCGAACGAGAACGTCTGGCTGAACGCGAAGTACCGCTATTACGATTACTCGAACCAGACGCCGCGGTTCGAGATGCCGGCGCTGCCAGGCGACTGGAACCTGACCGGGGCTATCTGGGAGAACGAGCCGTCCGGATTCAAACGCAACACGCTCGATCTCGATGCCTCCTTCACCCCGCACAAGTACCTGGGCTTCGGCCTGGGCGTCACTCGCGAGGACGCCGACCGCACGTTTCGGATCTTCGAGCAGACTGCGGAGAACATCTTCCGCGCGACGATCGACAGTACGGGGAACCAATACGTGACCCTCCGCGCCAAATTCGAGCACGGGCGCCGCACCGGATCGGGCTTCGACGAGGCACTCCTCGAAGAAGTCGGCGAGCACCCGGAGACGCGGCACTACGACATCGCGGACCGCGACCGCGACCGTCTGACCGCGATCCTGACGGTTACCCCTGTCGCGCAGTTCGACGTCAACGGTTCGGTGAGCACCGGCAAGGACAACTACCGGAACACCGGGTTCGGGCTTCGCGACAACAACAACAGCGCCTGGAGCGTCGGCGTCGACTGGCTTCCGATTGAGAGCGTCAACTTCGGGATCAACTACGGTCACGAGAAGTACACGGCGCTGCAGTATTCGAGGACGGCGAACCCGCCGACCGCGACGGATCAGACGTTTTACGACGCGACTCGCGATTGGTGGGACGACCAGACCGACAAGGTGAAGACGATATCGGCGACCCTCGACTTCCTGAAGACGTTTCCGAAGACGGACATCCGCGTCGGATACGACCTGAGCGACGGCGACGCCACCTACGTCTACAGCCTGAAACCCGAGCAGAAGGTCTTCACGACGATCCCGCTCACGCAGCTGACGCCACTGAAGAACAAGCTGACAGACGCACGGATCGATCTGACGCACTACGTGCGCCACAACCTGGCGCTCGGCATCGGCTACTGGTACGAGTCGTACCGGGTCGACGACTTCGCGCTGAACGCCTCAACGACCGGCCAGCTGGCTCCGGTGAACGGCACCAGCGGCGCGTTCGCGAATACGGTTTACAGCGGATATCTCTACCGCGATTACACGGCTCACACCGGGTTCCTGCGGATGTCGTATCTCTGGTAAGTCGAACGCACTCCGGTGTTCTACGGGGTCAGGCTTCAAGGCTTCAAGGCTTCAAGGCTTCAAGGCTTCAAGACTTCAAGACTTCAGGGCTTCAGGGCCTGGAGCCTTGGAGCCTTGAAGCCCGGCTTCGTGTGCCGGTTTTCCGGCAGGTTGTGGAAGACTCCCGCAAAACGCCGCGAAACTTAATAGGCACCAGGCTTGCCCCTGGCAGTGGCATGTCCTGTCATGTGGCAGCGGAAGCTGCCATTGCCGCGCGCATCCCGGTTGTCCTCCGCCTGCGTGCCCACCCTCTCAAAATCGCGCTGGTCGGGAATCCGAACGTCGGCAAGAGCGTCTTCTTCGGACGTCTCACGGGACGATACGCGACCGTCTCCAATTACCCGGGTACGACGGTGACGATTACCTCCGGCCGCGCGCTCGTCGGCGCGGAGGTCTGCGACGTCATCGACACACCGGGCGTCAACGCGCTCGAGGGAGTGTTGAGCGAGGACGAGCGCATCACGCGCAAACTTCTCAGCGAAGGGGGAGCCGAGCTCGTCATCCAGGTGGCTGACGCGCGCAACCTCCGGCGGGCGCTGCTCCTGACATCGCAGCTCGCGGACCTCGGACTGCCCATGATCCTGGTTCTCAACATGCTAGACGAGGCGCACGCGCGCGGTGTGTCGGTGGACGCACCGCGGTTGTCGGAGGTTCTTGGCGTGCCGGTCATCGAGGCAGTCGCACCCGAAGGCCGAGGCATCGCCGAGCTGAAGCACGCGCTGCCGCTTGCCGCGCTGCCGCGCGCCGCCCGACATCATGCACGGGATCATTTCGGATGGGCGGACGCGACCGCCGCCCGTTACCGGCAGATCAGCACGATCTCGCTCGGGCGATTCCAGGAGTGGCTGGGACGCGCGGTCCGCGAGCCGGTCACGGGCCTGCCGATTCTCGCGATGGTGCTGTATCTCACCTACCTCTTCGTCGGCGTCTTCGGCGCGCAGACGCTCGTCGGCATGCTCGAGGAGGGTGCGTTCGCCGGCTATATCAATCCCGCCGCCACCAAGCTCGCGTCGTTCATTCCTGTGGCGTTCGTCCGTGATTTCTTCGTCGGCGAGTACGGCCTGATTACGATGGGGCTCACCTACGCAATTGCCATCGTCCTGCCGGTGGTCACGACGTTCTTCCTCGTGTTCGGATTCCTGGAGGACAGCGGCTACATTCCGCGGCTCGCCATTTTCAGCGATCGGTTGTTCCGCGCGATGGGTCTCAACGGCAAAGCGGTGCTGCCCATGGTGCTCGGCCTCGGCTGCGACACGATGGCGACGATGACGACGCGGATCCTGGGGACGCCGAAGGAACGCCTGATCGCAATTACGCTGCTGGCGCTCGGGGTGCCGTGCTCGGCGCAGCTGGCGACGATCATGGGCATCCTCGGCGGCATCTCCGTCTGGGCATTGCTGCTTCTCTTCGCCGTCGTCCTGGGCCAGATGATGTTCGTCGGGTTCCTCGCGGCGCAAGTGCTGCCCGGCGATCGTTCGGACTTCATCCTCGAGTTGCCGCCGCTGCGGCTGCCCCGGGTCAGGAACCTGTTGACGAAGACGCTCCTGCGCGTGCGCTGGTATCTCGGCGAAGCGGTGCCGCTGTTCCTGGTCGGCACCGCGCTGTTGTTCGTCCTCGATCGGCTTGGTCTCCTGACGGCGCTGTCGCGAGCGGCGCGTCCGATCGTGACCAGCGCCCTTGGGCTGCCTGCCGATGCGGCGGAAGTGTTCGTCATGGGATTCCTGCGGCGGGACTACGGCGCTGCAGGACTCTTCAGAATGGCCGAGGGAGGGCAGCTGACCGGGGTTCAAGCCGTCGTCGCGCTGACGGTGATGACGCTCTTCGTGCCGTGCGTTGCCAACCTGCTGATGATCATCAAGGAGCGCGGCGTCAAAACGGGCCTGGCGATCCTGGCGGCGGTGACCGTCATCGCGATCGGCACGGGCACGGCGGTGAACTTCGCCCTCGCAGCCTTCCACGTCGGGTTCTAAGCGATGACCAGCACCAGCCCGCGCGGCGTGTCGCTCGCCAGCCTGGATCCCGGTACCCGAGGCCGCATCGCCCACGTCGCGCGCGATCTGACGGGGCGCGCTGAGCGCCTCGCCGTGCTGGGCGTGACGCCGGGCGCCGCGATTCGCGTGCTGCAAACCTTCCCCGGCATCGTGTTCGAGTGCGATCAGACGGAGCTGGCGGTAGAGCGCGAGGTGGCGAGGGCGATCCTCGTCGACGTGGAGTAAACGGAGGGGACGGAGAAAGAGGAGAAGGGCGCTGCCGCTAACCACGGAGCAACGGAGTCACGGAGGTTACCTTTAGGAGAGAAGCCTTCTAGACCCATGCACGACTTGCCGACGGCGGCCGACGTCGGCAAGTCGTGCATGTCTCCTAGGAAATGAAGCGCTCGAGGTTTTCTCCGATGCCTCTCCGTTCTCTCCCTGCCGGAGAACCGACACCGACATTCCGCCGGCTACGCAACTCCGCGAGTTGCGCCCGGATTCATCGACGCCTCGTGCGGTCTGTGAATTGCAAACATCGGGGACATCACCGGGAGCCTGAATGAAACGCTCTTTCAAGGACTACGAGCACCTCGTCCGACTCGCGTCGATTTTCGTGATCGGGCTTCTCGTGTTCGCCGTCGCGCGGGCGCAGTTCGTCCCGAAGGATTTCGGCAAGCTCGGGCACTATCGCGCGGGCGCGATCGACGACATCAGGAGGCGCCCGATTGCATACGCGGGGCGCGCCACGTGCAGCGAGTGTCACAGCGACGTGGTGGATGAAGCCGCGCCGTCCAAGCACAAGGCGCTTCCGTGCGAGACGTGCCATGGGCCGTCGGCGAAGCACGTCGACGATCAGGAAGTGCTGCCGAAGAAACTCGATGGAAATTTCTGCGTGCGCTGCCACGCGGCCAACACCGGCAAGCCGTCTACGCACCCGACGGTGAATCTGACCGATCACTCGGATCCGAAAGATTCCTGCACGAGCGCCGGCTGCCACAAACCGCACGATCCGCGTCCCCCTGAATAGAGGATTCGATGGATACGACACGCCGCGATTTCCTGATGATCGGCTCGAAGATGTTGATCATGACGGCCGCGACGGCCGGTGCGCTCGAACATGTGCTGGCCGGCACGCCCGAGGCGGTGCCGGCGGCCTATCAGGCGGCGGACCACTGGTGGGCGATGCTCATCGACATCGAGAAGTGCATCGGCAGCGGCGACTGCGTGCGTGCCTGCAAAATCGAGAACGACGTGGTCGACGAGGCGATGTATTTCCGGACCTGGGTCGAGCGCTATCACATCAACATGAACGATCCGGATCATCCAATCGTCGATTCGCCGGACGGCGGGATCAACGGGTTCGGCGAGAAGTACAAGGACGGCGACGGCAAGACGTTTTTCGTCCCGAAACTGTGCAACCACTGCGCGGACTCACCCTGCACGCAGGTCTGCCCCGTCGGCGCGACATTCCGGACCATCGACGGCGTGGTCCTCATCGACAAGGACTACTGCGTCGGCTGCCGCTACTGCATCCAGGCGTGCCCGTACGGATGCCGCTACCTCGATCCGCGAAGCCACACCGCCGACAAATGCACGCTGTGCTATCACCGGCTGACGAAGGGTTTGAAAACCGCGTGCGTCGAAGTCTGTGCCACCGGCGCGCGGCAGATTGCGGACCTCAAGGATCCGAAGGACCCGGTTCACGAGTATCTGCGCACGCACAAGATTCAAGTGCTCAAACCTCAGATGGCCACGGGAGCGAAGGTGTACTACAACGGACTCGACGGAGCTGTCCGGTAGCCAATCAGGAAGGTGTCTCGATGCCTGGTGTCGACGGATTCATGTATCCGAACGAGGTCGAGCTCCAATGGAGCGTCCTCATCGTGCTCTACCCGTTCATCACCGGGCTGGTGGCGGGCGCGTTCATTCTGGCATCGCTCGAGCGCGTGTTCATGGTGCAGGCGGTGAAGCCGACCTACCGGCTGGCGCTGCTGACAGCGCTCGCCTTTCTGCTGGTGGCGCCGCTGCCGCTGCAGATGCACCTCGGCCACCCGGAACGCTCGTTCGAGATGCTGTTCACGCCGCACACCTCGTCGGCGATGGCGATGTTCGGATTCGTTTACCTCTGGTATCTGATGGTCGTGCTGGTCGTCGAGATCTGGCTCGATTACCGGAAGGACCTGGTGCTGACCTGGCGGTCGAGCACGGGCCTGAAGCGGCTGTTGTATGGCATGTTGACGCTCGGCTCCGACAACATCAGCGATGCGGCGCTGCGCATCGACGACAAGGTCGGCCGCATCGTCACCATCATCGGCATTCCGTCGGCGTTCATGCTGCATGGGTATGTCGGCTTCATCTTCGGATCGATCAAGGCAAACCCGTGGTGGTCGACACCGATGATGCCGATCGTGTTTCTGTTCTCCGCGATCGTCTCCGGCATCGCGATGGTGCTGCTGCTGTACATCCTGACCGCGAAGCTGCGCCGGGTCGCCGTCGACATGGTCTGCGTCGACACCGTCGCCCGGTATCTCTTCTACGCCTTCATCGTCGATTTCTCGCTCGAGATGATCGATCTGATTCACCGCATCTACGAGGCAGACGAGTCGTTCCGCGCGCTCGACTTCATGGTGAAGACGCGGCTGTTCACGTCCCAGATCGTGCTGCAGATCGTGCTCGGCACGCTGGTGCCGCTGACGCTGCTGGCGGCGACGCAGCTGACGACGTTTGCCGCGCGGGTTCGTGTCCGGATGTACGTCAGCGCGATCGTGCTGACGCTGGTGGGCATCTTTGCGATGCGCTGGAACGTGGTCATCGGCGGCCAGCTCTTCTCGAAGAGCTTCCTCGGATACACGACCTACAAGATGGGGTTTGCGACGCGCGAGGGGCTGCTGCCGGCCATCCTGCTGATGCTCCTGCCGTTCGGCATCCTGTTCGTGCTGCTGAAGCTGCTGCCGCCGTGGGACCCGGCGCCCCGGCCGGCCACGGTGGTGCCGACAGGCGCGGACCACAGCGTCGTGTGAACGACCACAGGTATGACGACGGGCGCGCGCGGGTGCCGCGCGCAGGCTGGATCATTTGAGGAGGAGTGCATGACCGCTACGTTCGAGACGCCGGTTCGGGAAATCGTGACCGCGGATTTCCGCACGGCGGCCGTATTTCACAATCACCATATCGATTTCTGCTGCGGCGGGGCACAACCGCTGGGCGACGCGTGCCGCGCCGCCGGCGCCGACACGAGCCAGGTGCTTGACGAACTGAAGCGCGTCGCTGCCGATCCGTCTTCCATGGCCCCGAATTTTGCTGTCTGGACTCCGAACGAGCTGATCGACTACATCGTCACGACGCACCACGCCTACGTGCGCCGGGCGTTGCCGACAATCGCCGCGCATACCGAGAAGATCGC
>JBKPLP010000142.1:0-16589 GCA_046731735.1 Acidobacteriota bacterium
GTTTCGAAGAAGCGGACGAGCGGCAGGCGCAGCAACCGCAGCTCCATCCGCTCGACGCGCATGGGGGACAATGCTATCGCAATCGTTCCGGGGCTTTCGCTATACTTCCGCGTCCCCTTGAGGTCACCGCTGGATTTCCGCTACATCGCGATCGAAGGGCCGACCGGCCTCGGCAAGTCGCTCCTCGCGGACCGTCTCGGATCGCGGCTGGATGCGACCGTGGTACTCGACGAGACCGACAATCCGTTCCTCGCCGATTTCTACTCGGAACGTCCCGGCGCCGGCTTCCAAGCGCAGCTCTTCTACACATTATCGCGCCATCGCCAGCAATCGGCGCTGCGGCAGAGCGATCTCTTCAGCCAGCTGACGATCTGCGATTACCTCTTCGATCGCGACAAGATCTACGCCTACCTCAACCTGGATGACAACGAGCTGTTCATCTATCAGCGGTTGTACGAGCTGCTCGCGGGGGACATGCCGTCGCCGGATCTCGTCATTTACCTGCAGACGCCGACCGACGTGCTGAAGCGGCGCCTGCGCGAACGCGAGCGCGCCAATCCGGACCTCCCGTCACTCGGAGACGAGTACGTGCGCGAGCTCAACGAAGCCTATAACCATTTCTTTTTTCACTACAACGCCACGCCGCTCCTGGTGGTCGAGACCTCGCAGTTCGATCTGTCCTGGGGCGAGGACGCGCTCGGGGATCTCGAAAAGCAGCTGCGCGGCATGGGCAAGGGCACTCGGTACTACGTGCCGCGCGCTTAACGTGCAGAGGTGCGATAGGGGTGTATAGGGTGCGAGGGGGTGCATCGGGTGCAGGGGGTGCAGCAGGTGCCTATAGGTGCAAGGGGTGCATAGGGTGCCACGCACCGTATGCACCTCCTGCACCCTCCTGCACCCTATGCACCTCCTGCACCCTATGCCCCCTGCACCCCCGCTGAGATATGCTCCTTAGCCATGGCGTGGTTCAAGAAAGTCCGTAAGCCCATCGAGGCGCCGGCGGACAAGAGCCGGGTCCCCGAAGGGCTGTGGGTGAAGTGTCCGTCGTGCGGACAGATCATCTACAACAAGGACCTCGCGGCCAGCCTGAGCGTCTGCACGAAGTGCAGCCACCACTTCCGTCTGAACGCCAGCGAGCGCCTTCGGAGCCTGTTCGACGGGGACTGGGAGGCGCACGACTCCGCTCTCACCTCCACCGATCCGCTGCACTTTACCGACACCAAGCCATATCAGAAGCGCCTCGAGTCGAGCATCGAGAGCACCGGCCTCCAGGACGCGGTCATCACCGCGACAGGCCGGATCGACGGGATCGAGTGCGTAGTGGCCGCCATGGAATACGGGTTCATCGGCGGCAGCATGGGCGTGGTGGTCGGCGAGAAAATCACGCGCGCAATCGAACGCGCCATCGGTCGGCGGCTTCCGGTCATCATCGTCTCGTGCTCCGGCGGCGCGCGCATGATGGAGGGGGCCCTGTCGCTGATGCAGATGGCGAAGATCAGCGCGGCGCTGGCGCGGCTGGATCGCGCCCGCCTGCCGTACATCTCGATCCTCACCGATCCGACGACCGGCGGCGTCACGGCGAGCTTCGCCATGCTGGGCGATGTGAACATCGCCGAGCCGAAAGCGCTGATCGGCTTTGCCGGACCGCGCGTGATCGAGCAGACGATTCGCCAGAAGCTGCCGGAAGGCTTCCAGCGCAGCGAGTTCCTCCTCGAACACGGCATGCTCGATTTCGTCGTCGATCGGCGGGAGCTCAAAGACACCGTCGTCAGGATCCTGCGCTTCGCCGGCGCACGCGCTCCTGCGGCGACAACCGCCGTCCGGTCCGAGACACCCGCGTAAACCCCGATGGATCCGATCGACTTTCTCTTCAGCCTGGAACGGCTGGGGATGAAGTTCGGCCTCGAGAACATGAACGCGCTCTGCGACGCGCTGGGCCGCCCCGAGCGCGCGTTTCGCCCGGTTCACATCGCGGGGACGAACGGCAAAGGATCGGTTACCGTCATGGTCGAAACGGCGCTGCGCGCCGCCGGGGGAAGCGTCGCACGGTACACGTCGCCGCACCTGGTGCGCCTCGAAGAGCGGTTCGTCATCGACGGACGCGAAGTCACCATCAGCGAACTGCGCGAGGCACTCGCGGACGTTCAACGCGCGGTGGAATCGCTCATCCAATCAGGCACGCTGAACGGTTTGCCCACGTTCTTCGAGTGCGCGACCGCGGCAGCGTTCGTCCTGTTCCGCCGCGCGCGGGTCGAGAGCGCGGTGATCGAAGTCGGTCTCGGGGGGCGGCTCGACGCGACGAACGTCGTGTCTCCCGTCGTCACGGCGATTACCTCGATCGACTTCGATCACCAGGCGCAGCTCGGCGATTCATTGACCTCCATCGCGCGCGAAAAGGCCGGCATCGTGAAGCCCGGGATCCCGCTGATTTGCGGCCCTGTCCCTCACGAGGCGCGCGCAGCCATCGATGCGGTCTGCGCCGAGCGCCGCGCGCCCGTCATTCACGTGACGGAGAAGCTGCTCGCGGATCGGGGAATGACCACGCTGAGGCTTGCGCTGCCAGGCCGTCATCAACGCGATAACGCCGCGGTAGCCGTCGCGGTCCTCGACGAGTTGTCGCGCCAGGGTACTCTCGTGCCCGACGCTGCGATACATAGCGGGCTCACCGATGCGTCGTGGCCAGGCCGCCTCGAGCGGATTTCCTATCGCGGACGCGATGTGCTGCTCGACGCGGCACATAACCCGGCCGGCGCGCGTGCGCTCGCGTCGTATCTCGAGGACATCGGCTGGACGCACGTAACGCTGCTTTTCGGCGCGATGCGTGACAAGGATGCCGCGGGCATGCTCCGTCCCATCGCTCCTCTGTGCGCACACATCGTATGTACGACCGCGCCGACGCCGCGGGCGGCGACTGCGGCGGACCTGGCCTTTCACGCGCGCGAGGTGATGCCGCACGGCGTTCCAGTCGACCGCATCGACGATCCATCCGCCGCGCTCGAGCATGCCTGGACAGCCGGAAACCCAATCGTGGCAGCAGGTTCCATCTTTCTGATCGGTCCCCTGCGTGATATTCTTCGCTGACCTCCGATCCGGCACCACGCCGAGTGTTCATGGTTCGCTTCAGCGTCATTCTGATCCTCTGCATCGCCCTCGACTGGCTCGCCGCTCCGGCGACTGCCCGCGCGCAGGACCCGCTCGCCGGATGCAAGGGATATAACGCGCAGAACCTCCAGTTAAGGTGGCTCGAGAAGAATCACGCGGTCGCCGAAGGAAACGCCGACGCGCCCGCGCAGATCGACTGCGAAGACCTGCAGCTGATGGCGGACCATCTCGAGAGCTTTCAGGACGACGGCCGCGTCGTCGCGACGGGCCACGTGGTGTACGTGTCGGGCAAGAACCGGATCTACGCCGAGCGGATGGAGTTCAACACGAAGACGCGCACCGGCACGTTCTACCAGGCCTCGGGGAATTCCGTGCTGCGGGACGCCCCCGACCCCGGCATGTTCGGCACCCAGGAGCCGGATGCGTTTTTCTGGGGCGACGAGATCCAGAAAATCGGCCCGAAGAAGTACCGCATCGTGCGCGGCGGATTCACCACGTGTGTGCAGCCGACGCCGCGGTGGGAGCTGAGCGCTGCCAATATCACGCTCACCCTCGACGATTATGCGCTGTTGAAGAACGCGGTCCTCAAGGTCAAGAACGTGCCGATGTTCTACCTGCCGGCGTTCTATTACCCGATCCAGGACGACAACCGCGCGACCGGTTTCCTCATGCCGATCTACACCTCATCGGAGACGCGCGGGCAGCAGATCTCCAATCAGTTCTTCTGGGCCATCAGCCGCAGCCAGGACGCGACCATCGAGCACGACTGGTTTTCGAAGACCGGGCAGCAGGTCGGCGGCGAGTATCGCTACATCCTCGCCCCCGGCTCGGAAGGGCATTCGCAGTTCTCGTTCCTGAATGAGCACCCGACGAAGTACGCCCAAGCCGACGGCACCGAAGTCACCTATCCGGGTACGCGCAGCTACGCGATCGTCGGCGACATGGCGCAGCGCCTTCCCTTCCGGCTGCGCGCGCGGGCGAATGCGAATTACACCAGCAGCATCGTCTCGCAGCAGCGCTATCACCAGAGCATCTCGCAGTCGACGAACCGCACACGCCGGTTCGGGGGCAACCTGAGCGGATCGTGGAATGGCTACTCCGTCAGCTTCACCGCCGACCGGAACGACTACTTCAACGACGAGACGTCGTTTCAGACAGCCGGGTCGCTTCCGCGCGTCACCGTCTCACGCACCGAGACCGCGATCAAAGGGTTGCCGCTGTACTTCGGCGTGAATGGCGAATACGCCACGCTGGTCCGCAACATCACGAAAAACGACGTGAAGACGACCGATCAGGGATTGACGCGATTCGACGTGAACCCGTCGCTGCGGATTCCGTTCACGAAGCTGCAGTTTTTCACCGTCAACTCGTCGATTGCCTGGCGCGGCACGTACTGGACGGAAAGCCTGGACAAGCCGAACGGCTTCCAGGTCGAGCAGGGCATCGGCCGCACCTACATGGATTTCACGAGCCGGATGACCGGCCCGGTATTCAACCGCATCTTCAACCGGCCCTCCCGCAAGTTCAAGCACGTCGTCGAACCGACCATGACAATTCAGCACATCACGGCCATCGACAACTTCGATCGCATCGTCCGGCTCGAAGGGTCGGACAGCATCGTCGGCGGCTCGACGCGATTCAACTACGGCGTGTCGAACCGGCTCTACGCAAAGAAGGAGACGTCGCGTGAAGTGCTGAGCGCGACGATTTCGCAGAACTACTACACGGACGCGAAGGCGGCGCAATACGACCAGTTCGTGCAGAGTGGCTACGGTGCGGTGACACCGACCAAGTTCGGTCCGGTGGTGTTGCAGGTGCGCGGCGTCCCGACCGATCTGATCCAGGGATCGTTCCGAACCGAATGGGACTCGACGACGCACGCGATACGCAACATCTCGGCGGGCGGTTCGTTCAACACCCATGAGTGGCTGCACACCACGGTGGAATGGACCGAGCGGCGCTACATTCCGACGCTGCCCGCCTTCAGCAACCCGGACGCGGCCAACAACTATATGAACGCGAGTGCGACCATCCGCAAGCCGGGTAACCGCCTTGGCGGAGCGTACGCCTTCTACTACGATCTCAAGCGCGACGAGTTTCTCCAGCAGCGCTACACCGCGTATTACAATTCGCAGTGCTGTGGGGTCGCCGTCGAATACCAAACCTACAATTTGACCGGGAGCTTCGCCAACTACGGCGTCAACCAGGACCACCGGTTCAACCTGTCGTTTACGCTCGCGGGTGTGGGCACCTTCTCGAATCTATTTGGCGCGTTCGGCGGACAGAATCGCTGACGGATGATGAAGGGGCTGATCCTCAGCGGCGGCAAGGGCACGCGGCTCCGGCCGCTCACTTACACCAGCGCGAAACAGCTCGTTCCCGTCGCGAACAAGCCGGTCCTGTTCTACGGAATCGAATCGCTGGCGGCTGCCGGCATTCGCGACATCGGGATCGTCGTGGGGGAAACGCAGGCTGAAATCCGCGCCGCGGTCGGCGACGGGTCGGCCTGGGGGGTGTCGGTCACCTACATCGAGCAGGATGCGCCGCGCGGGCTCGCGCACGCGGTGCTCATCAGCGAGCCCTTCATCGGCAACACGCCGTTCGTGATGTACCTGGGGGACAACCTGCTGAACAAGGGCATCACGAATTTCGTCGAGGAGTTCGTGCGGGAGAAGCCGGCGGCCCAGATCCTCCTCGCCCGCGTGCCGGATCCGCAGATGTTCGGGGTCGCGGAGCTCGCCGACGGCCGCGTCGTGCGGCTCGTCGAAAAGCCGCAGGCGCCGAAGAGCGATCTCGCGCTCGTCGGCGTGTACATGTTTTCGCCGGCCGTGTTCGACGCCGTCAAGGCGATCCGGCCGAGCTTCCGGAACGAGCTGGAGATCACCGACGCGATCCAGCACCTGATCGATCGTGGCCTCGAGGTTCGTCCGCATATCGTCGACGGCTGGTGGAAGGACACGGGAAAGCTCGAAGACATGCTCGAGGCGAACCGGTTGATCCTGGACCGGATCGAGCGGCGCGTCGACGGCGCCGTCGACGCGGACTCGCGCGTCGAGGGCAAAGTCATCATCGAAGCGGACGCCGTGGTCGAGCGCTCCGTCGTGCGCGGCCCGGTGATTATCGGCGCGCGCGCGCGGATCGTGAACGCCTACGTCGGCCCGTTTACGTCGATCATGAACGACGCGGAGATCCGCGAATCGGAGATCGAGCACAGCATCGTCCTCGAAGGCAGCAGCATCAGCAACCTGGCCACGCGCATCGAGGACAGTCTGATCGGTAAGAACGTCAAGATCTACCGGCTGCCGGTGAAGCCGTCCGCCTACCGCTTCATGCTCGGCGACAATTCCGAAGTCGGCATCCGCTGGTGAGGTGAACGTGGCAACTCCCGTGACCTATTCGACCGCCGGACGCCAGCCGATCGATGGCGTCAAGGTGAAACCACTCCGCGCGATTGCCGACGAGCGCGGCTGGCTGATGGAAATCCTGCGGGCGGACGAGGCGGATCTGTTCACCAAGTTCGGCCAGGTGTATGTCTCGGCGACCTACCCGGGCGTCGTCAAGGGCTGGCATTACCACCGGAAGCAGGTTGACAACTTCGCGTGTGTCGCCGGAATGGTGAAGCTGGTCCTCATCGACACGCGCGTCGGCTCACCCACCGAGGGAAAGGTCAACGAGTTCTTCATCGGCGTGCAGAACCCGATGCTCGTTCAAGTGCCCAATCTCGTGTATCACGGCTGGAAGTGCATCAGCCCCGAGCCGTCGCTCGTCATCAACATTCCAAATGAACCGTACCTGCGGGACGAGCCCGACGAGTACCGCCTGGAACCCCACGGTTCGCTGCCCTACGACTGGTCACGGAAAGATGGTTAACGTCCTCGTAACCGGCGGCGCCGGGTTCATCGGATCCAATTTCGTCCGCTACGTGCTCGCCACCCATGCCGATTGGCACGTCACGACGCTCGATAAACTCACCTACGCGGGGCGCCTGGAGAACCTGCAGCAGGTGCTCGAGCATCCGCGGCACGCGTTCGTGAAAGGGGATGTGGCCGATCCGGGCGTCGCCGCGCCGCTCGTCAAGAATGCCGAGATCGTCGTTCATTTCGCGGCTGAGACGCATGTCGATCGATCGCTGATGAGCGCGGGCGAGTTCATCACGACCGACGTCTATGGCACGTTCGTCCTGCTCGACGCCGCGCGCGAGGCGCCGCGGCTGCGCCGCTTCGTGCAGGTGTCCACCGACGAGGTCTACGGCACCGTGGCGGAAGGATCGAGCCGCGAAACCGACGAGCTTCGCCCGCGGAATCCGTACTCGGCGAGCAAGGCAGGAGCCGACCGACTGGCGTACAGCTACTGGGCGACGCACAACGTGCCGGTCATCATCACCCGTGCGTCCAACAATTACGGACCCTATCACTTCCCGGAGAAAGTGATTCCGCTGTTCATCACGAACGCGATCGACGACATTCCGCTGCCGCTGTATGGCGACGGCCTGCAGGAGCGCGACTGGCTGCACGTGCACGATCACTGCCGGGCGATCGATTTGCTCATCGACGCAGGCGTGTCGGGCGAGGTTTACAACGTCGGGGGCGGCAATCACGTCAAGAACGTCGACCTCACCAGGCGGATCCTCGAGCTTGCCGGCAAGCCCGAGTCTCTGATCCGATCGGTCGCCGATCGGCCCGGCCACGATCGGCGCTACGCGCTCGACACGTCGAAGCTGCAGCGGCTTGGCTGGCGGCCGCTCACTCCCTTCGACGACGGGCTGCGCGAGACCGTCGCGTGGTATCGGCAGAACGAGTGGTGGTGGCGCCCAATCAAGGATGACGACCCGCAATTCCGCGCCTACTACGACGCCCAATACGGCGGGCGCCCCGCCTGACTTGTCTCGCCCACCTCTCGTTACCGGCGCCACCGGTTTCGCGGGCAGCCATCTCATCGACGAGCTGCTGACGAGCGAGCCGGCGGTGGCCGCCTGGGCACATCGGGGCAGCGCTCGAGACCCGGCTCCGCGCGACGGGCGTATCGCCTGGGCGTCGGTGGACCTGCTCGATCGCGACGAGGTGAGACGGGCGGTCGCAGAAACCCGCCCATCGGTCATCTACCACTGCGCGGGGATCGCACACGTGGGAGAGTCCTGGAGCGCGCCCGAGCGGGCGTTGCGCGTGAACGCGCTGGGTACGCACCACGTGCTCGAAGGCGTCCGCTCCGCGGGGCTGGCATGCGCCGTGCTCGTCACGGGCTCGGCGCTGGTGTATCGTCCGTCGGCCATGCCGGTCTGTGAAGACGACCCGATCGGGCCGGTGGATCCCTATGGGGTCAGCAAGCTGGCTCAGGAGATGCTCGCGCTTCGCGCGCGGCATACGCCGGTGTTCGTCGCCCGGCCGTTCAATCACGCCGGGCCGCGACAGGCGCCGAGTTATTCGACCTCCAGCTTCGCGCGGCAAGTCGCCGCCATCGAAGCCGGACGATCCGCTCCCGTGCTCCGCGCCGGCAATCTGGAATCGCGGCGAGACGTGACCGACGTGCGCGACACCGTCCGTGCCTACGTCTCAATCGTGCAACGCGGGCGTCCGGCGCGCCCATACAACGTCTGCTCGGGGGCCGCGTATCGCGTTCGGGATCTGCTCGAAGCGCTCGTGGGTCTGTCGCGCGTACCGATCACCATTGAAGTCGACCCGGCACGCCTGCGACCGAGCGACAACCCGGTCATTGCAGGGGATCGGTCGCGGATCACCTCGGAAACCGGTTGGGTGCCGGGGATTCCCATCGAGCAGACGCTGAGCGATCTGCTGGACTACTGGCGCGGCGCGATCGTTCAGGCGTCGTGATGCGGACGTCCGCCTTCTCGGAAGACGGCCGGCAGCTTGTTCATATCGCCATGGGCCTGGTGGCGCTGCTCCTCAGGTGGATCACCGGCACTGAAGCGATGGTGATCGTGGCCGTCGCGCTCGTCTTCAACGTGTGGGCGTTGCCGCACATCGCGTCGTCACTCTTCCGCCCTATGGGTGGCTCGCGACACGCCGACCCGGGAATTGTCTTTTACCCGGCGGCGGTGCTCCTGTTGCTGATGCTCTTTCCCGATCGCATCGATATCGTCGCGGGCGCCTGGGGCATCATGGCCGCCGGCGACGGTATGGCGTCCATCGCGGGGCGCCACATTCCCAGTCCACGGGTGCCATGGAATCGCACGCGCACGCTCGCGGGCAGCGCCGCGTTCGTGCTGTTCGGCGGCGCCGCCGGTGCGTTGCTCTGCTGGTGGTGCGCGTCTCGCGTCGTGCCTCCTCCCTATCCCTGGTTTTCGACCTGGATGCCGTTCGTTGCGGCGCTGGCGGCAGCGGCAGCCGAAACGCTGCCGATACGGCTGGACGACAACATCTCCGTTCCCGCGACGGCGGCGGCAGTTCTGTGGAGCACCTCGCTGGTGAACGACGAGCTCGTCATCGAAACGGTGTTCCACTCGGCGGCGATTCTGCCGATCGCACTGGCGGCAAACGGCGTCATTGCCGCCGCCGGCTACTTCGCCGGCACCGTAACCATATCCGGTGCGTTATGTGGTGCCGCGATCGGCACCGTCATCATCGCGACGGCCGGGTGGGGCGGGTGGGTGCTGCTGCTCGCGACATTCGCACTCGCGGTGCTCGCATCGCGGATGGGGCTGCGCCACAAGACGGTCCTCGGCATCGCAGAGCCTCGAGGAGGACGACGCGGAGCCGCGAACGCCTTCGCGAACACCGGCGTCGCCGCCGCTGCCGCGATACTGTCGGCGATGACGTATGCGACCGATGCCGCAATGGTGGCATTCGCCGCGGCGCTCGTCGCCGGAGGCAGCGACACCGTGTCGAGCGAGATCGGCAAGGCGTGGGGCCGACGGACGTTTCTGGTCACCACCCTCGGCCGCGTCGCGCCGGGGACATCAGGCGCGATGTCGCTCGAGGGCACTGCCGCCGGCATCGTCGCCGCGTTTGCGCTCGCAGCTATCGGTGTCGCGCTCGGCGTTGTTTCCTCGACCGCGCTGATGGCCGTCGTGATCGGCGCCACGACGGGATCGCTCGTCGAAAGCGTGCTCGCGGCGGCGTTCGAACATGAGGGAATCCTCGACAACGACCTGCTGAATCTGATCAACACAGCGACCGCAGCCCTCTGCGCTGTCTGGTTGGTGACGACGTTCGGCTGAGAGTTCAGCGAAGGAGGAAGCTTGACAGCTGGCGAATAAAAAGCGAAAGTTTGGCGAATGTCTGAGCAGCCCCTGATCTTTGACCTCGGAAAGCGCCCGCCGCCGACGACGCGCGCGTTGGCGCTCGACATTCGCGCTCGCGGCGATGCTGCGCTCGATCAGGCGCAACTCCGGGCCGACGCCGCACGGTACCAGGAAGTCACATGCCGATCGGCACTCAATGCGGTGAAGGGGATGCCGTTCAACTGGACCCTGAACCCGTACCGCGGCTGCACCCACGCATGCCACTACTGCTTCGCGCGCCGCTACCAGACTCAGTTCGAGCTCGGCTTCGACGATCACTTCTCCTCGGTCATTCTCGTGAAAATCAATCTCGTGGACGTGCTCAAGCGAGAGCTCGACAAGCCGTCATGGAAGCGCGAGCAGGTGGCCGTCGGCACCGCAACCGATCCGTATCAGCCGATCGAAGGGCATTACAAGCTGACGCGCCGATCGCTCGAAGCGCTGTTGACCGGGCACACGCCGATCGGACTCGTGACGAAGGGACCAATGGTCGTCCGCGATGCTGACATTCTCGCCGAGCTCGGACGAAAATTCGGTGCGACCGTTTACATGAGCGTACCCACCGTCGATGACGAGGCCTGGCGGTCGCTCGAACCCGGCACCGCGCCTCCGCTGCAGCGGCTGCGCGCGGTGCGGCAGCTGCGCGATGCCGGCGTCAACGCAGGAGTACTGATGGCGCCGGTTGTTCCCGGTTTCACCACTCAGCCGGCGAAGCTGGAAGCCACAATCAGGGCAATCGCGGATCACGGCGCGTCGTTCATGGGTGCGAACCTGCTGTACCTAAAAGGCGGCACCAAGGACCACTTCATGGGATTCCTGCAGAAGGAATTCCCCCACATGATCGATGCCTACAACGCGCTGTACGCGGGTGCCTACGCGCCGAACGAATATGTCAAAGCAGTGCGCGCGATGATCGACACGCTGCAGCAGCGTTACGATCTGCGGAGAAGAAAGCCCCGAAACGACGAGAGTGTGCCGCAGTCGTCCGGCGGTGCGGAACCCGAAGAAGAAACGGCCGGCATCGAACAGCCGGCCTTTTCATGGAGTGAAGAGCCCTAACGACTTCGTTGCGGCCGGAAGGTTTATGCCGTAGCGGCGAGCTCCGAGTAACCCGCTGCTCTTGCCGCCTCGATCTCGACCCGCCCCTCGCGAACGGTCGCGAGGAACTCCTCGCCGTCCGTCCAATGCTGGCTGATGGGCAGCTTGATCTTCGCTTCGATCACACGCTTCAGGAATCGCGCGCCGTAGGCGAGGCTGTAACCGTCGGTGACGAGCTGTTCCAAGGCTTCGGGCGCGACCTTCAGCGTTCGCCCGCTGCGCGCGAGCGCGACCTCGATCTTGGTGATTTGCTGCACCGTGATGTCGCGGACTTCGTCCTTGGTCAGCGGCCGGAAGATCACCACTTCGTCGATCCGGTTGCGGAACTCGGGAGAGAAGCGCCGCTCGAGCTCGCGGTTGATCTCGCTCTGCACCTGCTCGACGCTGACCTGCTTCGAGTAGAAGCCGAGCGGGCTGGTCAGCTTGCGGAAGCACTCGGACCCGATATTCGACGTCATGATGACGATGGCGTCGCTCAGATACACCCGCTTGCCGCGGCCGTCCGTGATCCAGCCTTCGTCGAACGCCTGCAGGAATACGTTCAACATGCTCGGACTCGCCTTCTCCACTTCGTCGAGCAGGACGACGGAGTAGGGCCGGTCCTTGAGTTGATTCGTCAGCACGCCGCCACGCTCCGATCCGACGATGCCGCGCGGCATGCCGATCAACTTGTCGACCGCGACGGCGCCGTCCTGGTATTCGGACATGTCGACGCGGATCATCTTCTTCTCGTCGCCGAACAGGAATTCCGCCACTGACTTCGCCAGCTCGGTCTTGCCAACGCCGGTCGGCCCGAGGAACAGCAGCACACCATCGGGACGATCGAAGCCATCCTTGAGCGGCCCTTTGTTCAGGACCAGCCGCTTGGCGACTGCTTCGATCGCCTGCCGCTGGCCGACGACCCGTGTGGCGAGGCGAGTCTCGATGTCGCGGAACCGATCGGACACTTCGCGGAACACCATGTCCTCGGGAATCTGCGCCACCTTCGAGATGACGTTGACGACATCGTTCGCGGTCACTTCCCAGCGGCGGGCGATTTCCGCCTTCACCGCCGCCGTGTCGAGCCAGCCGATCACCTTGTCCGGCAGCTGGAGATGACGCATATAGCGCGGGGACATCTCGAGCGCGGTCTCGATGGCCGCATCCGAGATCCGAACCGAGTAATTGCGTTCGAGGCGAGGCCGCAGGTTGTAGAGGATGTGCCGCGTCTGGTCGATCGACGGCTCGGCAACCTGAACGGTGCGGAAGCGGCGCGCCAGCGCCTCGTCTTCCTGGATGAATTCCTTGTATTCGTTCGACGTGGTCGCGCCGATGATCCGGACTTCCCCCCGCGCCAGCACGGATTTGAACACGTTGGCGGCATCCGACGGCGCTCCGAGCGCCGAGCCCGCCCCGATCATCGTATGGACTTCGTCGATGAACAGGATGAGGTTGGGCCGCTCCTTGATCTCGCGGATGACGTTCTGAATTCGATCCTCGAACATCCCGCGGAGCATCGTCCCGGCAACCATCGTGTTCATCTGCAGGTTGACGACCTGGCAGTCGCGGAGGCGGACCGGCACCTTTTCCGGCTCGAACTCGATCCGGCGGGCCAGCCCTTCCGCGATCGCCGTCTTGCCGACGCCCGGCTCCCCGAGGAGCAGCACCGAGTTCGCCCGCTCACGGTGGCAGAGCACCTCGAGCACCTGATCCATTTCGTAATCGCGGCCGAACACCGGCGGGATCTTGTCCTGGCGGGCGAGCTGGTTCAGGTTGGTGGCGAAGTGCTTGAGGAATGGCGGCAGCTCGAAGCGCTTTTTCAAGCGCTCTTCGTGCAACTCGTGATCCCGCATGCGCGTGGCCAGCCGCGTCACCAGCGCTTCCGGCTCGATGCCGTGGCGGCGGATGATCGAAACCGGAATCCCCTGCGTCTCCTCGAAGATGGCCGAGAACAGATCCGTCGCCTCGATCGTGTGGCGGCCGGAGCGGCTCGCGTGCAGCAGCGCGAGCTTGAACAGCAGCTTCGTTGAAGGCGCCACCCTCAGATCGCGTCCGGGGACGCTCGGGAGGAGCCGCAGATGCTCCTCGAGCGCCTGAAGAATCTCGTGAGGGTTCAGTTCGAGGTCGCGCATGACCTGACCGAACATGTCCCACTCGACGTGGGCGAATGCCAGGCAGACATGCTCGTTCGTCAACAGGGCGTGATCGCGCCGCCGCGCTTCATCGAGAGCGCGGTCGACGACCCGTTCTGCGGACTCGGACAGTTTGTTCTGGGGAATATCGAAGTCCTCCACGATCCGCCTCCAGCGCGGGCCGCCCTCCGGCCACGGCGCGTTCGGTGCGCCAGGCGGCAGCTCGCTGCTGGCTGAACACAGCAAAAGGGAGGCCACCGATGCACACCGTCGAGACGGCGCGTAATTGATTGAAAATAGAAGAGTAGGAGAAAGCCCGGAACGGGCCCGCAGCGCGTCGCCCACCTACTAGATGAAGGCTCTTACCTCTGTGCTGTCAAAGGTGCGCATCAGATGCCACCGAGCAGCGCGCGAATGCGCGCTTCGGTGGGAGGGTGGCTGCTGAAAAGCGAGGCCAATCCGGCGCCGGAGAACGGCTTCACGATGAACATGTGAGCGGTCGCGGGGTTCGCGTCGAGCGGTACCTGCTTCGACGCCGCATCGATCTTTCGCAGCGCATCGGCCAGTCCGTAAGGATTCCCGGCAATCGCGGCGCCCCCCGCGTCGGCCGCGAACTCGCGCGAGCGCGAGATCGCCATCTGGATCAGCATCGCGGCAAGCGGCGCCAGGATGATCATCGCGAGCAGCGCGATGGGATTGTTGCCGCGTTCACGATCGTCGCCGCGCCCGCCGTATCCGCCGAAGAGCGCCGCAAAGTGCGCCATTCGCGCCGTCATCATGATCGCCGCGGCAATCGTCGCCGCGACGGAGCTGATGAGAATGTCGCGGTGCTTCACGTGGGCCAGTTCGTGCGCGATGACCCCTTCCAACTCCTGCTCGGTGAGGATGCGCAGAATTCCCTCGGTCGCGGCGACTGCCGCGTGCGACGGATTACGTCCCGTCGCAAACGCGTTCGGCGACGCCTCAGGAATGATGTAGACCTTCGGCATCGGCAGGCTCGCGCGCATCGTCAGCCGTTCGACGATGCGGTAGAGCGGGTGCTCGGGTCCGACCGGCTGCGCGCGATACATGCGCAGGACAATCTTGTCCGAAAACCAGTACGACACGAGATTCATGACCGCGGCGAAGATGAACGCGATCACCAGCCCGTTCGCGCCGCCGAGGAGCTCGCCGATAGCAAGCAGGACGGCGCTGAGAAGTCCGAGCAGAAGCGCCGTTTTGATTCCGTTGGCCATGTGCCTATTCTACCTTTTACCTGTTCCCGGCAGATTTGTCCGTTTACTCCGCGAACGACGCCAGCAGTTCCGCAATAAAGGCCGCGCGCCACCCCAGGTGGGCGATCACCACGTGCTCGTGATGCGCGTGCGCGCCCTCTCCCTCCGGACCCAGGCCATCTAATGTTGGAACACCGACGGCACCGGTGAAATTCCCGTCCGAGCCGCCGCCAGCCGCTCCTTCCTCGAGCTGACGGCCCAGCCGGCCGGCTGCGCGCGTGGCTCGTTCGTACAGACGAGCGACGGCGGGGGTTCGTTCGAGCGGAGGCCGTTCGATGCCACCGCCGATCTCCAGGTGGGCCAGCGGATGAACCGGACCGAGGCCGCGAATCGCCGCGTCGATCCGTGCCGCGTCCACCATTGTCGGCACCCGCACATCGATCTCCGCCGACGCGAGATCCGCGATGACGTTCGGCCGCGATCCGCCACTGATCGTGCCGACGTTCAGCGTGATGCCGCGCGCGCGGTCACCGAGCGCCTCGAGGGCGATGACCTGGCGCGCGAGCTCATGAATCGCGCTCGCACCCTTGTCCGGGTCGAGTCCCGCGTGCGCGGACACGCCGTGCACCGTGAGCGTATAGCCGGCAACTCCCTTCCGGCTCGTCTTCGCGGCCCCTCCGGGTAGCGACGGCTCGAGGACCAGCACGGCTTCGCTGCGCCGCGCTTCCTCTTCGAGCAGCGCGCGCGACGTTGCGCTTCCAACCTCCTCGTCCGTGGTCCACAACATGACGACGCGCGGCGCCGGTCGCGCCGCGGCCGCAAGTGCGCGGATCGCCAGCATCGCAACAGCGATCCCGGCCTTCATATCGAAGACGCCGGGACCGTACAGGCGTCCGTCACGCTCGCATACCGGCATGGATGCAAGCGAGCCGGCCGGCCACACCGTATCGAAATGTCCGAGCAGCAGTATCTGCGCGGAGCCGGCGCCGCTGAATTCGGCGCGAACGTGATTACCGCGCAGCGTCTGCGGATAACGCTGGACCGACGCGCCGATCGCGGCGAGCCGGCGCGCGAGTTCCTCGCCGCACACATCCACCGCCAACTTGTTGTCGCTGGGCGACTCGAGCCGGACGAGGCTCTCGAGAAGCTCACGAAGCCAGGGTTGCTCGGCCTGGCAATAGGCCAGGAGATCCGTCATCGAAAGACCCGCCGGACTGGGGCGGCGTCCTTATAATAAGCGTATGGTTCGCACGCTGCTCACGCGCTGGTTCCTCGCGACGGCATTCGCGACGCTGTCGATCTGCGCGTTCGCGCAGACGCCGGCGCCGTTTCCGCGGCCGGGGCAGCAGCCGTCACCGTCGCGACCATCCGCGCCGACCACGCCGCCACCTGCGTCGGATTCCACGCCTCCGGCTGCCGCCGCGCAACGCGGCGAGCCGACCGAGGCATCGCTGGGCGTCCCCCTCTATCCTGGTGTGCAGTTCGTCGCGTCGTACGATGCAGGCCGCGGCCAACGCTACTACCTCTTTGGCGCCGAATCGGATTTCGCGCAGATCGTCGGCTGGTACAGGACGGTGCTGAAGCAGAAGGGAGAGCTCGTCTTCGAAGAGCCGCCGGTACACATGTTCGAGATCGGCAGGTTCAAGGAGGAGACGATGGCGTTCACGCCGAGCGTGACCGTGAAGGACTACACGTGGGCCGGGTCGCTCGGCTATCTGAACCCGAAGCGCGGCGCGGCGCCGGCCCGCTTCAAGACCATCGTGCAGATTGTCCCGAACCCGCCGGGGGCGCCCAAATAATCGCACCACCAGTTACAGAAACGTCGGC
>JBKPLP010000143.1:0-6592 GCA_046731735.1 Acidobacteriota bacterium
GACCTCGGAAGTGAGCGTATCGGTCACCGTGGATGACGATGCGCGGCTGCTGAAGATCGTTGACGCGCTCAGGGAGTTCGCGGAAGTGAACGTCGAAAGCGGGCTGGCGATCCTGTGCGCGGTCGGCGACAATCTGCGCAGCGATCCGCGGATCGCCGCGCGCGTGATCGCGTCGCTGGACGGCTTCCCGGTGCGGATGGTGTCGCAGGCGGCTTCGCGGCGGAACGTCACGATCGTGCTGCGCGATTCGGACGTCGGCGAAGGCATGGAACAGCTCCACGAAGAATTCTTTGGAGTATTCAAGGGTGCCTAGGGTGCTCGGATGAGGGGGCTGATCGTCGGCTACGGGCGCATGGGCAAGCTCGTCGAGTCGCTGTGTCCCGAGTTCGGCATCGACGTCGCGGGCACGGTCGATATCGACGAAGCGAATGCGCCGGAGCGCTGGCCGGCGGCGGACGTGGCGATCGATTTCTCGGACGCGGCGGCGGTGCCTGAGAATCTGCGCCGACTCGCGGCGCGCGGCACGAACGTGGTCATCGGCACGACCGGCTGGGGCGCGCACGAAGCGGAACTTCGACGCGATGCCGCGGTCAAAGGAATTGGGGTGGTGGCGGCGCCGAACTTCGCGCTCGGCGTCAATCTGTTCGCGGCGCTGGCGGCCCGGGCGGCGGAGCTGTTCGAACCGCATGCCGGATTCGGCGCGTGGATCCACGAAGCGCATCACGCGGCGAAGCGCGACGCGCCCTCGGGAACCGCGCTGCAGCTCCAGGCGGTGCTCCGCGAACACGGCTATGCCCGGCCGATCGACGTATCATCGACACGCGCCGGATCCATCCCCGGAATACACACGATAGGATTCGATGCGGCGGGCGAGACGATCACGCTGACCCACACGGCGCGCGACCGCTCCGGCTTCGCGCGCGGCGCACTGGCGGCGGCGAAGTGGGTGAACGGCCGGAAGGGCTGGTTCACGATGCGCGACGTGCTCGGCCTCTAGCAGCACGACGGAGGAAGACGATGAGACAGGCATTCACCGGCTGCGGCACGGCGCTCGTCACGCCCTTCACGCGGAGCGGGGCGCTCGACGAAGCTGGCGTCCGGCGGCTCGCGCGCCGGCAGATTGACGCCGGCATTCATTTCCTCGTGCCGTGCGGCACCACCGGTGAAACGCCGACGCTCACCCCTGAAGAACGCCTGCGCGTCGTCGAGATCATCGTCGAGGAAGCCAAGGGCAAGGTCCCGGTGCTCGCGGGCGCGGGGGGCTACAACACGCTCGAAGTGATCGAGGCCGCGCAGCAGATGGCGCGCGCCGGGGCCGATGGCATTCTTTCCGTCGCTCCGTATTACAACAAGCCGACCCCGGACGGTCTCTATCAGCACTACAAAGCGATCGCGGAAGCGGTGCCGCTGCCGGTCATCGTCTACAACGTGCCCGGACGCACCGGCGTCAACGTCGACGTCGTCACGATCACGCGGCTGAGCGCGGTGCCGAACATCGTCGGCGTCAAGGAGGCGTCGGGGAACATGACCCAGATGTGCGAGATCTGCCGTGCGGTCCCGGCGGACTTCCTCGTACTCTCTGGCGACGATGCGCTGACGCTGCCGGTCATGTCCGTGGGCGGCCGCGGGATCGTTTCGGTCGCCTCGAACGAAGTTCCGCGCGAGATGGCGCGCATGGTGGAGTCTGCGGAGAAGGGTGACTTCGCGGCGGCGCGGAAGCTTCACTTCGAGTTGCTGCCGCTCATGCAGATCAATTTCATCGAGTCGAGCCCGATCCCGGTGAAGGCGGCGATGGCCATGATGGGGCTGCTGGACGAGATCTATCGTCTGCCGCTGGTGCCGGTGCGGCCCGCCTCTCGCGAGCGTATCGCGCAGGTGCTGCGCGACCTCGGACTGCCCGTCGGCTCCGCGACGGTCCGGGCCTAGGAGGGCTTCAGGGCTTCAAGGCTTCAGGGGGCAGGGGGCAGCGCTCAGGGCTCAAGGTTCTTTATTGACTACGCTCGCTTCAGAGATTGGCGAACTGTTCGCCGCGGGGGGCGCCGCCGATCGCCAGCGGGCCCGTGATGTGTTCGCCCGGCTGCGCGCCGCGCTCTCGGCGGGTGAAGTCCGCGCCGCGGAGCCGGATCCCTCCATACCGTGCGGGTGGCGCGTCAACGCGTGGGTCAAGCAGGGAATCCTCCTGGGCTTCCGCTTCGGCGACGTCGTTGACATGTCGGCGGATCACGGCAAATGGCCGTTTCTCGACAAGGACACGATGCCGCTCAAGCGCTTCACGGCCGCGAGTGCCGTGCGTGTGGTGCCGGGCGGTTCGACCGTGCGTGACGGCGCTTTTCTCGGACCCGGAGTCGTGTGCATGCCGCCGATGTACATCAACGTCGGGGCGCATGTCGGCAACGGGACGATGATCGATTCGCATGCACTGGTGGGCTCGTGCGCGCAGATCGGCCAGCGCGTGCACGTGAGCGCCGCGGCGCAGATCGGCGGCGTGCTCGAGCCGGTCGGGGCGCTGCCGGTGATCATCGAAGACGATGTGCTCGTCGGCGGGAACTGCGGCGTTTACGAAGGCGCGATCGTCAAGCGGCGCGCGGTGCTCGCTGCGGGAACGATCCTCACCGGATCGACGCCGCTCTACGATCTGCCCAACGAACGGATCATCACGCCATCCGGCGGTCCTCTCGTCGTCCCTGAAGGGGCAGTAGTGGTGCCGGGCACTCGGCCGGTCACGTCGGGCAAGGGACGGGAGTGGGGACTTGCCGTCGCCACGCCCGTCATCGTGAAGTATCGCGATGACAAAACTGACGCCCGCACGGCGTTGGAAGAATGGATTCGATGACCCTTCGGCTCGCCTGTTGAGATGCTCAGGGCAACCCGTCGGCTCGCCTGTTGAGCCGCTCGCTCAGGGCAGGCCTGGCATGACCCGAATGCGACAAAACTATGAAAACCGCCTTTGACGCGATCGCGTTCGCGCGGGCGCTCATTAATATTGATTCCACGACGGGGCGCGAGGCTGAGGCTGGGGATTGGCTCGCGCGGGAGCTGGCGGCCCTCGACTACGGCGTGGCCCGTCAGCCGGTGGATCGCGGCCGCGCCAATATTCTGGCCACGATCGATCCGCCGGCGGTCGTGTTCTCGACGCACTACGACTGCGTGCCGCCCTTTTTTCCGAGCCGCATCGAGGGAACCCGGCTCTACGGCCGCGGCGCGTGCGATGCAAAGGGGATTGTCGCGGCGCAAATCGCCGCAGCCGAGCGGCTCCGCGCCCGGGGCGAGCGGCGGGTGGGGCTGCTGTTCGTCGTCGGGGAGGAACGAGGCAGCGACGGCGCGTCCACCGCAAACGCATCGCCCGCCGGATCGCGCTTCCTTATTAATGGGGAGCCGACGGACAATCGTCTTGGGCGCGCCACGCGGGGCGTCCTGAGGCTGCGGTTACGGGCGGCGGGACGAGCTGCGCACTCGGCCACGCCCGAGTGCGGCGAATCGGCGATTGACAAGCTCCTCGACGCGCTAATCGCGCTACGATCGATCGCGCTGCCGTCGCATCCGGAGCTTGGCACCACGTCTTACAGTATCGGGCTGATCGAAGGAGGGATCGCGCCGAACGTCGTGTCGCCGCATGCGTCCGCGGAGATCGTCTTTCGGACCATCGGTCCAGCGGAGGAGGTTCTCGACGCGATACGGCCACTCGACCGGTACGTGACGTCTGAAGAAGTGCTGCGCGTGCCGCACGTCTGGATGCACACCGTACCCGGGTTCGAGACGGCCGTATTCCGGTTCACGACCGACGTGCCGCTGCTGGATCGGTGGGGCACTCCGTTGCTGTTCGGGCCCGGATCGATTCTCGTGGCACACACGAGCGAGGAGCACCTGGAGATTGCAGAGCTGGATCGGGCGGTCGCGGCTTACGAGCAGTTAGCGATGGCGTGTTTGAATACGTCTTCCGCCTGAAGGCGGAAGCCACGGGGACCATCCCTACGAAAGGCGGAGCGTGGACTCTCTGTTCCGTTTTCTCTTCGAGTACCGGCCGGTCATCTTCCGGCAGGGGGAGTTTCGGCTCGCGCCATCCACCGGCTCCTACGTCGCGCTCGCGATTGCGGCGGCGGCGATCCTGCTGACCATTGCCACCTACCGCGGCCTTCATGCGCGCGGCCGCGTGCGCGACCGGATCGTTCTCACCGCGCTCCGCATCACGACCCTCGGCGTGATGCTCCTGTGCCTGTTTCGCCCCGTTCTCGTCGTCAAGGCGGCCGTCCCGCAACAGAATTTCCTCGCCGTCCTCATCGACGATTCGCGCAGCATGCAGATCACCGACTGGGGCACCGAGTCGCGCGGGGCGTTCGTGAAGCAGGCGTTCGGCGGCAAGGATGCGGCGCTCGTCAAGGCGTTGTCGGAGCGATTCGTGCTGCGCCCGTTCCGCTTCTCCTCCGTCGCGTCGCGGCTGGCGTCCACCGATGACCTGACGTTCGCGGGGGCCCAGACGCGGCTCGGCGCAGCGCTCGACGGCGCCCGCCAGGAGCTTGCCGGGCTGCCGCTCGCCGGCATGGTGCTCGTCAGCGACGGCGCGGACACGACGGACGCCTCGTTGAGCGAAGCGCTGCTCGCGTTGAAGGTCTCGTCGGTGCCGGTGTTCACCGTCGGCGTCGGTCGCGATCGGCTCGCCCGCGACGTGCAGATCGACCGGGTGTCGACGCCGCGGACGGCCCTCAAGGGCACGTCGCTGGTCATCGATGCCGTGGTCACGCAGACCGGCTACGCCGGCGAGACGGTGTCGCTCGACATCGAGGACGAAGGCCGCATCGTCGGGTCGCAGGAGGTGAAGCTGCCGGTCGACGGCGAACCCGCGGCGGTGCGCGTGCGGTTCACGGCGAACGACGCCGGTTCCCGCGTGTTCAAGTTCCGCATTGCGCCGCGGCCGGGCGAGCTGGTCACCCAGAACAACACGCGCGAAGCGCTTATCGACGTCTCCGACCGCCGCGAGAAGATTCTCTATTACGAAGGGGAGCCGCGGCCGGAGATGAAGTTCATCAACCGCGCGGTCGAAGACGACAAGAACCTGACGGTCGTCACCCTGCAGCGCACAGCGGACACGAAATATCTGCGTCTTGGCGTTGACAATCCCGAGCAGCTGCTCGCCGGATTCCCGAAGACGCGCGAGGAGCTCTTCGGCTATCGCGGATTGATCCTCGGCAGCATTGAAGCGGGCGCGTTCTCCGGCGACCAGCTGCGGATGATCGGGGAATTCGTCGAGCGCCGCGGCGGCGGCCTGATCATGCTCGGTGGCTCGCGATCGTTCGCCGAAGGGGGATACGCGGGGACGCCGGTGGCCGACGCTCTGCCGGTCGTCCTCGAACGCCCGGCGCGTTCGCTGGAAAATCTTCCGGTCGCGCGGCTGCACGTGAAACCGACGCGCGCCGGCGAAGCGCACGGTGTGACGCAGATCGCCGCGACCGAAGCCGCGTCGAACGCGCGTTGGCCCGACATGCCGATCCTGACCAGCGTCAACGCGATTCACGACGTCAAACCGGGCGCGACGGTGCTGCTGAACGGCGCCGACGAGCGCCGCCGCGACCAGGTCGTCCTCGCGTGGCAGCGCTACGGACGCGGCAAGACGCTCGCGTTTCCGGTTCAGGACTCGTGGCACTGGCAGATGGACGTCAAGATGACGCTCGAAGACCAGACGCACGAGAACTTCTGGCGTCAGCTGCTGCGCTGGGTCGTCGATGGCGTTCCGGATGGGGTCGACGTGCATACCGCCACGGATCGCGTCGAGCCGGGCGAGCCGGTCACGCTGATCGCGGACGTGGTCGATCCCTCGTTCATGGAGGTCAACGACGCACGCGTGGTGGCGAAGATCTCCGGCCCCAAAGGGGCGCCGATCGACGTGCCGATGCAGTGGACCGGCGAACGGAACGGTGAATACCGCGCGACGTTCCCGACGGCGGATCAGGGCATGTACGTCGCGCAGGTCGAAGCGAGCCGCGGCGGCAAAACGCTCGGCGCCGGCACCACCGAGGTGCGCGCCGTGCCCAGCGACGCGGAGTACTTCGACGCGACGATGCACGCAGCGCGGCTCAAGCGGATCGCCGACGAGACCGGCGGGCGGTTCTACACGCCGGAGACCATCGGCGGCATGCCGGAAGATCTGCGCTACACGGGCCGGGGCGTGACCACGGTCGAAGAGCGCGAGCTGTGGCACATGCCGATCGTGATGGTGCTGCTGCTCGGATTGATCGGCGCCGAGTGGGGTTACCGCCGCACGGTAGGACTGGCCTGATGCGCCACGGTCTGGCGGCGTTCGCGTTGGCGGCATCGCTCGCAGGCGCCGCGCCGGCGGCGGCGCAGAACGTCCACCTGCTGGTCGTCGTCGGGCTGGCGGGCGATCCGGAGCACGCCGAGCTCTTTCAGCGCTGGGCGTCGACGCTGGTCGACGGAGCCACCGGGCGGCTGGGCATTGCACCCGATCACATCGTGTACTTGTCCGATCAGCCGGAGAAAGACGCGAAGCGAACGTCGGGCAAATCGTCGCAGCAGGAGATTCAGAAAGCCTTCGCGACGATTGCGAAGAGCGCAAAGGAGGACGACGTCGTGTTCGTGG